>JALOQC010000262.1 GCA_025453555.1 Myxococcota bacterium | reverse complement strand
GGCCGCTTCGCGGCATCCGCACGCCGCTCGCCGCCATCCACTCACGCTCGAAAATGCACCACATTTCCTCGGTTCGCGGACGCGGCGATCGACGCACGGCTGCCACGAATCAACTCACGGGAGGTTATGAGATGCGCTCTAGCCGCGAGATGCGAGCCAACCCGTGCCAACTCTTGCGGCACGCGCGCTGCTACGTTGGTGTCCGATGCGCTCGCTCTCGGTGCTCCTCTTCTTCGTTCTCGCGTGCGGTGACTCCAGCAGCGACCCCGCGACCGACGCCGGCCGTCGCGACGCTACGCCCGACGAGGACGCGCCGCCGATCACGTGCCTGCCCCTCCGGGACGGCGACGGCGCGCCCGAAGTGATCGAGGGTGGCCTCGAGATCGGCGAGTACCGCGACGGCGTGTTCGTTCCCTACGCACCGAACGACACCGCGACGGTGGTGTTCGGATTTCAAGGTGGCGTGATGATCACGCCCGTCGTGCGCTTCTCCGACGAGCTCGCGGCGAGCGGCGATTGTGTGGAGGTCGAAGTTCGTCACCTCGAGGACCCCGAGAACCCGGGACAGCTCGCCGACCTCACGAGCTTCGCGAGCTACGTCGAGCGCACGTACGTCGCCGAGGTCGCGGGTCAGCCGCAGGTCGAGACGAGCGCGCTCCAAGATCAGGTCGGCTGGGCGCCCTTCGACGCGCGCTTCGTCCTCGACGTCACGGTGCGCAGCAACACCTTCGCGCGCCACGTCGCGATCCCCCTCCAGCTCGGGAGCGAGAACGACTGCGACGACTTGATCGAGACGCCGTGCCCCGGCTGCTGCTACCGCACCTACACGGGCGAGGCGGTGATCGAAGCGGTCGGCGAAGTCGGCCCGGGCTGCGACGACACCACGACCGTGACCTATCGCTTCGAGCCGTCGAGCGAGGTCGCGAGCTGTTTCGCCACCGAGACGCCGCCGACGTTCCCCGACGCGACCGAGCTCACGATGAGCCGCGGCTGCCTCGACACGTACGCGATCGCGGCCGGCAGTCGCTTCGACACCACGTGGCGCCTGATCGCGTCGGGCACCTGCTCGCCGTTGAGCGTCGAGCCTGCGCTGCCGCTCGTGGGGTGCCCGTGCGAGTGAGCTCGAACGTGCGAGTGAGCTCGAACGTGCGAGTGAGCTCGAACGCGCGAGTGAGCTCGAACGCGCGAGCGCTGACCATGCGAACGACGACCCGAAACTTCGTAACCACTGCCGTGCTCGCGACCTGGGCCGCGCTCTCCGCGCTCTTGGCCGGCTGCGACTCGATCCCCGTCGATCCGAGCGACGCCGGCATGGACGCCCCCTTCGAGGAGCTCGAGTGCGACGCCGCGTGCTGGCCACGTCGATGCGCGTACCTCGAGTACGACGACAGCGAGCCGCTCGACGGGCTCGAGGTCGGCGCGATGGTCGACGGAGTCTTCGTGCCGTGGGGCGACGGGGACGACGTGACGTACGTCTTCGGCTTCCAAGGCGGCGCGATGATCCAACCGATCGTTCGGGTTCCCGAAGCGATGGCCGGCGACGGCTGCGTGCGGGTCGACGTCGCGCACGCACGTGACGACGCCTTCCCCGACGGCCCCGAGGGCGAGCTCGACGAGTTCGCGAGCGCGAGCTTCTTCCAAGCATTCCGCCGCGACGGGAACGGAAACGTGATCGCGGGCCCGGTCGACGATCAGCTCGGCTGGAACGCCCCCGACGGCTTGCGGCTCGCGCTCACCGTCACCGCGCGGACCACCACCTGGGCGCGCAGCCGCACGATGCACGTGCGCGTGGTCGACGCGGACGGCTTCCAAGAGTGCGACCTCGTACCTTCGCAAGGCCTCGCAGGCTGCACGTACCGAGTGTTCTACGGGCAGGCTACGGTGACCACGATCGACGCCCCGGAGGACGCACCGTGCAGCAACGATCGTGTGGCCGTGCAGTACACCTTCGCGCCGAACGACCCGACGATCGCGGCGTGCATCGACGAAGGCGTCACCGGCACCACGGGCTTCGCACACTCGGTCTCGATGAGCCTCGGATGCATCGCCGAAGCCGGCCTCGCGATCGGCGAGAGCTTCCCGATCCAATGGCGCCTCGGCAGCACGCCGTCGTGCCCGCCCTTCGAGGCGTGGCCCGACGTGACGATCGGCGGCTGTCCGTGCGGTGAGTGAGCGACGCGTACGCCCAACGAAGCGTGAGCCCGGCGACACCGCGTGAGGCTGCGACACCACGTGAGCGCGGCGACGCGTCGACGTCGACCCTTCCACGCGGTGGAACGCTGCGCCGACCCACACGGGAAAGACGTCACGCAAGGGTTCGACCGAACGACTCGATCGCAGATCGTATGAAAGAATCTCCACCTCGCGGCCACGGATGGGGCATGAGGCCGAAGTCGTACGCTGCGCGGGTCTTGCTGTCGGTGGGCTTCGCGAGCGCGCTCTTCGGTGGATCGGTGCGCGCGCAAGAGAGCGGCGCCGCGCTCGACGGTCCGCGAAACGTGACCGAAGCTCGGACACGCGCCGCCGACGTGTCGTCACGCGATCGCGCGGAGAATGCGATCGATTCGTCCGGGTCGACCTCCGAGCGAACCACGCGGCGTGTCGGGGTCGAGCTGATGCTCGGCACCACCGCGCCGCTCGACGTCGGCGTGAACGCGCGGCTCGTGCTCTTCGAGCGCGTCTACGTCTACGGCGGCCTCGGGGTCGGCGTGTACGGCGGGGTCTACGACGCGGTCGCGAGCGGCCTCGTGAACGGCGACGCGGGCTCCATCGCGCGCTCGCTCGGCAACGGCGCGTTCGTGGGTCGCATCGGCGTCGGAGTGCGCCCCTTCGGCGAAGGGCTCGAGCTCTCGATCGGCTACCTCGGCATCCGACGCGGTGTCTCGGTCGATGCGAGCACCGTCGCCGCTGCGGCTGGGATGAGCGCGCAGCCGCGCGACGTCGACGCCTCCATGCGGATCGCGGCCATCCACGTCGAGCTCGGCTGGAGCCTGCGCCTCGGCGAGCGCGTGCTCCTTCGCCCCACGGTCGGCTGGGCCCACGGACTCGGTGCGCGCGTCGGGCTCTCCTCCGAAGGCGCGAGCGCGACCGAGCGTGCGGCGATCGCGTCCATCGAAGAGTCGCTGACCCGCGGGCTCCGCGATCGCGCGCGCACCCCAACCCTCGGGCTTCAGGTCGGGATGCGGTTCTGAACGAAGCCCGTAACGGGTAGGCGCGCGGTCGCGTACTCGCGCGTCATGAACCGAACGCTCGTCCCTTCCTTCGCGCTCTCACTCGTCCTCTTCACCGCGTGTGGCGATGGTTCGTCGATGGTCGGCGACGGCACCGATCAGCGACCTCCGAGCGACGTCACGCTCTTCGGTGCGTGGATCGACACCGAGCCCTACCTCACGTGGGAGTGCGAAGAGCTCATCACGCCCGCGGAGGAGCCGTCACCTCACGGCGACAAGCGGATCTGTTGGAACGACGCGGTGGTCGGCGCGCGCGGCGGGAGCGGCGAATGGCCGGTGGGTGCGACGATCGTGAAGCTCCACCACACCGGGGAGACCGTCACCGCGATCAGCTTGGAGACGCGCGTGGCGGACGCCGACGGCCCGTGGTTCTTCTGGCGCCGCGCGCAGAGCGGCACCGTCACCAACGGTTTGGACCGCACGCATGCCCAGACCCTCTGCGTGGGCTGCCACGAGGACGCGCCGCGCGACCTCGTGTGGGAATCGGGGGAGTGAGGCGCCACGGCCATCGCACCCTCTGCCTGCCGATGGGGTGGGCTCGGTCGTGAGAAAACGCCGGACGCCCGCCAACGAGGCGTAACGAAACCTCGTTCGCCGACGAAAGGGCGCCGTGCCCACGGTGGACGAAGAGGACCTCATGCGCCGCTACCTCGCGGGGGATCGCGCGGCCTTCTCGGCGCTGTTCACCGCGTTGGCGCCTCGCGTGCATGGCTTCTTTCTCCGTTCTTTCGGGGCGAAAGACGTGGCCGACGACCTCCTTCAAACGACGTTTCTCAAGCTCCACCGGGCGCGCGACACGTTCCGTCCGGGTGCGAAGGTTCGCCCGTGGGTGTTCGGAATCGCGGCCCGGGTGCGAGCCGACGAGCTCCGTCGGCGGTATCGGGTGCCGCGCTCGGTGAGCGACGACGCCCTCGACGACCTCCGATTCAGCGTCCCCCCGCCCCGCCCCGAAGCCGGACAGGTCGCGGCGCGCGTGCAGACCGCCATCGCGGAGCTCCCCGAGAGTCAGCGGGTGGTCGTCCTCCTTCATCGTTTCGAAGGGCTGACCTTCGCCGAGATCGGAGACGCGCTCGGCGCGGCCGAAGGTGCGGTGCGAATCCGCGCATTCCGCGCGTACGCGACGCTCCGCAAGAAGCTCGAAGATCTCTCCGACGTCCCGGCGTCGACCGAGTCCAGCGAGGAGGCGCTCACATGAGCCACCTCGACGACGACCTGCTCGCGGGCCTGTCCGCGCTGCCGAGCGACGAGCGTCGCGAGCTCGCGCCTCACCTCGACGAGTGCGCTCGCTGCCGCAACCGACTCTCGCTCGTGCGCGACGTCGTCGATCAGCTCGACGCGTGGCAGGTCGAGCCCCCGAGCGACGAAGCGCTCGACCGTGCTCATCGAGTCGTGCTCGCCGCGATGGACCGGCGGCCGCGACGCTGGCCCTTCGGGCTCGCCACCTTCGTCGTGGGGGTCGCGCTCGCGGCGATCGCCAAGCAGCACAGCCCGCATGCGCACGATTGGGTCGAAGCGGCGAGCGCGCTCTCGCTCGCGGTGGGTCTCGCGTACTTCGCCACGACGCGACGGGTCGGCGCGATCGGCCTCGCGGTCGCCGCGAGCTTCGTGCTCGCACTGCTCGGCGCCGCGATGCCGGGCCTCGCGCCCGCGGTCGGCGTGAAGTGTCTGCTCTTCGAGCTCGCGACCGCATCGGTGCCGGGTGTGATCGCCTGGCGTGCCGGTCGACGTGGGGAGATCGTCACGGTCGCGCTCGCCGCCGCCGCCGGTGCGCTCGCGGGAATGGCCGCGTTGCATGTCGCGTGTCCCGTCCACGAAGCGCGAGAGCACCTCTTCGTGTTCCACGTCGGTGGCGTCGCGCTCGCGGCCGTCCTCGGCGCGCTGGTCGATCGTTCGCTCGTGCGGCGTCCTGCATGAGCGCCGAGCTTCGACCCCTGCCGGTCGACGCGACGCGTGCGCTCGCGCGATGGCTCGTGCGCGGTCTCGCCGCGGGCGCCCTGATCGCCGCGCTCGTGGTCGTCGTGAGTCGCTCGCCCGACGCGACCGATCCGATCCCGACCGGCGCCGCACGCCTCGACTCCGATCACTGGCGTGCACGCGCCTTCGCGCCGATGGACCCCCCCATTCGGCTCCCGCGCGGTCGAGCCCTGCGCGACCGAACGCAGGTGTTCGTTCGAATCGAAGGCGATGGACGCATCGACGTCGAGGCGGGCGAGCTGGTGTTCCCCCCCGGCACGGTCGCCGATCGCGTGGAGTACCGACGCGAAGCGAATCGATGGAAGGTGGCCGATGTGCGCGGCACCCGCTTCACGTCCTCGGGCGAGCGTTTTCACGCCTACCGCCCCCGAAGTCTGGACGCCGATGCGCTCTTCGGCGCGGAGTGGCCGCGCGACGACGACGCGGGTCGACGAGGCGCCATCGCCCTCTTCGCGGACGCGATGACGAAAGGCGCCGGGTTTCGACGCGCGGAGCCGGGTCACGGCGCGGCCGATCGGACACGTTCGGTGGATCGCTTCTCGCGCCTGCTCGACTGCGCGAGCTGTCACGGCCACCGACGCCCCGAGGCCGCCGCGGGCGAAGACGCTCACCTTCGTCGCGGAACAGACGCGAGCGGAATGCACGTCTTCCGCTACGTGCTCGCCGATCGCGCGCCGCTCGAGACCTATCGACCACGCGATCCGAACGCGGACGATCCCTTCGTGACCTACGAATGCGCGGGCGAGCCGGTCGATCGTGCGACGCTCGTCGGTCCGGCGGGCACGACCGCGATCCGCTGTCCGAACGGCGACGTGCCGACGCTGCGCTACGCGCTGGCGGACGCGCTCGATGCAGACGAAGCGCACGCGCGGCGCGTGTGCGAGAGCCGCCGAGCGCTGGCCGGGTGGATGACGGAGCGCGCGCGCGAAGCCTACGCGGACGCGCTCGCCACGTGCGACGTGCGTTGAGCACCGCGTAGCCCGCACGTGCGAGCCACCGCGCGGCCCACATCGTGCGACACGAGCTCTCTCGAATCGCACGCGCCGCCGTAACGAGATCGAGCGCGCGAGCGAAGTCGCGGCGCGTCGCGTGATCGAGGTGGTGATCGCGGGACGCACGCTTCGAGAGCCGAGGCTCTCGACCGAAGAACGGAGAGACGATGAAGACCGATTTGCGTTCGATTCTGGAAGCCACGTTGCTCGCGACGGCGGTCGCCGTGGGTGGCCTCGCGGGCTGCGGCGACGACGACGGCCCGACGACGGTGGACGCGGGCTGCGCCACGGGATGTCCGGCCGCGGATGCCGGCTGCCCTGCGGGCTGTCCGACCGCGGACGCCGGGTGTCCCGCGGGTTGTCCGACCGCCGATGCGGGCTGTCCCGCGGGTTGCCCGGCTCCGGACGCAGGCTGCGCATGATCGAGAGTGCCTCGCGCGCGCTCGCGTTCGCTCCTTCGGGAGCCCTCGGACCGTCGTGGTCCGACGGCGCGAGCGCGCACGAGCTTCGCGTCGGGGTCGGGCTCCGACGCCATCACTTCGACGCGCTGCTGACCACGAGCCGACGCGTGGACGAGCTCGAGATCATCCCCGAGAACTACGTCGGCTTCGGCGGGCGCGCGCGCGCCCTCTTGGAGCAGGTCGCGGAGCGCTTCCCGCTCTCCGTGCACGGCGTCGGGCTCTCGCTCGGTGGCCCCGATCCGCTCGACGTCACGTTCCTCGACGGTCTGCGCTCGTTGCTCGACGCCCACGACGTCACGACCTTCAGCGAGCACGCGTGCTTCTCTCGCCTCGGCGACGCGCACTCGCTCGACCTCCTGCCGCTGCCCTTCACCGAAGAGGCCGCGCGCTGGCTCGGGCGCCGCACGCGTGAGACTTCCGAGCGGCTGGAGCGCCCGATCGCGCTCGAGAACGTGACCTACTACGCGACGATGCCGACGAGCGTGCTCGACGAAGGCACGTTCCTCCGCGCCGCGCTCGAAGAGGCAGACGCGTCGCTGCTGCTCGACGTCAACAACGTCTACGTGAACGCACGCAACCACGGTCGCGATCCGTCGGAGGTGCTCGCCGCGCTCCCGCTGGAGCGAACGGCGCGCATTCATCTCGCCGATCACCGCGAAGAAGACGGTCTGCTGCTCGACGATCACTCCGGTCCCCCGCGCGCGGCGGTGATGCGGCTCTACCTCGAAGCGCTCGCACGCATCGGTCGTCCGGTCCCGACGATCCTCGAGTGGGATCACGCGCTCGGCGATCTGGACGCGCTGCTCGACGCGGCGGATCGAGTGCGCGACGTGACGCGCGCGTTCTTCGAGCGGAGCGATGACGCGTTCGCGAGGAGCGCGTGAGCGTGCCGCAGACGTACTTCGTCGCGACGCGCGCGAGACACTCCGCGAACGCATCCCACACCATCCGCGGCCTTGCGAGGTGCGCATGAGCGACCTGCACGCCTTCTTCGCGCACGCCGGGGCGTTCCTGGTCCGCGGCGAAGGCACCGCCGAATCGGTCGAGGCCGCTCTCGGTCCGAGCCCGAGCGGCACCGCACGGCTCGCCCTCTACGCGCGGCTCGTGGAGCGTCAGCAACGCGAGGCCCTCGAGGCGCTCTTCCCCGCGACGCGCCGCGCGCTCGAGCACCTCGCTCCAACCACGTTCGCCGAGCTCTGCCTTCGCTTCGCGCGCACGCATCGATCTGCGATCGCGCATCCGGGAGGGCTCGGCGCGCCCTTCGTCGCGTTCCTCGCGGATCCCACGAACGTCGCGTGGATCGACGAGCGCACGGCCACCCGCGCCGCTTGTCTCGCCGAGCTCGCGGACTTCGAGCGCGTCCGCTACGAGCTCGCGACCTCCGACGCGCCCTTCCCGAATGGCGCCGATCCCCTGCTCGCGACGCGGCGCTACGTACACGCCGTGCACCGCGCGAGCGACGACTCACCCGTCCCACGCGCCGAAGCGGTGAGCCTGCTCTTCGTACGCGATCGCGACACGCTGCGCGTGCGCTGGCTGGAGGTCGGCGCGGCCGAGCTCGTGATCGTGGGCGTCGTGACTGGCCAGCTCGACCGAGACGCCGGCGGCCGACTCGGCTTGTCCGAAGAGGCGCTCGTCGCCGCGCGCGAACGCCTTCGGCGCGTCGGCTGGTTGCGAGACGTGCCCCACGACGTGGCGTGACTTTCTTCGCGTGCACGCATACCACCACGTCATGGAGCTGCTCGAGACCCCCGAGGCCCGCTTCGCGGACGTGCCCGACTTCCCGTGGACGCCGCGCTACGTGACCGTCGATCCGAGCGGCGCGCGCGTCGCCTACCTCGACGAAGGCCCGCGCGACGCGCCGGTCGTGCTCTTGATGCACGGTGAGCCGACCTGGTCGTTCCTCTACCGCAAGATGATCCCGGGCTTGCTCGACGCGGGATTGCGCGTGGTAGCTCCCGATCTGATCGGCTTCGGTCGCTCCTCGAAGCCGACGAAAGTCTCCGACCACTCGTACGCACGGCACGTCGCGTGGATCGGCCGCTTCCTCGACGAGACGCGCCTCTCCGACGTGACGCTCTTCGCGCAAGACTGGGGCTCGCTGATCGGCCTTCGCCTCGTGGGTGAACGCCCCGACCTCTTCGCGCGTGTCGCGATCGGCAACGGCTTCCTCCCGAAGGGCGATCCGCCGCCGCGCACGAAGGAGGGCCTGCGCTCGCTCGCGGCCTTCCTCACCTGGCGCACCGTCGCGCTCTACACGCCCGTCTTCGTCTGCTCGCGTGTCGTCGCGTTCGGCTCCGCCACGAAGCTCTCCGACGCCGAGCGCCGCGCGTACGACGCGCCCTTCCCCGACCGTCGCTACCTCGCCGGACCGCGCGCGATGCCGAGCCTCGTGCCCATCACACCCCGCGATCCAGCGCGCGCCGCGAACCTCGCCGCGTGGCGCACCCTCGAGACCTTCGACAAACCCTTCGTGACGCTCTTCTCCACCGGCGACCCGATCACCGGCCGGCCGTGAGCGCGTAGGCCCGACGCGGACGCGTCGCCAGCGAGCCCACCCGGTCGACGAGCTCACGCGAGCTCGTCGTCCGCGTCGATGCCCGCGAGCACCCGCGCCCGTTTCACCTTCGACTCCCAATCGATCTCGCGCTCCAACACCACACGCTGCGCCTGCGGCGATCCCGCGCCGTGCATGCACTCGATGCGAAACGGCACCGAGCCCGCGCCGTACGCCATCGACTCCACGAGCCGCAGCGCCTTCGCGCGCTCCTCCGATCCGGCCACCGTGCGCAACGCCGGCCCGAGCTCCGGGTGATCGAGATCCGCGATCGACGGCAGCGTGCTCATCGCGCCGCCCGCGAGATCCTCCGCGAGCCGCACGATCTCGTACGGGAGCTGCGTGACGTGGTGCTTGCACACGTTCGCGAGGATCGGATCGACGACCCACACCCCGCTCGGATGCAGCGTCCCCTTCGCGCTCGCGCCGACGCCGAGCCCGTGAATCGTCTCGGTGAGGTGCGCCATCTGCACGAGCTTGTCGCGCACGTGCGAAGCCTTCCGCACGCCGTTCGTGCGCGTCACCAGATCCGCGGCGCCGATCAACACGTCGAGGTTGCCCGGCTTGCAGCCGCCGTAGCTCGCGCGGTGGTAGCCCGCGAACGTGCTGACGAGGGTGCTGCACGCCTCGAGGTCGCCGTCGAGGAACACGCGCTCGTGGGGCACGAAGACGTCGTCGAAGAGCACCACGCACTCTTGTCCGCCGAAGCGCGCGTTCCCCGCGTCCGGCCCGCCACGACGGTCGTCGCTCGGCTGGCGCCCGAGCACCATCGTCACGCCGGGCGCGTCCACCGGCATCGCGCACGCGATCGCGAAGTCCTCTTCGCCCTCGCGCAGCGCCTGGCCCGGCATCACCAGAATCTGATGCGCGTTGGCGGCGCCCGTCTGGTGGATCGCGCCGCGGATCACCACTCCGTCCGCGCGCCGCTCGACCACCCGCACGTAGTGATCCGGCTGCCCCGGCGGCCGCTGGCTGCGATCGCCCTTGGCGTCCGTCATCGCGCCGTTGAGCATCTCGTCGCGCTCCTGCACGCCGCGCAGCCACGCCACGAATCGCTCGCGCGCCACGGGGCGTTCGTGCGTCGCGACGTAGAGCGCGTTGATGCCGTCGAGCCCGACGCAGCGCTGGAAGCACGTGCCCGTGAGCCGACCGAGCACCCGCTGGAGCTCGAGCTTGCGCACGAGATCTTCGGGCGCACGGAAGAGCGCGGTGAAGCGGTTGACCGGTCGACCCACGAGGTCCGACTCCCGCGTGGCGAGCGCGCGATGCTTCGGGTCGTGGGCGAGCGCGTAGGTCGCGGCCACCGCGTTCACCGCCGGACGCACCTTCGGGTGATCGACCGGCGAGGCGCAGAGCTCTCCGTCCACGAAGAGTCGGAGCTGGCGAGCGCGGAGGCTCGCGACGTAACCGTCGGCGGTCTGCATCGCGGCAGCATCCGCGAGCGGACCGCACGATCACAAGAGCACGCGCGCGGATACGAGAGCGCGCCGCGATCACGAGAGCGCGCCCACGAGAACACGAGAGCGCGCCCGTGATCACGAGACCGCGCATGGGGCCGCGCGCGCGGGAACGATCACGCGGCGAGCTTCTCGAGCGCGCGCACCTCGCTCTCCGGCAAGACCTCGCGCGCGAGCTGCAGCGTCGCCGCGAACGCCTCGGGCGGCGCGCCCTGCTTCATGCCCTCCAGCATCGCGTCCCGATCGCGCGCCGGGAGCGCAGGCAGGAACCAACGCATCCACTGCATCATCTCGGTCGGCGCGATCGACGTCACGATCGCGTGCTCGATCGCGAGGACCGCTGCGTCGTCGAGCGCCGCCCAGAGCACCGGCATCGCGCGCTCTTCCTCGTCGGCCATGTCCACCTGCATCTCCGCGAAGAAGCGCGTGAGCGCGACCACGAAGGCGTGACCACGACCCGCCGCGTCCGACGCGCGCCGGTCGAGCATCGAGAGCAGGCGCACCATGCGCTCGGTCTGCGCCTCGTGCTCGCCCCCGAGCCGGTGCGCGAGCTCGGGCGCGTGCTGCTCGACGATCGGCGCGACGTGACGGTCCTCGTGCTCCGCGTGCGACTCGAGCAGCACGAAGGTGCGCACGGTCTCTTCGCGCAGCGCCGCGACCGCGCTCGTGTCGGTGAAGTCGCAGCGGCTCGCGCGATCGACGAGCGCGTTCATCATCGCGCGGATGGCCTTGTGGATGTCGCGGTAGAGGCTGGGGCGGGTCGTCGCAAGGGTCGTCATGGGGGTCTCCTCCAAGGTCGCTCCGAGAGCGGCTCGAAGCTTGGCCATGAGTTGCCGGGGCGCTCGCGCATCATCGCTCGTTCGACACATCCAAGGAGCGATTCCGTAACATCACACACACCATCCGAGTGCGACTCAGCGATATTTTACATCAATTTCGCACGCATCGGAGCCGAGGAGCGCGATATCAGACGATGCCCGCGCTTCCGAGGGATTCGCGCCTTCGCCCGAGCCCCCCGAAACGCCCCGAAACGCGTTCCACCGCCGACGCGCACCCACTACGCTCCGCGCATGCTTCGCTTCGTCGGCCTGCTCGCGCTCCTCGCCGCCTGCGCCACCGATCCCGATCCGCTGCGCGCACGTCCACCCGCCGGCTCGCCCGCGCGCGTCGCGTACGACCTCGGCCTCACCGAGCACCTCGGTCGTGCGGAGCCGGTGGAGACGATCGAGCGCGCCGACGCGATCACCTACGAGTTCGATCCCGCCGACGGCCCCGTCTGCATGCGCGGCGCCCCCTTTCGCGCGTCCGTGCGCGACCTACCCGGCGACGAGCTCTTCATCTTCCTCCAAGGTGGAGGCGCGTGTTGGAGCGAGTTCTGCCTCGCCGTCACCACCGCCCCGCCCGGCATCCCCGACGTGAACGTGCTCGACCGCGCGCTCCCCGAGAACCCCTTCGCCGACTTCGACGTGCTCTACGTCCCCTACTGCGACGGCTCGCTCTTCTCCGGCTCGAACGATCTCGACGACGACGGCGACGGCACGCCCGAGCGCTTGCACCACGGCCTCGAGAACCTCTCCGCCGCGCTCACCGTCGCGCACCGTCACTTCCCCGCGCCGAGCCGCGTGGTGCTCGCGGGCAGCAGCGGCGGCGGCTTCGGCACCATCCTCGCGAGCTTCCTCGTGCGTTACGTCTACCCCGACGCGCCGATCCTCGTGGTCAACGACGCGGGCCTCGGCGTGGTGCGCGGCGAAGACCCCGCGTTCGTCGACGGCCTGCTCGACGAGCTGAACGCGCGCCGTTTCGTGCCGCCCGATTGCCCCGACTGCGTGGGCGACGGACACATCACCGGCTTCGTGCGCTACTTCCTCGATCGCGATCCGAACGCGCGCGTCGCCGCGATCTCGTCGTGGGACGACCTCGTGATCGGCGACCTCTTCTTGAAGCTCGAGCCCGCGACGTGGCGCGGCTCGCTGGCAGACGAGAGCGACGCCATCCACGCCGCGCACCCCGACCGTTATCGCCGCTTCTTCTTCGCGGGCCGCGCGCACACCGCGCTGCTCGGCGATCCGACGGGCATCGTCGGCCGCGATCTCACCTCCGTCGAAGTGCCACCGGAGGTCCTCGCCTCGCTCGGCGATCTCGAGCTCGAGAGCCTCGAGACGGCGGCGATCGGTGAGCTGCGCCTCGAGGCGTGGCTGCGCGCCCTGCTCGCAGACGATCTCGACGCGTGGGCCGACACGCTCGAAGCCCCCGGCGAGCTCCCGACGAACGAGTGATCGCGTTGCCGCCCTCCGCGCTTTGGTGTCTCTTCTCTTCTTCCTTCTTCGAGGCTCCCGATGTTGATCGTCTCCGCCGAAGCTCTCCGTCTCGCCGCGCGAGTGCTCGACAATCCCCTCGCGCACCGCGTGATCGGCAACACGATCCTGGACCTCACCGAGCGCGCGCTCCCGCTCCCCTTCGCGGACGCGATGGCGAACACGCGCGGACGCGTCGCGCCTCCGGTGGGTGACGCGTTGCTCGCGTGGGCGCGCACCTCGGCTCCCACCGCGACGACGACGACTGAGACGCACCGCGTGCCGCTCGCGGGTGAGACCGTCGTGGTGAAGGAGTCCCTCGACGTCGCGGGGCTGCCGACCGCGCTCGGGCTCGCGTCCGCGACCGACGACGACGTCGCGACCGAAGACGCCGAGCTCGTCTCGCGCCTGCGCGCCGCGGGAGCCTCGATCGCGAAGGGCAAGATGACCGAGCTCGGCATGGACGGGCTCGGCCTGCTCCTCGCGGGTGACGCGCCGATCAACCCCGTCTGCCCCCAGCACGTCGTCGGTGGATCGAGCACCGGCACCGCGTCCGCGGTCGCGAGCGGCGTCGCGCGCTACGGCGTCGGCGGCGACGGGCTCGGCAGCGTCCGCATCCCGGCGGCGTTCACCGGCCTCGTGGGCCTCAAGCCGGGCCTGCACGCGTTGCCCTCGCGCGGCTACCGCTCGGTCGCGCCGACGATGGACGTGCCGGGCCCGATGGCGCGCACCGCGGCCGACTGCACGCGCCTCTACCAAGTGCTCGCGGGAACGCGCGTGGAACCGATCGCGCCGTGGATCCCGGACGAGGTCGGCCTCGTCGACGGGCTCGGCCCCGAGCTCGCTTCGCGCGACGTGCGGCGTGCCTTCGATCGCGCCTTGAACGCGCTCGGCACGCGTCGGGTCGCGGTCGAGGTGAACGGGGCCGCCTCGCATCCCGCGCTCGCCCTCGCCGCGAGCACCCGCGAGCTCGCCCGCAGTGCCTACGCAGCGCGCGTCGACTCCGGCCAAGGCCTCATGAACCTCGTCTTCGGCCGCGCCTTCGGCCGTCAGGACGGACGCATCGACGAGAAGCTCGCGAGCCTGCGCGCAGCGAGCCTCGACGCGCTCGCGCGCGTGCCGGTCCTCGCGATGCCGACGACTGCCGTCCCCGCACCCGCGCTCCGCAAGGGCCTCGTGCGCGGCGGACAAGACGCGCTCCTGCTGCGCGCGATCGGCGCTTACACCCCGCTCGCGAACTGCACCGGTCTGCCCGCGATCGCGATCCCTTGCGGACGCGATCCCATCGGTCGTCCGCTCTCCATCATGTTCGTGGGTGTGCCGGGTAGCGAGACGCGCCTGCTCGCGATCGCGCACGCGATGGAAGCGACCGGCCTCGCCGACGCCCCGCTCGATCGAAGCTGAGCGCGGAGCGCACGAGCACGTCGTCCGAACCTCGTCCACGCACACGTCGAGCCTGCGCGAACGGCACGCGCACCCTGCTACGGTCGCGCGGTGTCCGAGCCTCCGAAGAGCGAGCCGCCGAAGAGCGAGCCGCCGATGCGCGAGCCGCCGATGCGCGAGCCGCCGATGCGCGAGCCGCCGATGCGCGAGCCGCCGATGCGCGAGCCGCCGATGCGCGAGCCGCCGATGCGCGAGCCGATGCGCTCCGCTCGCGCGCGTGCGATCGCGATCGCCACCACGAGCGCGATCACGCTCTTCCTCTTCGCGCCGCTCTTCCTCGCGCTCCTCCGCGGCGAGGGCGCGTGGTTCGAGTGGGACGTCTCCGAGCAGTACTGGCCCGACCTCGTCTACCTCTGCGGCGCGCTCCACGACGGCGAGCTCCCGCTCTGGAACCCCTACGATCGCGGCGGTTATCCCTTCTACGCCGATCCTCAAGCCGCGCCCTACCACCCGCTGAACCTCGCGCTCTGCGCGTTCGGCGCCGACCCACCGCTCGCCTTCGCCACCGCGCGCGTCGTGCTCGGCTTCTGGCTCTGTGGCCTCTTTGCGCTCGGCTGGCTACGGCGCACCGGGTTCTCCTGGAGCGCGACGACCGTGGGCGCCGCGCTCGTGCAATGCGCACCCTTCCTGCGCCACAACTGGGAGCTCAACCTCACCAGCGCGCTCGCGTGGTTGCCCGCGATGTTGTGGGCGCTCGAAGCGCTCGTGCAGGAGAAGCGCCCGCGCGACGGTCTCTTCCTCGCGCTCGCCTTCGCGGCCTGCGCGTGGACCGGATCGCCGCCCGCGCTCTGGTTCGCCTCGAGCTTCGTCTTCCTCTACGGGCTCGCACGCGTGATCCGCGAGCTGCACGAGACGCCACGCGGTCATCGCGTCGCGGCGCTGCGCGCGATCGGAATCGCGGGCGTCGTCTTCGCCGTCTTCGCGGCCGGCTTCGTCGCGGCCGTCTTCGTGCCGGGCCTCGAGCTCGCGAAGCACTCGGTGCAGGCGGGACGCGACTTCGCGGATCTGAGCGACGGAGGGCTCGCGGACGCCTCCCTGCTGCTGCTGTCGCCGCAGAGCGGAAACCACCTCTACGTCGGCCTCCTCGCGCTCGTGCTCGTGCCCTTCGCCCAGCACGGACGCACGATCGGAAACCACGCCGCACTCCTGCTCTTCACCCTCGCCACGGTTCTGGCCATGGGCGCGGAGTTCCCGTTCTTCCGCTTCGCGTTCGACCACGTGCCAGGCGTCGCGCTCTTTCGTCTGCCGCATCGCTACGAGGCATGGCTCGGACCGTGCGCAGCGCTGCTCGCGGCCGGCGGACTCGACGTGCTCGCGAGACGTGTCTTCTCGCGACGAGACGTGGCGATCGCGGGCGCGTTTCTGCTCGTGTCATTCGTCATGTTCCCGTACCACGTCGTCTCCGCCGAGCACGATGCGGGTCTTCCGCTGCTCTTGCTCTCGGCTGCGACGATCGCGCTCGCGGTCTTCCTTCGCCGGCTCGATCACCCCGCTCTCGGCGCGCTCCTCGCGCTCTTCGTCGTGGCCGACGTCACCCAAGCGCTCCCGCCCGAACGCCACCTCCGCCTCGGCCCCGCGCACGGCGATCGCGAAGCCGCACAGGAAGTCCTCCGACACACCGAAGGCCTCGGCACCGCGCACGCCGCGATGGACGAGTTCGCGATCGGCCTGCGCGCCGGCACCCGCTTTCGTTTCCCCGATCTGCGCGGCTACCAAGACCCGCTCACCCTCGCGAGCCACGAGCGCGTGCTCGCCGCGCTTCACGAACAGCCCGAGCTCGCGGCCCAGTTCGGCGTCGCCTACGCGCTGCAGGGCCCGCACTACCTGCACGGCTGGGACCGTCACTTCCTCCCCCGCGAGCTGCCGAACGAACCGGCCCACGAACGCGTCGCGCTCCCGAACGAGCGCAGCGTCACTCGGATCCCGCGCGCCCTCCCGCTCGTCTACGCGGTGCCGCTCGCGAGCACGCACTACGTGGCCACGCGCCAAGAAGCGCTCGCGCACGTCCGCCGCGTCGCGCCCGCGCCGATCGCGGTGATCGAGGCGCCACCACCCGCCGAGGGCTCGCTGTCCGCGGCTTGGCCGGAGACCTCACGGGCAGCCGAGCACGTGGAGCTCGGTCGCGATCACGTGTCCTTCTCGATCGACGCCCCCGCGGACGGCGTCGTCGTGATCAACCAGGCGTGGTACCCCGGCTGGATCGCGGAGGTCGACGGCACACGCGCCCCGATCTGGCGCGCCAACGGCTTCGTACGCGCAGTGCCGATCACGGCCGGAAGCCACCACGTCGAGCTCCGCTTCCAGCCCGAGGACGCCTGGACCCGGTGGTGGCTGCTCGGCACGTGGTTGGCTACTCTCGCGTGGGCGCTCGCCTGGATTCGCCGCCGCTCGCGGCACACTCAAAACTGATTCATCGGCTCCGCGCCCACGCGCGGCCCGATAGTTTCGCGAAATCGTTCAACTTCGCGGACTTACGACCGCTTCGCCTCGAACGATTCCGCTTCGATTCTCAGTCGCGATACCCTTCCGCCTGCAACGAGAACATCCGCGCATACAGTCCGTCGCGCGACATCAGCTCTTCGTGGGTTCCGATCTCGGCCACGCGCCCCCCGTCGAGAACCACGATCCGGTCCGCCATCCGCACCGTCCCGAAGCGATGCGTGATGAGCACACACGTCGCGTCCTTCTTCAGCTCCCGGAAGCGCTCGAAGATCGCGTGCTCGGCTTCCGCGTCGATGCTCGCCGTCGGCTCGTCGAGGATCAGCACCTTGCTCCGCCGCATGAACGCACGCGCGAGCGCCATCCGCTGCCACTGCCCCACGCTGAGCTGCTCGCCCCCGAACCACCGGCCGAGCATCGACTCCCACCCGCCCGGGAGCTTCGCGACGATCTCGGTCGCGCCGGCCTCGTCCGCCGCTCGCTCGATCGCGGTCCGATCGTGCAGCTTCGGCAGCCACCCGAGCCCGACGTTGTCCGCCGCCGTGAAGTGGTAGTGCACGAAGTCTTGGAAGATCACGCCGATCCGCTGCCGCAGCGCGCCACGATCCATCGTCGAGACGTCCTCGCCGCCGAGCGCG
>JALOQC010000261.1 GCA_025453555.1 Myxococcota bacterium | reverse complement strand
GCGCTCTACGAGGTGCTCGTCGCGTCGAGGCAGAAGCGGCCCATACCTCGCCTCGCGCCCGCGATCGCGCTCGCTTCGATCGCGCTCACGCTCGGCTACGGCGCGTACCGCGTGTCCGAGGTGGACGCGCGCGCTGCGGCGGCAGATCGGCTCGGAGTCGGCGTCGTGCAGGTGAACATGGGGATCTTCTCCAAGCGCGACGATCCGCACGAAGGGCATCGCCGCCACCTGCAGCAGAGCGCGAGGCTCGAGCGCGAGCATCCGGAGATGGATCTGCTCGTGTGGCCGGAGTCGGCCTACACGTACTTCCTGCAGGATGGCGTGGAGAACGTGCGCTCGCGCGTGCTCGGCCCCTTGCAGACGCCGCTGCTCTTCGGCGGTCTGCGGCGGCGCGAGGGGCCCGATCGGAGCTACGCGTACAACACGGCTTACCTCGTCGACGGCGAGGGCGACGTGCTCGGCACGTACGACAAGACGTACCTGCTGATGTTCGGTGAGTACCTCCCTCTCGGCGAGACCTTCCCGATCCTCTACGACTGGTCACCGAACAGCGGACGCTTCACGCCGGGCACCCACGTTCGACCTTTGACGCTCCCGACCGAACGTGGAGAAGCGCGTTTGAGCGCGCTGGTCTGCTACGAGGACGTGTTGCCCGGCTTCACGCGGCAGGCGGTGCGCGAGGGCGACCCGCATCTGCTCGTGAACATCACGAACGACGCGTGGTTCGGCGACACCCACGAGCCGTGGATCCACCTCGCGCTCGCGAAGTTCCGGGCGGTCGAGCACCACCGCGCGCTCGTGCGCTCCACGAACAGCGGCGTGAGCGCGATGGTCGACCCGGTCGGTCGCGTGCTCGGCGAGGTCGGAGTGTTCGAGCGCGGCGAGCTCTACGAGGAGCTGCCGCTCCTGCAGGGGACGACGCTCTACGCGCACGTGGGCGACTGGCCGGGGATGGCGGCGCTGCTACTCATCCTGTGGATGGCGTTCGTGCGGAAGCGCGTCGGCGCGAGCGCGTGAGGGCGTGAGCTCGTGAGCTCGTGAGCTCGTGAGCTCGTGAGTGTGGGACGGCGGGCTCGTCGCCGATCACGTCGCCGATCACGTCGCCGTTCACGTCGGCGTTCACGATCACGATCACGATCACGATCACGATCACGATCACGCACTGCGATCACCGCGACGTCCGAGGTCGTGTCACTCCGTCGTCCGGCCGAGCGCCTCGCGCGCAGCCGCGTGCAGCGTCTTCATGCAGGGCTCGCAGCCCGTCTCGCAGCACGCCGGCCACGTCGCTTCCGGCCGCTCGAGCAGCGCGAGCACGAGGAACACGTCGTCGCCGTAGAGCCCACGTCGCGCGCATGCCTCGATCGCACGCCGGGTGAACGCTTCGTCTTCGTCGTGCGCCTCGTCGTCGTGCGCCTCGTCGTCGTGCGCCTCGTCGTCGTGCGCCTCGTCGTCGTACTGGGAGCCTTCGTTCACCGCGCTCGTCCTTCGCGAGCGTGCTCGCGCTCGGCGCTCATCGCTCGCGCTGCTTGGTGCTCGACACGACCTCGGCGTCCTCCACGTCCACGACCTCACGGGGGGCGACGCGCGCCTTCGTGGTCGGCTTCGCCTTACCACCGCGAGCCGCGGTCGTGGTGTTGGCGTCGTCGGTGTTGTCGAGCTCCACCAACGTGCCGAAGACCAGCGCGACCGCGGTCGACACCAGCAAGGGCACGCTCGTCCACGGCGTGCCGGCCGCGACATCGGGGAGCGCGAACGGCAGCTCGAACGCGGCCCACGTCGAGGTCACCCAGTAGAGCAACGCACCGACGCCGAGCCCAGCGACTGCCTTCAGCACCGACTCGATCCAGGTGTCTTGTCGCCACGGGGGCTTGCCACCGAGCAGGCCCGCCGTGGCGCCCGCGCCCATCGCGAGCAAGTACGCGAGCAACCCGGTTGCGGCCGTCCAGCCGAGCCCGAAGTGGAGACCAGCGCCGATCGCGGCGCCGATCAGGGTCCCCTTGAGGACACCCAGCAGGAGTCGTTTGAGCATCGCGTCGCGTCAGCGTGCACCACCGCGTGCGCGCACGCTACGGCCACGCTCGCCGTTGCTCTCCTGCGCACGGGGACGAGCGAGGTCACGATGTTCCCGACTGCGGACGCTCGTGTGGCGGGTCGCCACGAGCGCGAGCGGAATCGTTCGGGGCGAAGCGGACGCCGTCCGCGAAGTGGAACGATTCCGAGAAACCATCGGGCGGCGCGCGAGCGCGGAGCCGATGAGTCCGACGAGGTGACAGAACGCCGCTGACACCACGCGAGATCCATCGATCTACCTCGAATGGGGGAGGCGATCGGGCGACCACGTGGTTCGCCGTGGTGTATCCTCGTCGTCCCGATGACGGACGGTCGGAACTTCCTCGATTGGCTCGAGCAGGCGCAACCACCGCGTCCGGGCTTTCGACGAACGCGCCGGCCCTCGCAGATCCCGAACGTGCTCAGCATCGGCGCGCTCCGGGTGGTCTACCAGCCAATCGTCGACCTACGGCGCAGCCGCATCTACGCCTACGAGGCGCTCGTGCGCAGCGATTCGCCGCACTTCCAGGGGCCGCCGGCGCTCTTCAACGAAGCGATACGCTCGCAGGTCTGCGGCGCGCTCGGTCGTGTGGTGCGTGAGCTCGCGACCTCGAGCTGCCCCGATTATCCGCTCTTCCTCAACGTGCACCCGAACGAGTTCGACGAGGGCTGGCTGGTGCAGCCCGACGATCCGATCTTCTCGCACGATCACCCCGTCTACCTCGAGATCACCGAGTCGGTGCCGCTCAGCCACTTCGCGCTCTGCCACTCGGTGCTCCGCGAGATTCGCAGCAAGGGTGTCTCGCTCGCGGTCGACGATCTCGGCGCGGGGTACTCGAACCTGAAGTACATCGTCGACCTCCAGCCCGAGGTCGTGAAGCTCGACCGCGGCCTCGTCGCGCAGGCGCACCTCGACGAGCGCATGCAGGTTCTGCTGCGGCACATCGTGCGGCTCTGCGAGGAGCTCGGCGCGCGCGTGGTCGCGGAGGGCATCGAGACGCGCGAGGAGCTCGAGGTGGTGCGCGCGGCGGGTGTCCACTACGGGCAAGGCTACTTTCTCGCGCGCCCGACCTTTCCGCCGCCGGGGATCTCCGCATGAACGAGAACGCGTCGCGCGAAGGGTCACACGTGCAGGAAGACGTCGTGCGTGTGGGTGTCGTGCAGCTCACCTCGAACGACGAGGTCGAGCGAAACCTCGACGCGGTGGAGCGCACCGTCCGCGGCGCCGCGCGCGACGGAGCACGCACGATCGTGGTCCCGGAGTGCTTCTCGTTCCTCGGTCCCGAGGAGGGCAAGCTCGCGATCGCGGAGTCGCTCCCGGAGGGTGGGCCCATCCTCGCGCGCATGGCGTCGCTCGCGAAGGCGCACGACGTCGAGCTGGTGCTCGGAGGTTTCTGGGAGCGCGGTTCGGATCCGGAGCACGTCTTCAACGCGTGCGTGCAAGTCGCGGCGGACGGATCGATCGGCGCGATCTACCGGAAGATCCACCTCTTCGACGTCGATCTCTCGGACGGGACCACGCTCCGCGAGTCGGACACCGTGAGCCCGGGCGACGCGGTGGTCGTGGCGGACACGCGCCTCGGGAAGCTCGGTTTGAGCGTCTGCTACGATCTGCGTTTCCCCGAGCTCTACCGCGCGCTCGTCGACCGCGGCGCCATCGCGCTCACCGTTCCGGCGGCCTTCACGCTGCACACCGGCAAGGATCATTGGGAGATCTTGCTGCGCGCGCGAGCGATCGAGCAGCAGTGTTACGTGCTCGCGGCGGCGCAGACCGGACATCACCGCCAAGCGGACGGGAGCGGGCGCCGGTTCTCGTGGGGTCACGCGATGATCGTCGACCCCTGGGGCGCGGTGCTCGCGCAGTGCGGCGAAGGCGAGGGCTGGTGCGTGGCGAGCGTGGACCCGCGCTACGTGGAGCGCGTGCGGGCGTCGCTGCCGAGCCTGCGCCACCGCAAGCTCTGACGCGGCGCCGGTGTCCTTCGAGCTCAGCGCGTGGCGGCCTTCCAGAACGTGTCGAAGGTCAGCGCTTCGATGGGCTTGGGCAGCTCGCGGTTGCGCAAGAGCGTACCGGCGACGTAGCGCCAACCCTCGCCGTCGTGGAGGAAGCGGCTGTCCTCCGCGAACGAGACGTCTTGGCGGTGGCGCATCACGAGCACGTGGAAGAGCACGTGGTGGTAGCCCTCCGCGTCGGGGCCCTCGCTCACGTCGAGCACGCGCAGCTTCTTGTAGCGGAGCAGCTTCGTGCCCTCTCGGATCTCCGTGAGCCACGCGTCGCGGCTCGCGCCGTCGCGCTTCTCCGCGTGATCGGCGTGCAGGGTCTTCCACACGTACGCGAAGTCCCGCTTGGCGAACGCCGCGAAGCGGGAGCGCATGAGCGTCTCGGGCGTCGGAGGCTCGGCGCCGCGGTGAAAGGGTCCGCAGCATTCGTCGTAGGCGCGTGTGGATCCGCAGGGACAGAGCTCGGCCATGGGGGCGCGGAGCGTACTACGGGCTCGTCGTCGTGCAGGCTCGATCGTCGTGCAGGCTCGATCGCTCGCCGTCGATCAGGGGCTCGCCGTGGTGCAGGGCGTCACTTCGAACGTGACGACCTGCTGACACCAGTCGCGCCGGTTGCCCGGATCCACGGTGCAGTTCTCGGAGTCGCCCGCACCCGAAAAGTGTCCCGAGAACACGGCGGTCTCGCCGCAGTTGCGCACGGTGATTCGGTAGTCGACGCGCTCACCCGCGATGCAGCTCCGGAAGTTCGAGACGCGCACCTGGTACGTGCCCGCGGGCGCGACGTTGCGCGGCCAGAACACGTGCTCGTGATCGACGCCCATGTTGCCGGTGCAGCCGGCGTTCGCGTCGAGGTCGAGCTGCCCGCCGCTCACCGCGTGGGTGTTGCCGTAGTAGGTGACCACGCCGGTGGGATCGACGACGTAGAGATCGAGATCGGTGGCGCGCGTCATCGAGAGCGTGACCTCGACGTCGCCCGTGCCGACCGGGAGCACACGCAGATCGCGGCGCGCCCACGCGGAGGTGTTCCCGCTCGTGTCGACGGCGGCGATCTCGATCGTCGCGAAGAGATCCTTGCCCGGCTCGAGCGGGAGCCCGCTCGGCAAGACCGGCGCGTCGATGCCGAACTGCAGCTCGACCGCGCCGGCGCCCGTGACGCGCAAGGTGCCCAGCTCGGTGTCGACGACGGAAGGCACGAAGAAGTAGCCGGGGTAGTCGACGAAGCGCACGAGCAGGCCTGCGACGTCGGGGCCGCTGGCGGCGAGGGAGAGCCGCGCGGGCGCGCCGGGGATCACGACGAGGCGCTCGGCGCTCGCGTCCTGGAGACGAACGCCGAGCGCGGCGCTGCTCGTCGTGGGCGCGGCGCCGGGGCGAAGCTCGCCGCCCGCGACGATCCACGGGTTGTCCACGGTGCGCCCGCCACGATTCGCGGGCGCCATGCGCCGCAAGCGCGCTAGCCCCGAGGGCAGGAGCCCGACGACGTCGACGAAGGGGCCGGGTCGGTAGCGCGCGCGCATCGCCGCGGCGGCGACGTCGGGATCGATCGGATCGACGGTCGAGGGCCCGGTGGAAGGACCGACGGGCGTCGGCACGATTGGGGCACCGGGATCTTGGAGATCGGCGGGTTCGGCCGGGTCGCGCGCCGGCTCGTCGCGCCCGAAGCTCGCGGAGAGCCGGACCACCCCGAAGACCGCGAAGCCGAGCAAGGCGACGAGCACGAGCCCCACGCCCACGAGGAGCGCGACACGCGCAGGGCCGCTCGGCGCCTCTTCTTCTTCCTTCAGCTCGGGGGGCAGCTCGTCGCGTCGTCGAACCACGGGCTCACTCTACGTCGACGGGCGGCGAGGATCCCCATCTTCTTCCGTGCTCGCTGCGTGCTCGCCGACCTGCTGCCCGCAGGCGTGACGGTCGTCGGCACGAGGCTCGCGGCGCGTCTCCGGGCGTAGTACGCACGCAGCCATGAAGGCGTACTTCGGCGACGGCGGACGGATCCTCTTCGCGCACCGCGGCGGCGCCAAACGATTCCCGGAGAACACGCGGCACGCGTTCGAGCAGGCGTACGCGCTCGGCTTCCGCTGGATCGAGACCGACGTGCGCCGGTCGGCGGACGGCGTGATCGTCGTGCATCACGATCCGACGCTCGAGCGGACCACGAACGGTCGGGGGCTCCTGTGCGAACGAACGCTCGCGGAGCTGCGAGCGCTCGACGCGGGCTACCGCTTCACGCGCGACGGGCGCAGCTACCCGTTTCGTGGGATCGGGCTCGCGATCCCCACCCTGGAAGAAGCGTTCGAGGTCGCGCCAGATCTTTGTTTGAATCTGGAGATGAAGGGCGACGATCCGGGTTTGCCGACGGCGCTCTTCGAGTTTCTGGAGCACCACGGGCTGCGCGATCGCGCGCTCGTGGCGTCGGCGAACGACGCGATGACCGAGCGGTTCCGCGAGCTGGCGGGAGATCGCTACGCGACGAGCCCGGGCGCGAAGGGGATCGTGCGCTTCTGGGCGGCGGTGCGGGCGCGAATGGATCGTTTCGTGGACGTGCGGTTCGACGCGTTGCAGGTGCCGTCGCGCCACGGCGCGCTCACGGTGGTGGAGCCGCGCTTCGTGGAGGCCGCGCACCGTCGTGGGCTGAAGGTGCACGTGTGGACGATCGACGATCCGAGCGAGATGCGGCGGCTGGCTGCGCTAGGGGTCGACGGGGTGATGAGCGACCGACCCGAGGTCTTGATGGAGACGCTCGGGCCGCAGACGAATCGGTGAGCGGTTTGGCTCAGCGCCGGCCTTCGGACACCCCGCTCGTGATGATGTCGGGGCGCCCCGCGTCGTTCAGCAGCTCGGTGACGGTGCAGCGGCCCACGCCGTCGATCTGGATGTCGGCCACCCGCCAGAAGTCGCGGTTCATGCCGCCGCTGCGGTCGTCGAGCCGCGTGGGACCGAAGGTCGCCCGTGCGTCGGTTCGCGAGCCGCCACAGTAGATGCGGACGGTGACGCCGGCGTCGCCGCTGAAGGCGTGCACGCCGACCCGGTAGGTGCCGGGGGAGGGCGACTGGATGTTGATGTTCTCCGGCCCGAAGCCGTCGGTGTCGTCGATGTCCAAGGAAGGATCGTTCTCGACCCCGGCGGGTTCCCACATCAAACCGCTGCGGCAGTTCGCGTAGTAGCAGTCGTTCGGGTTGAACCAGGACGTCGCGGTCGGGTTCAACAGGTGAAGATCCATGTCCGTGCGCGGCGTGTTCCAGAACATCTCGATGCGCAGACCCTCGTCCACGACTGCGCGTACGAGCGTGGTGCAGGTCGCGGTCATCCCGTCTTCGTCGGTGACGGTGATGTCGACCGGGAACTCACCCGCGAGATCCGGCTCGAACGCGAAGGGCAGCATGCCGGGGGTGTCGATGCGCGCGTTCCCCGTGAACGCGGCCGCGGAGCCGTCCGGGCGGCTCGCGAGCATCCAACGCACGTTCGACGTGAAGCCGTCGTCCTGCACGCCCATCGTCCACGTGATCGTGGTGAGCGGACGGCCCTCGACGACCTCGGGGCACATCAGCGTCGGCGGGGTCGGCGTGGCGAGCACGGTGACGATGCACTCCGCCGTGAGCCCGTCGGTGTCGGTCGCGCGGTAGAGGAGCTCGTGCGGGCCTTGGCGCTCGGGCGTGAGCGTCGCGCTGCTGCCGCTCGGGCGGAGCATGAGATCGGTGGTGCGCGGCGGGGTGACGAGGATCTCCCAGTCGTGGCGGGCGATCGAGGTGTCGTCGGTCACGTTCAGGCGCACCGTGAGCGGCTGCCGGGTCGGCGCGACGAGCGGCTCGCTCGGGCAGTCGATCACGGGCGGCGCGGTCAGACGCACTCGCGCGTCGCAGGTGTCGGTCATGCCGAAGACGTCGGTCACCACGAGGCGCACCACGTAGCGGCCCGCGGTGTCCCCGAGGAAGACGGGCATCGCGACGTCGACCGGGTTCAAGCTCGTGAACGAGCCTCGGGGCGAGCTCGCGACCGTCCACGCGAACTGGACCTCGCCGTCGTCGTCGAAGCCCGCGCCGGGGATCGTGAGCTCCGTGTCGACCGGCGCGACGAGCTCCGCGCTCGGGCACACCGCGACGGGCGGGCCCGCGACCACGGCGACCACCGACTCGCAGGTCGCGACCTGGCCGATCGAGTCCACGGCTTCGAAGACGTAGCGATAGCGGCCGGGGAGGTCGCCCTTGACCGGCGTCGTCGTCGAGCCCGGGTCTTCGATCTCGGGGCTCGAACCCATCGGCTGCTCGGCCACGCTCCACGTGCCACGGACGAACGACCCGGTGACCACGCTCGCCGAGATCGTGACGGGCACGCCGGGGCGCGCGGAGATTGGCTCGGAGCACACGAGCTCGAACGGCATGCCCGAGTCGGTGCCGCCGTCGAAGGGAGGTGGCGCGTCGCGTCCGGCGTCGAGCGCGCCGTCGGGGCGACCTCCGTCCGGCAACGATCCGTCGAGCTCTTCGCCGGTGACGAGCGCGGAGCGCGCCCCGCACGCCCCGAGCATCACGAGCAACCCAATCCCAAGCCAAGCACGCATGACCGCGGAGCATGCCACCGGTCCGAGCTGACGCCAAAGGAGGACGTGCGGAGGCGCCGGAGCGGGATTCACGAAGTGAAGGTGGGAGGCTCCACGGGTGCCGGACGGCTCACGAACCGATGCCGTTCCGCGCGATTCGGGCGCGCGTGGCTCACGAAACGTGGGTCGTGCCCTCCAGACGTGATGAGACGTGGACGCGCGTGGAAGCTCGCTTGCGTTTGGACGCTCAGGGCGAGCTGCTGCCGTTGAGCTTCGCTTCCACCTTCTCGAGCCGCTCGGTGAGCTTGCGGAGCTGCTTCTCCAGCTCCTCCACTCGCTTCTCGGTCTCGTTGCCGTTCTCGCCACGATCGAGCGCGCGTAGCCGCCGGTCGAAGCGCACGCGATCCTGCGGCGTGAGACGCGACCGATGTCGCTCGAGATCCTCGCGGGCCTCGCGCGCGCGTCCGATCGTGAGCGCGACCGCCGCCGCGTCACGCACCTTCGGGCTCTCGTCGCGCAGCAGATCGCGCAGCGCCTCGATCGCGCGTTCGCGCGCCGCATCCTTCGCGTGACGCAGCAGCACGCCCACGGCTTGCACCGCGTGGGGCCGCGCCTTGATCGGGAGCCGCCCCGGCGCCGCGCGTTCGATCAGCGTCGCGAGCGCGTCCTCGTGGCGGGTGTGCGCGAGGGCTCGCAGCGCGCCGCCCTGCGCGAAGGCGCCGAAGCTCGTGCGGTCGGCGGCCGTCACGAGGTGCGCGAAGGGCGCGGCCTCGCGTTGCTGGCCGAGGCCCTCC
>JALOQC010000260.1 GCA_025453555.1 Myxococcota bacterium | reverse complement strand
CGCCGAAGGAAATGCCGGGTATCTTCGAGCGCGAGAGGATGCGTCAGGGTGCGTGCTGAGGGCGCGAAGCGCCGACACCGATCCTGGATCAGGCTCTAGAGCGCATCTCATAACCTCCCGCGGCCGCTTCGCGGCATCCGCACCCCTCGCCGCCATCCACTCACGCTCGAAAATGCACCACATTTCCTCGGTTCGCGGACGCGGCGATCGACGCACGGCTGCCACGAATCACCTCACGGCAGGTTATGAGATGCGCTCTAGTCTGGGGACCGGCTCGGCGGTGACGATCACGACGATGGGTCGCTGCGAGAACGGCGTCGATGAAAAGGGTGATTCACGTGGGATATCGAGATAGATTCATCGAGATCTGTCGAGCGAGTGATTGGGACGCTGCGCTTGGCTTCTTGAGATCGATCTTTCACGATCCGGCGAATCAGAGAGCTCGGGGCAACCCCACGGACTTCCTCGACGACGACGACGACGACGACGAAAAGGTCACCGCCGCAGAGGGATTCGACCAGATCGTCGCGGGGTTCACGCCACGCGAGACCGTGGCCCAGCGCGTCGAGTTCTTGCTCGAGTGCCTGAATCAGAGTCGCGCGCACCACGAACCGCGGCATGTGTTTCAGCCGTTCAACCTGCTCCAGTTCAGAGTCGATTCGTACGAGCGATGTGACGTCAGGGTCTTTTCGATGCACGACGCAGCGGACGGTCGCGCCGTTCGGCAGTTCGGGCTCTACCACACGATCGTCCACGGCCACGACTCACACGAAGAGTACCGCTTCACATACAAGCTCCAGACTCAGTACTCGTTCGCGTTCGACGGGCAGGCGATCTCGGGTGCGCTGCTTCACTACGACACCAAGCTGGTGATCTTCGCGCGCTGGCTCGTGAAGCTCGTCGAAGAACTGATCGCGCACGAGGACTTCGCACGATTCCCGAAGACGCTGCCGTTCCGCGTCGAGATCGTGGGAGAGGAACTGGACGACGCAGAGGGCTTCGCCGTCGACCTCGTGGCGCCCGTCACCGAGGCCTCGCTCGTGGGCCACCCCCGACGCGCGGCGTGGCTCGAAGCCGCCGTGATCCACGGAGACACGGGCATCGAAGCTCAGTTCCTGTATGCGTTGCCCGCGCTGGCCGAGCTCGACGGCGAGCTGGGGCACCGGCTGACGGCGCTGCTCGTGGAGCACGCCACCCTACGCGCCGTCCTCGCACGCCTCGGCGAGGCTGCGGTCGCCCGGCTCGTCGAGCGCGATGGACCCTCGGCGAACCGAATCACTCCCTACGACGATTCGCCGACGGCGAGCCTCGAGAAGCGCGCGGCGCAGCTCGTTCGACGCGAGAGTCCGCTCTCGTTCGCACGTGCACTGCGAGCGGCCGGCGATCGAGCGGGGGCGCTGGCGCTCGAGGAGAAGATCCTGACGCTGCCTCTGCCCGCCGAGTGGCCCGAGCGACGCGACGAAGCCGCGAGCCTCGCACACGAGGAGGTGTCCCGTCGGTTCGAGGTGTGGTCGTCGATTCCCGAGGAGGACCGGCCAGTGCTGGCGGCCGCGTGGCAGGGCTGCCTCGCCGCGCTCCACCAAGCGGGGCGGACGGAGCCCCTCGTCGCGCTGTTCCTGTTCGAGCGGCAGACCGACGAAACGCTCGATGCCCCGAAGGCGGTCGACGACTGGGGCGATGACGAAGGAACCCTCGATGACGGCGAGAGGGACCCCCTGCTCGCTTTCGATCCCGAGGAACGGTTGGAGCCATGGCCGGGGGCTTGGTTGGACCACGAACTCGCGCGAATCCCGCGTGGGATTCGAGCGCTCGGAGATTCACCACCGGCGGGGTACGTCGAACTCGTGCTCGACGTCGTTCGTCACAGCGGGCCCGAGATGGGTAGCTACGACGGACTGTACCAGGTCCTCGAGCAACGGCTCTTGGCGCTCGGTCCACGGGCTGCCTCAGGGCTCCCCGACGTGCTCGCGTGGGCGGAGCGGTGGTGCGCCGGCCTCACCGGTCAGTTCCACGCGCAGCTGGCGACGCATTTCGGAAGGCTGTTGATGTGGATGGGTCTCGAGGACGTGCCCGCGTTCGTCCACGCGGCACACCGCGACGACCCTTACATGATGGAGGACTTCTACCCGCGTTGGGCCGCGGAGGTGCCACGCCGACGGATCGCGAAGTTCGTCGACGCGTTCCATGCCGATTCCACCCCGTTCGAGAGCTCGAGCGCCTGGGACGAGGTGATCTACGACAGTCCGCCCGGGATCAAGATGCTCGTGCACGCGATCACGGGCACCAAGAAGACGGCCGCCCAGGTGGAGACCGACGTCGCGCTCGCTCGACTCGCGGTTGCGGCGCGGCGGCCGAGCCCCCTGGTCACCCGGCTCATCTTCCAGATCGCCGACCACTTCGCCGGGAACGCGTGGCCGAAGGTTCGCACGCTCCTCGAGGCACATCCTCGGCTCGACGCCGAGCGCGCCGAGTTGCTGCGTCTCGCGCGAACCTACGACGTGGTCGTGCGGCTCGATGCCGGACACGACGTGACGGCTGAGACGGCGCGCCTTCGTGAGCAGTACCCCGAGCATGCGATGCCTCGATACCTTGCGGCGCGCCGTCTGCTCGAACAGGTCGGATCCGTCGCCGCAGTGGAGGCGACGCGTGAAGCGCTACGGGTATTGTCCGCCGCCGACGTCGTCTACCGGAAGGCGGTCTTCCAATACGGCGGGGCGCGGATGGATCGATGGAACGAGCTCGCGCCTTCGGTGCTCCATGCCTTCCTTCGAATCGCGATCGATCATTGCCACGAGCGGGCCTACCGAGGAGGAGTCTTCGATGGTCGCACCGAGAGCCTCGACTTCGATCCGTTCTACGCGGCCTTCAAACACGTGGTCTCGGCGTATACCCCTCCGCAGCTCGCGGAGGAGCTCGCCGGATGGAGGGCGGAGCTCGCATTCTCGGTCGAGATGAGCGCCGTGTCGGACGAGGTCTTGTGCCGACGCGTCGATGGAGCGCCCTGGCCGGTCGCCTGGCAGATTGCGCAGCGTCTCGCCGCGACCCCAGGCGACGAGCCCTGGCGTGTGGGAACGGTGCTCCAGATCTGGGGAAGGTTCGCGGAAGCGAAGGAACGTCGCCTCGCCCTCGCAAAACTGCTCTGGCCGATCGAGGCTTGGCGTCGATGCGTCGTACTCGACGAGAGGGTGAAAGCGCATCTGCCATGGTGGATCGACGTCGCGCCGGGCAGCACGCCCCTCGACGTCGCACGCGGTGTGTTCGCAGCCATGCTCGAGGCGAAGGCGCCCGAGCGCGTGACGGAGCTCGTGAAGGAGCTTCGATTCGAGGTCGTCGTGAACACCTTCTTGTCAATCGCGCCAGCGTTCCAGCAGACCGGCGATTTCGTCGGCGCCGTGACGCTGCTGACGCAGATACTCGCAGTCACGTCCCCGAAACGGCCGGACTACGTGCTGACCGCCAGCAACCTCGCCGTGTTCCAGATGCAGGCGGGCATGGTCGCCGAGGGCGAAGCGACGCTGGACGCGCTCTTCTCGCGGGATTGGAGTCGCTTCGACTATCGATCGGAGCCCCATGAGCGCGACCTCGGGCTCGGCGATCTCGACGAGCAGTACGCGCAGACCTTCCGCGTCTACTACGCGATGGCGAAGTTCAACGCCGCGTGCCTCTACGCGCAGACGCACCGCCCCGATCTCGCGGTTGCCGCGCTCCGCGAGGCAACCGCGCTCCATCCCGCGTACTACACGCCGGAGAGGCTCCTCGCCGAGACGGACTTCGCGCCGCTCCGCACGGACGCGACCTTCACGTCCCTCCTCACCTCGCTCGGAGGTGCCGCATGAGCACGACCCACTTGCACGAGCTCGCACGTCTGCCGGTCCGCGGAGACCGGTTCGTCCGGTGCGGCGAGCAGCTGCTCGTCACCAACCATCGTGGCTCCCCACCCTACGCGTTGTCCGTCGTCGACATCTCGTCGCCGGCCACGCCGCGACTCGTCTCGTTGCTTCCTTTCGTGTCTCGCTTGCAGTCGTCGGTCGTGGTCCACGCGCTCTTCTACGTCTTCGAACGCGAGCGCGCGCTCCACCTCGTGCTTCCAAGCGAGTCGGGCCCGGTGACGCTGGATTGCCACCTGATGTTCCGCGACCAGGTTCATCACATGGAGCGTGTGGGGTCGCGCTGGCTCGTCGGTGCGCTGAACTTCGGTGGCGTCGTCGTGCTCGACGTCATGAACCCGACCGTCCCGGTGGAGACCGCGCGGCGAAAGCTCGGGGATTCGTTCGTCGAGTCCTTCGCAGTGAGCGGAGAGCGGATCTTCGTCGCAGCGCAGGCGGACGGCCTCGTGGAGCTGACGGTCGATGCGGACGGTGCGCTCTTCGAAACTCGCCGCTTGCTCGGTCGCGACGACGGCTTCTGCGTGCAGCAGGTCTTCGTCGTCGGCGATCACCTCTGGGTGTTCGGTGACGGGACCTTGCCCTACGCGCGCCCCGACGAGAACGACCACGAACGGGGCGGCGAGCTGTACGTCGAACCCGAACCGGACCCGAATACGGTCGTGTTCGTGTTGTCGAATCTCGACGAGCCGGTCTGGTTCGGTGCCTCTCCCGCGCTGCCGAAGCGCATGCGTGCGTTGCCCGACGACGGTGGCGCAGTCGTGCTCGACGACTATCGCTGCTTCCATTTTTTCGGCGGCGGCGGCAAGACCGAGCTTCTGTTCCAGATGCAGGAGACACGTCCCGATTGGGAGGGCCGGCCCGACGAGCCACGTCGCTACCTCGAGGTCGATGCGACGACCGACCTCGACGCTCTGCCTCAGCCGAACAGCGTGACCCACGATGTCGCGCATTGGATCCGACGCGGAGCACATCTCTACGTTCAGCGCATGGACGAGCTCACTGTGTACGCGATCTCACCGGAGTCCCCGATCGCGCGGATGATGGAGGACTGAGATGACCGGACCGCTTCCATGCCAGACGCGGGCGAGGGCGGGCCTGCGATGCCGATCTCCGCTCCTGCTCGTGGTGTTCGTGCTGGGGTGCGCCCAACCAAGCAGTGCGGTCACGGTCGCATCGCCCGAGGAACGAGCGCGGGAAGAGAGCGTGGGCGGCTCGACCGCGTCGAACATGCTCCCTGTCGGCGCCGAGTCGGTCGACGGCCACGCCACGTCCGATGAGGATTCGACACCGCCCATGCGTTCGACGATCGAGACTTGGCGTGTCGAGTGGAGCGCCCTCACGACTGCATTGAACGGAGCGTGTGATGCGTCGGGGGACGACGCCTCGAGCTGTGCCCGCGAGCGGTTCGAGGCGTTGCGAGAGGCGGCTTCGGACCAGCCGGGTGAGTGTGAGGATGTCGACTGTCTCTCCGACTGGAGCGAGGAAGCGGCGTTCAGCGAAGCGAGGCACGCATCCGCGCTCGTCGCCCTCGATGCGTGCTTCGAAGTCTGGTTGGCGGCGTGCGAGGCGGCCGCAGACTCCGACCTCGTCGATCGCCTCGAGACGTTGTCACGTGCCGCTCATGTCCTCTTTCCGGTCTACTCACGTGATTGAGCTCGCGGCGCTGTGTCCTCCCATCTACGTGACGTCGCCTCATGCGGATCTGAGCGCTCGATGGTCTGCCTTCGAGAGGCAGGGGTTCTCGCTCGGCGATGCGATCCTCGAGGAAATGTGGTGCATTTTCGAGCGTGAGTGGATGGCGGCGAGGGGCGTGCGGATGCCGCGAAGCGGCCGCGGGAGGTTATGAGATGCGCTCTAGTCTCTGGGAGAGCACCTGTATCCCGCTCAAGACGACTGGATCGCTGACGATCCGATTCAAGCCATGAAACGACTGAGCTCGCCGGATCTACCACAACTGTATCTATCGTGCGGTGAGCGTGATGAATGGTCTTGCATGGAGGGCGCGATGGACTTCGTCGAACGTGCGCGTGAGGTGGGAGGAAACGTGGAATGGCACCGTCGACCCGGCGGACATTGCGACGTCGACGCCGAGTCCTTGGCGTCGTTCCTGACCCGAGAGGCACCATGACGAGCCAGGGAGCGACTGTCGGCGTCGAGGTTGGACTGCAGGTTGGCGGAGACGTGCCATCCGCGATTCGTCGTGTGCAGCGAGGTTGGGTCGTTGCCGTGTTGAGCATCACCTCCATTGCCTGCGACGACCACTCCACATCCTGGATTGCGGCGCAGGGTGAGCGCGCGGAGCCCGCACGATCGGCTGCTTCCGAGACGGGCAGCGCATCGCAGTCCAACGCCTCGAATGGCGGTGCGACGTCCACGCCGACAGTGGGGCCACCCCCGGAAGCCGACATGACCGCATCGGGCGCGGATCCCTGCGGGACGCTCGGACGGACCTCGGTTCCCGAAGTCGTTACCCCGCAGGCGAGGTGTGCGAACCGTGACGCACTGGTGGCCCACGACCGTGGCGACCACGTGGAGGCGCTCGCCGGATTCGTGCGCGCTTCGGCGCTCACACCCAGTTACGACATCGCACGGTTCAACGAAGCATGCGCCCTCGCGAAGCTCGGCCGCGTCGACGAAGCGTGGGGCATCGTGCGCACGCTGCTCTGCGTGGATCTTCCGTCGTTCGCCCAGCGAGCTCTGCACGATCCCGATCTGGAAGCCGTCCGCGCGCGCCACGACGTGTCCGGGTTCGTGGCTTCGGTCGCCGGGCGCTATCGCGAAACGGTGAGGGTGGGTGTGCCGCTCGTGGCGTATCGAGCGGAGCCCGTCCCCGAAACGGGCGGCTTCGGCGGTCCGCTCACGGCCCAAGCGGGGGTCTGGCTTCACTCGGAAGGTCGCTTCGTTCCGCTCTCACCGAGCGTACGAGTCGACTCGGGCGACGCACCGATCGTGGCGCCTCTCCTCGACCTCCCGCGCGAGCAGGTGGTCGTCGTCACCACGCCCGGCTCCGGCGCGGAAGGGGACGTGGGAATCACGACACGGCTTCGGCTCTTCTCGGTACCGACCGGCGAGTTGCTTGCCGAAGCACGAGTCCCCGGAGAGCCCGTGGTCACCGAAGTCGGATGGGGAGCGGGGGGCGTGACGGTGCGCGTGGTCGACGCGCAGAGCTCCGTCGGCTCGCCCCCGAGGGTGTATCGCCTCGACAGGTCGGGCCTCGTGCCGACGGCCGCGTCGCCGACCCCGACCTTCGTGAGAGTCGGTCCGATCGGATGGTGGCTCCGTACGGAGACATCGACACCTCGGTCGTCGTCGAGGATCACGCTGAACGGGGTGCCGGTGTTCACGCACCGCTCCGACGATCGACGCCTTCACCACGGCGCCTGGATCGATGAGGCTCGCCGCGTTGGGTTGGTGCTTGCGGCCGATTGGGGAGATTGCGTTGCGCCGGACCAGTACACCTTGGCGGTCGTCGACCTCGCGATGGGCCGTGTGGTTCGCGAGGTTCGCGGACGGGGTCAGGTGCACGTGATGTTGGGGGCCGACGGTGCGCTCTACCTCCAGCGTGGGGAGGAGCTGCTTCGCTTCGCGGACCCACGTGTCGACGTGAGTGAGACGCTTCCGTCGGGCCTCGGGATCACATCGCGACCGATCGACGTCAATCCGCACTGTTGACCTCGAGCTGCTTCGGAGCGAGGCGAAACCATCGGGATTCGATCCCCCTCCGCGACGGGCGCTTCCGTCGAATCGACCCGGCGCGCGCATCGTCCGAGCGCCGCCGGGCGATCACGGCAGCTCGTGGGGCATCCGATCGCGGGGGCTCGTGAAGAAGTGCATCGGCGAGTAGCGGAGCAGGTTCGAGACGCGGGACGTGTAGAGGCAGGCGTAGGTCTCGACTTGGGCCCCGAAGCTCGACACTTCGCCGCCCGCCTTGAAGAGCGATCCCCAGTAGCGGTGGAAGCGGCGATCGACGCCTCGCTCGAGCTCGTCGTGCTCCCGCTCCGCGAGGCGCACGCGCTGCTTGAGGCGATCGACCGCGTGACGATGCCGAACGCGCTCCGCGTCCTCGGTGGGCGTGAGCTCCTTCTTCGCCGCGCGCTTTCGCTCGAGCGCCTTGAGCACGACCTGGTGATCGCGGAGCTCCTCGAGCAGGCGCAGGCGTAGATCCTCCAGGGAGTCGAGGCGCGCGAGGCTGTGCTCGACCTCGCCGTGCGCGACGAGCTCGTCGCTCATCTCCTGCACGACCATCATCGTGCGCCACGCGCTCTCCTTCTTCGCGCGCAGCACGTCGCCGTAGATGTGATCGCCCACGTAGAGCACACGATCGGGCGTGGTGCCGAGCGCGGTCTGCAAGCTCTCGATGTTGCCGCCGAGGTACATGCGCCCACGCTCGACGCGTGGGATCCCGTTCGGCAGCGCGCGGCGGGTTCCGTCGGGCAGCAGCTCCTCGAACTCGGCGTCACCGGTGAAGAAACGCGGCTTGCGCGAGGCGCAAACGACGAGATCGAAGTAGCCGCGCCAGCCGCGGTACTGCGGGAGCCCTTCGCCGAGCAGGAAGCTCATCATCCGATCCGAGTACGGACCGTGGGAGTTGGTGAGCAGGAAGAGCTTCTTGCCGGCCGAGCGGAGCTGATGGAGCGTGCGCGCCAGGAGCGGATCGCGCTGCACGTAGCGCGGGAGGTCCGCGAGGATGTGATCGAGGATCGAGCCGTCTTGGTGCGAGAGGTCGATGCACTCACGCACGTCGCCGAAGAGGCGATCCGGATCGACCTCCACGCCGAGGCGCTCGAGGTGGTCGATCGCGGCGGCGTACACGGCGACCTCGCTGAGCGCGTAGAGCGTGTCGACCCAGTGGTAGCGCGCGCTGTCCGCGCGCAGGCGGCGCGTGTGGTAGGTGTGGCGCCGCTCCTCCTTCGTGAGCTCGGTGAGCCCGTGGTAGGCCCGCTTCACGTACTTGTAGCGGTCCATCTTGAGCACGTTGCCGAGCTTTCGATCGACGAGGAGCCCGCGGATCGGGAAGTCCGTCCGATAGCTCGCGGTCTGGAGCGACTCGGGGTACCCGCGCTGCGTGAGCTTCGCGAGCGTCGCCTCGATGCTCAGGCGGTCCATCTCGCGCTGGTCGTAGATCGCCAGCGTGTAGTCCATGTCGAAGCCGACCCACTCGATCTGATCGAGGCGCAGGCTTCGGTTGCAGTAGACGCGGTGGCTCGGGCTCGGCGCGGCGCCGAAGGAGAGCTGCGCGAGCTCGGGGAGCGGCAGGGTGAGCTGCACGTCGCAAGCCTATCAGCGCGGCGCACGAGCGCGTCGAACGATCGTGCGAGCTCGTTCGAAGGGCGGCCCTGGCGCACCCCGCGCCAGCGGGTGCTATGCCAGGCCACGATGCGTCGGAACGCCATCCCGCTCCTCGTGGGCCTCGTCGTGCTGCTGTCGGCGGCGCTCGGCGGCGTGCTCGCGTTTCTCTTCCTCACGAGCGCGCCAGCGGTCGTCGCTCCGCCGAGCCCACCGCCCGCGCCCGTCCTGGTCACGCCGCGCGGCGATCTCTCGGAGGCCGAGCGCTCGACCGTCGAGCTCTTCGCGAACGCGTCTCCCTCGGTCGTGTTCATCACGAAGCTCGCGGTGCGCGTCGACCCGTTCCGCCGCAACGCGATGGCTTTCCCAGAAGGCACCGGCTCGGGCTTCGTCTGGGACGCCAGCGGCCACGTCGTCACGAACTACCACGTGATCGCGGGCGCCGACGCGGCGCGGGTGACCCTCGGCGACGCGAGCGTGTGGGACGCCTCTCTCGTCGGCGCCTATCCGGAGAAGGACATCGCGGTGCTCCGGATCCGCGCGCCCGCCGATCAGCTCCGGCCGCTCCCGGTGGGCACGAGCGCGGACCTGCAGGTCGGACAGCACGTGTTCGCGATCGGGAACCCCTTCGGGCTCGACCACACGCTCTCGTCGGGCGTCATCAGCGGGCTCGGGCGCGAGATCATGAGCATCGGGCAGCGCCCGATCCAAGGCGTGATCCAAACCGACGCCGCGATCAATCCCGGAAACTCGGGCGGTCCGTTGCTCGACAGTGCCGGAAGATTGATCGGCGTCAACACCGCGATCTACAGCCCGAGCGGCGCGAGCGCGGGCGTGGGCTTCGCGGTGCCGGTCGACACGGTGCGGCGCGTGGTGACGCAGCTCGTGGCCACCGGGCGGGTGGAGCGCGCGGGGCTCGGGGTGCAGCTCGACGAAGGCACGCTGGCGCGACGCCTCGGGCTGCGCGGACTGCTGGTTCTCGGCGTGATCGAGGGGAGCGGCGCCGCGCAGGCGGGGCTGATTCCTTCGCGGCGCGATCCGATGACGGGCTCGCTGATCCTCGGCGACGTGATCGTCGCGATCGACGCGGAGCCGGTCGGGGACTCGCTCGATCTCTACCGCATCTTGGACCGACGCGAGGTCGACGACGTCGTGCAGGTGACGGTGATCCGCGAGGGCCAGCGGTTGGAGCTGCCGGTTCGCCTCGGCGCGATCGTCGATTGAGCGTCGACGAGCGGATCGATCTCCCCACGCGCGCGAGCTCCGAAACGCTCGCCGGATCCTTCGGCGGCACGCCTACGTCGGCGACGATTCGACGGTTCGGTCGCCTGGCGGCGACGCTCACGGCGCCTCGCTCAGCGACACCCGTCGTCGGTGTCGGGGCAGACGAAGCGCACGTGCGCGTGGTCGCGGTGGCGCGGGTAGTGGCGCACCACCCCGAGCGGATACGCCGGCCCGTGCGGGTACTGGAACCAGCGTGAGAGCTGTGCACGCGAGTAGCCGCGCCGACGGCCCTCTTCGTAGAGCGGCGCTTGCAGCGAGTAGTCGAGGAAGACCGCTTCGAGGCGATCGTTCTTCAGCCAATGTTCGAGGAGCGTGAAGGTGCGCTCCACGTCGAGCTCGTCGGGCTGCAGGTTCCGCATCGGGCAGAGGCGGTCGGTGCAGCGACGTTGGTAGAGCGAGATGTCGACGTCGCGACCGCTCTGGTGGCTGCGGTGCCCATTCATGAAGCCGCCCTCGCGGAGGCTCACGTCGTGCACGCGAAGGCGTGGGCTGCGCGGGTGTCGGTCGAGGACCTCCTGCACGGCGTCCTGCATCCAGAGCACCGTCTCGAGGGTGCCGAACGAGCGCGAGGGATCGCGCACGTAGTAGCCCGGGTGCGGCGGCATCGGCTCCGCTTCGAGCAGTCGCCCGCGGTTGGGGGCGCCCACCGACGCCGAGACGCTCGCGGGCACGGTGGACCAGATCACGACGGTGCGGCCCGCGCGCAGTCCGCGACGAATCCCGGGGTTCCAGCGCACGAGGTCGCGCACCGACACGCGGTGCCGCTCGGCCAGACGCGCGAGGGTCTCGCCGCTGCGCGCGACGTGCTCGATGCGCAGCGTGCCTTCGGGGACCGGCACGTGGACGCGGCGACCGGCGGCGACCCGATCCGCGCGCAGGCCAGGGTTGATCGCGAGGAGCTGCTCCACCGTGGTGTCGTGACGGCGCGCGACGTGGCTGAGGGTGTCGCCTCGCTGAAGCACGTAGGTCGGGAGATCCGTGCGGGCCTCGGTTCGAGTCTCCGCTGTGCGCGCAGTCTCCGAAGATCGAGCTCGCGTGCGCGCCTCGGTCGGAGCGCTCTCGGCGGTCGGCGAGGGCGCGGCGTCGTTCGGCGCGTCGGTCGCGACGCTCGTGGCGTCGCTCGCGATCGTCGGTTCGCTCGATGGCTCGTCGGGCGTCGGCTCCTGGGCACGGCGCGCGCGCTCGGCGCGATCGCGCGGCGGACGCGTCGCTTCGGCCGCCGCCACGCGTTCCGGCGTCGAATCGCTCGTAGAAGTGGGGGTCGTCGACCCGCGCGCCACTACGAGCTCTTGCCCCACGAGGATCCGGTCACCCTCGAGCCCGTTCCACGCGCGCAGCTCGTCGACCGTCACGCCGAAGCGAATCGCGAGCGCGCTGAGCATGTCGCCCGCCTGCACGCGCCACACGACGCGATCGGCGCGCGCCTCGACCGAGCCGAGGAGCGCGACGCCGAGCGCGAGCGCGAACGTGCGACGAAGAGCCACCCTGGTCGGGTAGATCACGCGCGCGGTCGAGGTCCAGAAAACGTCCAAACCGCGCGCGAGGCCACCCGTGTCTCGGGTGGCGCGCTCGCGAAGCGAGCTGGGAGGCTTCGTCCGCCACTGACCCGGCCGACCGCGAAGCTTCCGAGCGGCCGCTTCAGGCCGGTGTGCGGCGCACCAAACCGAAGACCAGCGTGACCAATGCGACGATGATGAATCCGATGAAGAGGATCTTGGCGATCCAAGCCGCGGAAGAAGCGATCCCGGTGAAACCGAGGACCGCAGCGATCAATGCGAGAACGAAGAACACGATGGCCCAGCGAAGCATGAGAACCCCCTTCACCGATGCGCCCTGCGCGCGTCGGCACGTCACCCGCCGCGAGACTCAGCACGAACCGGACCGGACGTGATCCCGATGCGGCTCGAATCCTGCTTTCTCTCGGGGTGTTGGATTCAAACCATCCATCCGGGGGAACTGCATATGTCGATGAACAAGCATCAAGAAGGCAAGACCGAGAAGATCATGGGCAAAGTGAAGGAGGTTGCCGGGAAGGTCACCGGTGACAAATCCTTGGAGAACCGCGGAAAGATGCAGCAGATCACGGGAAAAACGAAGGAAGTGGTCGCGGGAGCTGCAGGAAAGGTCGCGGGAAAGGCCCAGGAGCTCGCGGGCAAGGTCCAGCGCGGGGTCGGCGACGCGGTCGACAGCGAAGCGATGGAGAAGTCGGGCCGCGCGAACGAAGCCAAGGGCAAGGCCCGCCAGGACGCGAACGACTGAACGAACGTGTCGCGCTCGGGGGCGCGCAGGGGTTGCGTGATCGCAACCTCCGCGCGCCCCCGCTGCGTCGAGCGTGCGGCACCGGCAGTGTCGATGCGCCCGCGACGACCAGCCGCGACCACCGCCGACGTCCCGAGCCCGAGGGGTGACGTCCGGTCGTGCGTTCGCCCCGCGCCGCGCGGCGTTCTACACCTCCGCCCGTGGAGATCCTCGCCCCCGCTGGCAGCCCCGAGTCCCTCCGCGCCGCCGTGCGCGCAGGCGCCGACGCCGTGTACTTCGGCTACGTCGGCTTCAACGCGCGCGCCCGCGCGCAGAACCAAGACGCGCAGACGCTCGCGGAGACGATGGCGTTCCTGCACGCGCACGGCGTCCGCGGCTACGTCACGCTCAACACGCTCGTCTTCGACTCCGAGCTGCCCGCCCTCGAAGCCGCGATCCGCGAGTGTGCGAAGGCCGGCGTCGACGCGGTGATCGTGCAGGACCTCGGCGTCGCGAGGCTGGTGCGCGCGATCGCACCGACCCTGCCGCTGCACGCTTCCACGCAGATGACCTGCACCGACGCGGGCTCGGTGCAGCTCGCGACCGAGCTCGGCGCCACACGCGTCATCCTCGCGCGGGAGCTCTCGATCGCGGACCTCGAAGCGATCCGCGCCGGCGCGCCCGACGCGGAGCTCGAGGTCTTCGTGCACGGCGCGCTCTGCATCGCGTACTCCGGGCAATGCCTCACGTCGGAGGCGATCGGCGGCCGCAGCGCGAACCGCGGGGCGTGCGCGCAGGCGTGTCGCCTCCCCTACGATCTCGTCGTCGACGGCGAGCTCCGCGACCTCGGACCGCACGCGCACCTTCTCTCGCCCGAGGATCTGGAGGCCTCCACGATCGTCCCCGAGCTCGCGCGCCTCGGCATCGCGTCGTTGAAGATCGAAGGACGCCTCAAGGGACCCGACTACGTCTCCGCCGCGGTGCGGCTCTACCGCGAAGCGCGCGACGGCGCGGTGAAGGACGAGACGCGCCTCGACGCGCTGCAAGCCTTCTCGCGCGGCTCCGGACCCGGGTTCTTTCCGGGGGTCGACCATCAACGGCTCGTCGACGGGCGCTCGTGCGATCACCGCGGGCTCGAGCTCGGGACGTTGTCGTCGATCGTGCGCGAGCGAGGTCGGACGTGGCTGGTGCTCGACGCGCCCGAGCAGCCGATCCGACGCGGCGACGGCGTGCTGATCGAAGGGCATCGCGCGAGCGAGGGTGAGCTCGGCGGTCGCGTGTGGGAGGTCGAGCCGAGCGGTCGGAGGACACGCCTCTGGCTCGGCCCCGACGTTCCGATCGAGGGATCGGCAGACTCGCTCGTCGGGCACCGGGTGTTCAAGACCAGCGATCCCACCCGCGAGCGCGAGACCCTCGCGCGCATCGAGCGCGACCCGAGCCGCGTGCCGATCGACGTGACGGTCCGCGGCACGATCGGGCAGGCGCCGCGGCTCTCGGCGACGAGCGCGCGCGGGCACCACGCGGAGGTGGAAGCCGACGCGATCCTCGAGCGCGCGCAGAAGACCCCGCTCGACGAGGTGCGCGTGCGCGAGGCGATGGCGCGGCTCGGCGACACGCCCTTCGAGCTCGGTCGCCTCGACGTCGAGCTCCCGAGCGACGCGATCCTGCCGATCTCCTCGCTGAATCGTGCGCGCCGGGCGCTCACCGACGCGCTCGTCCTCTCGATCGAACGGGCTCACGCGACGACCGACGTCACCGCCGCGACGCTCCCGCGGCCCGCGCTCGCGCCGCCGCCGCCCGGTGGTCTCGCGGTCCTCTGCCGCAACCTCGAGCAGGCCTTCGCGGCGCTCGACGCGGGCGCGGACACGCTCGGCCTCGACTTCCTCGAGCTCACCGGCACCGGCGAGGCCGTGCGCGCGATCCGGGCGCGTCATCCGGACGCCACGATCGCGCTCGCGCCGCCGCGCATCCGCAAGCCGGGCGAAGAGAAGATCGATCGTTTCCTCGGCTCGCTCGCGCCGTCGCTGCTCTACGTGCGCGGCCTCGGCGCGCTGCGCGACGCGGCCCACGCCACCGACGGCTTCGTGCGCATCGGCGACTTCTCGCTGAACGTGACCAATCACGTGACGGCGCGCGAAGTGCTGGGCCGCGGCCTCGTCGCCTTCACGCCGAGCTTCGATCTCGACGCCGCGCAGCTCCTGTCGCTCCTCGACGACGAGCTCGCGCCGCGCGCGGAGGTGGTGCTTCATCACCCGATGCCGCTCTTCCACATGGAGCATTGCGTGATCGCGGCGCTGCTCAGCGACGGCAAGGACTACCGCACGTGCGGTCGGCCCTGCGAGAAG
>JALOQC010000259.1 GCA_025453555.1 Myxococcota bacterium | reverse complement strand
AGGAGCGCGCAGCCCGCTTGGCGGCAGCCCTCCGCGATGCCGGAGACGACCGCTTCGCCGATCGCGACGTCGAGCTTCCCAGTCGCGAAGTAGTCGAGGAAGAAGAGCGGGCGCGCGCCGACGGTGATGACGTCGTTGACGCACATCGCCACGAGGTCGATGCCGACGGTGTCGTGGCGTCCGGTGAGGAACGCGAGCTTCAGCTTCGTGCCGACGCCGTCGGTGCCAGAGACGAGGACGGGCTCCTCGATGTCCGGGGGCAACGCGCAGAGGCCCGCGAACCCGCCGACGCCACCGAGGACGAGGGGGGTCTTGGTGCGCGCCGCGAGCGGCTTGATGCGGTCGACCAAGCGGTCTCCCGCCTCCATGTCGACGCCGGCGTCTCGGTAGGTCAGGCCCTTGGCCTCGCTCATGGGGCGCGAGCCTACGAGCCGAGGGGGGCGGTCGCAACGCGGCATCTCCCGAAGACGCACGCGGTCATCGCCGGGGCGTCGCCAGATCGTCCGGGCTCGCGGCGCATGGACGCACGGAGAGGAACGAAACCGTTCGCCGAACTCCGTTGTGATTTCCACGCCGGCGGTTCGAGTTTCAAGTCAGTACGGGTTGTCGGTCGTGAAGCCTGCGCCAGACGCCATGGTGGCGCGCATCGGGCTCGCGGGGGCCATCGTCGTGATGCGCACGGGGGCCATCGACGGCGCAGCCATGGTCGTGGTCGTGGTTGCCATGGTCGTGCTCGCCATCGTCGCCGTCGTCGCCATGGTCGTGGTCGTCGCGACCCGCGGCGGCTCGGGCGCCATCGTCACGACGGGCGGCGGCACGCGACGCAGCTCCACTCGCACCGTGCTGTCGCGGTCGAAGCGTACGGTCTCGGAGCGCGGCTCGTACCCTTCCGCACGGACCTCGAGAACGTGGGAGGTCGCGAGGAGGTCCTGGGGGCGGACGATCGGGCTCGTCGCGGGCGCGCCGTCGAGGGTCAGCGTCGCGTCGGCAGGCACCGTTCGGACGGTCACGCGCACCTCGACGGGCGGCGGCGGAGGCTCGGGCGCCACGACGGGCTCTTCCGCCGAGTGAGGGGTCGTCGCGGGAGTGGCCGTGGGGGCGGCAGGCTCGGGGTCGACGCCGGTGGTGGCGAGGGCGGGGGGGCTCGGAGTCGCGGGCTCGGTCGCGCTCGGGGATGCGTTCGTGGTCGGAGTGTCGGGGGAGCTGGTCATCGACCACACGGTTCCGACCACCAGGATCACGAGGATCGCGACGCCGACGAGGATCGCTTTGGTGGGGCGCGACGACGCGACGATCGCAGGGTAGCCGTCCGTGATCTCCGAGCTGATCGCGCGGACCTCCGCGGTGGAGAGCGGGCGGTCGGAGGCGCGCGCGACGGGGGCCTTCGCGGGCGTGGGTGCGGCGGGCTCGTGCTTCGCGGGCTCGCCTTTGGGGGCCGCCTTCGGGGGCTCGCCTTTGGGGGCTGCCTTCGCGCCGTTCTTCTTGGAGCCGCTCGTCTTCGCCTTTCCGTTCCCCTTCGCGGACTTGGCGGGCTCGGACTTGGCGGGCTCGGACTTGGCGGGCTCGGACTTGGCGGGCTCGGACTTGGCGGGCGACTTGGCGGGCTCGGACTTGGCGGGGTCGGTGTAGGTGGGGTCGGCGACCAAAGGCGCCGGCGCTTCGCCGAACGCCTTCGTCGACGCGTGCGTCGAGGCGACGTCGTGCGCGAGCTGCGTGATCGGGGCGGCGGGGGCCACCCAGTCGTCGGTCTCCCACGACGGCCGGAACGCGGCGGCGGCGGTGTCCGCTTCGACCACGCTCAACCGACCGGCCGACCAGTCGCGATCCTCGACCGCGCCCGCGCGCGCGTTCGAGTCGTCGTTCGGCCGAGGCGGCTCGCTGGGCCCGGTGGCGCTCGGCTCGCGGGACGGCTCTTCCATACGAAGGGGCAAGGCTAACACCCGGCTCGCGGCGCGGCCAAGCGGGGCGGCGGCTCACGACGCGCCGTCGTTCGTTTCGTTCAGCGGTCGACGCCGAAGAGCTCCGCCAAGCGGTCGTCCCACTCGTCCGCCACGGCGGAGACGTTGCGCAGCAGATCCTCGAACTCCTCGAAGTCGAGGCCGGAGAGCCGCCGGTGCGCGCGCAGGTACACCACGTCACGCTCACGATCGATCGCGAAGGCCGCGTCGCTCGTCACGAGGAAGTTCAGCTCGAGCAGCCGTCGGTAGAACGTCTCGCGATCGTCCTTGGGCACGTCGAGGATGCGCGAGAGCAGCAGCAGCACGCCGTGCTCTTCGAGCACGTTCACGCCCACCTGCGCCGAGCCGCGCGTGAGCTCGGTGTATCCGTCCTCGTCGAGGACCTCGACGTTGGCGCCGTGCGCGGCCCCGTAGCGGCGGAGGTAGTCGTTGACCATCTCCGTGGCGTCGCGATAGACCCGCCCGCTCGGGCGGTCCTCGTAGGTGGGAGCATGAGTCATGGCGCCGACGCGCGAGGGTAGTGCGGGCGGTCGCGCTTCTCCAAGTCGACGTTTCGACGAAGACGTCGTTCGAGCGGCGGTCACCCGAGCGGCGGGCACCCGGGGGCGTTCCGCGCGGCGCGGGAAGCGAGACGCCCTCGCGTGGTGCGTGTGCCTCGTCGCGCTCGCGTGTGGGGGGAACGACGACTCCTCCGAGGTCGCGAACGCGGCGCTCGACGATGCGCGTGGAGCCGCGCTCGCCGCCGGGATCGGGCCCGAAGGGGTCGACGCGACGTGGCGATGGCGCGAGGCCGCGGTGCGCGCAGGGCGGGAGATGGACGTGGTGCGCGCCGATCGCCACCTCGCGACGCTCGCGGACGCGCCGGAGGCCACGTGTGTCGCGCAGATCGCGATCGCGCGCGCGAAGGCGACGGTGGATCCACGCGCGGCCTACCTCGACGCGTACCGCGCGACCGAGAGCGCGCCGGAGGACGACGCGTGTCGCGAGCGAGCGCGCACGTTGTTGTCCGAGCTCGACGCGCATCGTCCACCGGCGGGCGAGCTCGCGCGGCTCGCGAGCGGGCTCGGGCGAGCGGAGGGGTGTCGCATCTCGCGCGTCGCGGTGCTCGGGAGCGGCGTGTTCGAGGGGGAGGCTCGAGGGGTGCGTGTGTTGCTCTTCTCCGAAGGTGATTGCGCGCTCGAAGGGCGCGACGTGAGCCCCACGCGTTTCGCGGTGCAGGGGCCCGGCGCGACGATCGACGTCGCGGTGCCGGAGCGCATGGAGGTCGGATCGGGCGGCGTCGTCGCGGTCGAGCGGATCGAAGATCGTCTGGAGCTCGAGCTCGCGGAGGGCGCGAACGCGCAGGCATTCGATCTCGGATCGCGCTTCGTCGTCGACGTCGCGGCGCGTGCTTCGATCGACGAACGCACCGATCGCGCGGCGCGGCTCGTGGTGATCGATCCGGGGCACGGGGGGCTCGACTTCGGCGCACGCTTCGACGGATTGAAGGAGGCACAGGTCGCGCTCGATCTCGCGGAGCGCGCCGCGCGCATCGTGGCGCGTCGTCTGCCTTCGTCGCGCGTGGTGCTCACGCGGACGCGTGACGAGATCGTGCCGCTCGAACAACGCGCGGCGTTCGCCAACGCGGTGGGGGCGGATCTCTTCGTGTCGATCCACCTGAACGCGGCGGACGAGCCGGTGCGGGTCGGCGGCGTGACGACCTTCGTGCTCGACGTGACGGACGATCGGCAGGCGCTGCGGCTCGCGGCGCGGGAGAACGCGACCGCGGTGTCGGAGGTCACGGGCATCCAACGCCTGCTCGCGCGCGTGCACCGCGCCGATCAGGTGGAACGATCACGGCGGCTCGCGACGCACGTGCACGAAGCCACGCTCGAAGGCGGGCGGCGCGCGATCCTGCTCGAGGCGTCGTTCCTCACGAAGCCCGAAGAGGCCGCCGCGCTCCACACCGAGAGCTACCGGGAGGCGCTCGCGGCGGGGATCGCGGAGGGCATCGTGCGCTACGTGGCGGAGCTCGACGCGGCGCCGTGAGAGCTCGCGCGCTCGTCGCGTCGAACACGCGCCTCGTCGCATCGAACACGCGCCTCGACGAGTCGACACACGCCTCGACGCGTCGAACACGCGCCTCGACAGGGGACACGCGCCTCGTCGAACACGTCGAGCACGGCTGGCTCGTTGACGCGCGCATCTCGCGCGCGAGGGTCGACGCTCAGCTCGCCCGGAGGCGCGCGCGGCGCGAGAGCACGTCGATGAAGTCCATCTTCGTGAGGATGGAGGTCGGGCGGCGTTCGGAGTCCACCACGATCGCGACCTCGCCGCGCTCGAAGAGGGGCGGCAGACCCGCCGCCGGCTCGTCTTCGTTCACGGTGGACACGCGGCGCACCATCACCTCCGCGAGCGGGGTCTCGGGGCTGCGGCCGTCGACGAGGAAATGCAGCACGTCGCTCTCGGTGACGATGCCGGAGAGGCGACCGTCGGCGGTGCAGGGCATCTGCGAGATGCCGTGGGCCTTGAAGAGCTTCACCGCGAAGTCGAGGGTCTTGTCGTCCTCGACCGTGATCACCGTGCGAGCGCCGAGCGCGCGCACGAGATCACCGACGCTGCCGAGCTCCGCGTGGGCGCTCGCGAAGCCGTGCTGACGCATCCACGCGTCGTCGACGAACTTCGTCATGTAGTTGCGCACGCTGTCGGGAAGGATGACGACCACACGGGCGCCGGCGGGCAAGTCCTTCGCGACCTGCATCGCGGCCCAGACGGCGGTGCCGCTCGATCCGCCGCACAGCAGGCCTTCCTGACGGATGAGCTGCCGCGCGATGCGGAAGGAGTCGACGTCGTTCGTCTTCACCCAGCGATCGATCAGGCTGCGATCGAGCACGTCGGGGATGAAGTCGTAGCCGATGCCTTCGACCTTGTAGCTCTTGATGTCGCCCGGGCCCGCGAGGATCGAGCCCTCTGGGTCGGCGCCGACGATGAGGCAGCCGGGCACTTCCTTCTTCAGGACGCGCGCGATGCCCGAGATGGTGCCGCCGGTGCCGGCGCCCGCGACGAGGCAGTCGATCTTGCCGCCCGTCTGCTCGAGGATTTCGCGCGCCGTGGTCTCCTCGTGCGCCGCCGGATTGTCGGGGTTGGCGTACTGGTCGAGGATGTGGCTGTTCGGGATCACCTGCTGGAGGCGACGCGCGACGCTGATGTGCGACTCGGGCGCGTCCCAGGCGGCCTCGGTGGGCGTGCGGATGATCTCGGCGCCGAGCGCTTCGAGCACCACCTGCTTCTCGCGGCTCATCTTCTCCGGCATCGTGATGATCATCCGGTAGCCGCGGACGGCGGCCGCCATCGCGAGCCCGATGCCGGTGTTGCCGCTGGTCGGCTCGATGAGCGTGTCGCCCGGCTTGATGCGCCCCGACTTCTCGGCTTCGAGCAGCATGCGGACGCCGATGCGATCCTTCACGGATCCACCCGGGTTCATGTACTCGAGCTTGCCGAGCAGCTCGACGCCGAGCCCCTTGCCGATGCGCGAGAGCCGAACGAGGGGAGTGTGGCCGACGGTGTCGAGGACCGAGTCGTAGATCATGGCGTGCCTTCTTGCCCTGGTCGGCGGGGTCAGCCGCCGATTGTCGAAGGCGGGCACCCAAATCACCCGCCGCAGGTTCGACGTCGGCACTTACTCGAACGACGCGCTCAGGCCAACGACGACGCGTGCTCCCCGCGCCGTCGCGTGAGCGCGATCACTCCGCTTCCCGAGGGGCTGTCGCCAGCCCCTCCCCCACGCGCGTCCGTGCTCGCCGTGCTCACTCGCTCGGCTGCGTGGCTTCGCAGGGGCCGCGGCTCGCGAAGGGGCGCGGCGGGCAGGAGCCGCTGCCTTCGAAGTTCTGTCCGTCGCAGCCGCAGTACACGCGCAGATCGCGGGTGCAGGGGCGCATCGGCTGGCAGGTCCAGGCGACGTCGCAGCCTTCGTCGCCGATGCACATCTCGTCCTCGCCACAGTCGGCGCTCGAGGTGCACGTGCGACCTTCGGCGGCGGGTGCGTCGGTGCCTTCGTCGCGGACGAGCTCGACCGAGGTCTCACCCTCGGACTCGCGGGTGGTCTCCTCCGCGCCCGAGCTGCCTTCGCCGCCGCTGCCGTTCTGCGGTTCGCACGCGACGAGGAGCGCGAGCACGACCAACGTTCCGTGAATCCAACGCATGATTCCCCTTCTTCCTCGAGGGTCTGTCGCCAGACCCTTCCCCACGTTCGAGCCGCTGCGCGCCATCCGGTACGGGAGCTTGCGGACGGCCATCAAGTTCTCTCAGCGCGCGCCTTCGGCGACCACTCGAGCCCAGCGAATGTAGTCGAGGTTCGGGAAATCGCGGCGCAGATACGTGTTGCCTTCGCTCTGGATGCGGCCCTGCTCGGGGCCCTGGCCGCTCGGCGCACCTTCGCCGTAGCCCGCGTGCAGCCGATCGACCGTGGCCATGTCGCGCACGCGTCCGAAGGGCGCGAAGCGCATGCCGTCGAGGCGCGAGTTGTCGCCGAAGTTGATGAAGAACTGCGTGGAGCGGCTGTTCGGCATCGCGGTCTGCGCGAAGGTCACCATGCCGCGGGTGTTGGTACCGACGACCGGATCGTCTTGGATGCCGCTCGCGCGCCACGCGGTGTTCATCGCGGGATCGCCGTGCAGGCCGACCTGCGCCATGAAGCCCTCGATCACGCGGAAGAACGCGACATCGGTGTAGTAGCCGGCCTTCACGAGGTTGTAGAAGCGGTCGGCGCCGTTCGGAGACCACGCGCGCGTCACGTCGATGACGATCGGACCCTTCGTGGTGTCCATCCAGACGGTGAAGGTCTCGGGCGCGCGCTCGGTGAGCGCAGCGGGGGTCGCGAGGCGCGGATCGGGGGCCGGCGGCGCATCGGTCGGCGCGGAGACCTCCGGGAGCGCGGGCTCCGGCGGTGGCGCGGGCGTGGGTGCGGGCGTCGGGGTGGCGGCGGCAGGCTCGCCACGACGTTCGGAGTCGTCGGAGGCGATCCCGCCGCGGTCGAAGCGCGGCTCGGGGGAACGGCACGCGCCGAAGCTCAGCGCGAGGCAGAGGAGGAGAAGCGAGCGGGTCGTCATCGGCGGCGGAGCATACGAGCCCCGCGTGGCGCACGCGAGCCCGGAGGATCGTCGCGTGCGTTCGACGTCTCGTGGGCTGGCTCGGCCTGCGTGGGCGTGTCGAGCCGCGATCAGCGCTGCACGATCGTGAGCCGCGAGTCGCTGCCGATCACGATCGCGCCGCTCTCCGCCGCGCGTCCCCACGAGGCGCTCCAGAGCAGCTCGTCGCTCGGCGGCGTGAAGGCGAGGGCGATGGTCGCGGGCTCGCCTTCGCGCACGAAGCTCGCGCCGTGCACGTAGGTTCCGTCCGGCATCGGGTGCAGAACGACGATCAGCGCGTGCCCACCACTGCGGCCCGCGAAGACGGTCACGAGCTCGCCGGGGCGCGGCGACCAACGCAGCGCACCCGTCGGCGGGAGCTCCCAGCCGTTGAGGACGGCGAGGTCGGCGTTCGGGAAGGTCGCGAGCATCGCGGCGCCGTCGAAGAGCTCGAAGTCCTCGGCGTACGCGGCGAGCTCGGGGACCGCGCGGAGCATCGCGCGCGCTCCCTCGCGATCGAGCGCGAGCGATTGCACGCGTGGCGCGCGCGCTTCGTCGGGATACGCGGCGCTCGGCGCCTCGCCGCTGCAACAACGGAAGCCGAGGCCTTCGCTGCGGGTGGTGGCTCGCGCGCCACGACGGGACGCGCAGCGGTGGTGGCCCGGCTCCGCGCTCGCGCCGCCGCGGAACACCGCGAGGTCCGCCGCGAGCCCGCGGGTGCCTACGCTCGCGGTCCACTCGCCGATCACGCCGAGCCCGAGCGCGCCCTCGGGGCTCGCGCACGTCGTCGTGGTGCACGTGGGATCGAAGCGTGGTCCGTTCGGGAACGCACGATCGGATGCCGCGCCTTCGCACACGCGCTCCCACTCCAGCTCCGTGCAGAGGCGCTTGCCGTCGGCCTCGCAGAGGACGGCCGCTTCGTCACGCGTCACGTTCGTGCGCGGCGGCTGCGCGGGGTCGTTGGGGTAGGGCAGCCGATCGATCGAGAAGCTCGGCAGCTCGACGGGCACGAGGTCCGCTTCGTCGCGCGGCTCGCGCCACGCGGAGCCGGGGCGACTGCCGGCCCACACGACGCCGGCGGGGATCGCGATGGTGTCGACGACGGGCGCAGGAGCGGGCTCCGGTTCGACGGCGGGAGCGGCGGTCTCCGGAGGACTCGTGGGCGCGGACGCGGAGCCCGCGTCCAGCGTCACCGAAGGCGGCGGCTCGGAGCCACCGCATCCGAGCGCGAGCACGATCACGAGACGACGCCACATGGCCCGACGCTATCGACGCCTGGATCCCGCGGCCAGAAATGCGCACGCCCTCCCGAAGGAGGGCGTGTGGTCGAAGGGCTCATGAGCCGAGTTCTGTTCCCACGTTCGTCGCCTCGCGTGGGTGGGACTCATTCCTCTGGGACCCGCGTCACCGCGGGCCTCGTGCGACGCTACCCGGAAGCTCGGGCGGGCCACCCTCGAGCGCTTCCCTATTTCGTCTTGCACCGAGTGGGGTTTGCCGTGCGACCGACGTTACCGCCGGCCCGGTGAGCTCTTACCTCACCCTTTCACCCTCACCGAGCGGCTCCCTTTCGGGTGCGGCTCGGCAGACTCCTCTCTGTGGCACTGTCCTCGGGGTCACCCCCACCAGGCGTTACCTGGCACTCTGCCCTGTGGTGCTCGGACTTTCCTCTCCCGAACCCGACCGAGGTCGAGCCCGAGAGCGAATCCCCGAACCGCTTCGACGCGCACCCCATAGTCGCGGGGCGCTCGCTTGGCAACGAACGTGTGGCGCTCGACGCTCGCGTTCGTTCGTTCGTTCGTTCGTTCGCTGGCTCGCTCGCCCGCCCGCGCGGCGCGACGCGCATCGTCCGAGACGCGTGGTCTCGGGTGCGACTCGTGGTGTGTCGGGTGTGATCGTCGGGCGTGATCGTCAACGACACCGCTCGACGATGCGCTCCGCGTCCGTGCCGTGGCAGGTCACGCACGCGCGTGGGTTGCGCTCGAACGCGTCTCGGCAGCGCGACGTGAAGCCCGGCGGATGGGGCGAGATCCCCACGCCGATCCCGGTCGCGCCGTGGCAGGTCGTGCAATCGCGCTCGGAGTGGCAGCTCGCGCACGTGGTGAGCGCGCGGCGCGCGTCGTCGCCGTGGGCGCGCGCGAAGCCCGGCGGATGAAAGGGCGCGCCGCTCACCGCGCCCGGCGCGCTCATCGGCGAGAGACCGAGCCGCGCGTGGCACTCGGTGCAGAAGCGCTGCGTGGTGTGGCAGCTCGCGCAGCGCGGGGTGTCGCGGTGCGCCTCGGTCGCGTGGGTCGTGAGGTAGTCGTTCGGATGCACGCTCTCTGGCCGCACGCGTCCGTCGTGGCAGTCCGCGCACTCGCGCTCCGCGTGACAGCTCGCGCACGTCTCGGGCGCGTCCGCCGCGACCCATCGATGCCGCACGAGGAAGTCGCGGTCGTGCACCATACCGTGCAGCCAATCGGGCGGGAGCAGCGCGCCCTCCGGATACTGCGTCCGCAAGCGACCGTCGGGGCGCGTGAGGTGGCAGGTGTCGCACTCCGCGCTCGCGCCTTCGACGTGGCGGCCGATGCCGTCGCCGCCGTGACAACGGAGGCACGAGCGCATGCTCGGCAGGTGCGAGCGCGTCGCGAGCGTGGCCTCGGTCACGCCCTCGTGGCAGTCGAGGCAGCGCACGCCCTCGCGCGCGTGGGTCGCGTGCGAGAAGTGCAGCCGCGCGGTCGGCACCGAAGACGTCGCGACTTCGAAGCCCGAGTTGCCGTGGACATTGACGCTGCCGTCGACACGGACGACACCGTCGACACCGTCGATCGGCGTGCCGACGTGACAGGTGCCGCAGCGCGCCTCGTCTGCGTTCGGTCGCGCCGTCTGCTCCGCGTGACACGGGTTGCAGCTCGCCTCGCGCGGCCAGAGCAGATCCCGCGCGTGCTCGCTCTCGGTCGCGCCTTCGTGGCAACGCTCGCAGCGGAGCGCGCGGTGTGCGGGGTGCGAGTGATCCATCCGGAGCGCGATGCGCTGCGGCGGATAGACCACCGTCGATCGCAGCGCGCGTCCTCGCGTCTGCGCGGTGCTCGCGCTCCACGACGCGCCAAACGCGAGGCCCGTCGCGAAGAGAGCCAAGACGACGAGCGCGCGCGTCATCGCCACACCCTCAGCGTGAGCGACGCGAGCGCGCGCACGCGATGCCCCGCCACGCGGTTGTGCATCCACTCGAGCTCGGTGCGCAGCCGGACTTGCTCGGTGATCACGGCGCTCGCGCCGACCGCGGTCGCGACGCTCGTACCGTGCAGCGCCTGCTGCCACGGGTGATCGAAGTGCCAGACCGAGCCGCGCGCGTAGAGATCGACCGGACCGACGCTCCGACCGAGATCGAGGTGCACGCGTGCGGTGTCGCCCGCGCTTCCCGCCCACAGCTGGCCGCCGATCCCGACGAAGCGCGCGCCTTCACGCAGATCGAGCGAGAGCTCGAGGCCCGCGTCGAAGGCGGCGTCGTTCGAGCGCTCCGAAGCCCCACTTTCCGAAGCCCCGTCGTCGAATCGCGTCCAGCGCCCGTGCATCGCGCCGGCGAGCGTCGCACGCCCGAGCCGCACGAGCCCGCCCAGGGTGAGCACGTCGGTGGGCACGACGTCGAAGAAGGCCCAGATGCTGCCGAGATCGAAGCGAGGCTCGCTGCGCCGCGCGCTCGCGCGCACGATGCCGCGTCGCGTGTGGCCCTCGATCTCGCCGACCGCGTCCACCAACGTGCCGTCGGTCGGATCCCAGAGCGCCAGCGCGCGAAGGCCGAGCGAATCGTGCGGACGCGAGCGCGCGACCACGCCGACCCGTCGCATCGCGACCGCGCCTCCTTCGTCACGCGCCTCTCGTGCCAGCGCGTCGACTCGCACGATGCGCGCGTCACCGAGCGAGACCGCCCCGCCGATCACCCACGTGCGCACCGGCTCCAGCACGAAGGGCGCGCGCTCTTCCGAGAGCTCGCTCGGCAGCTCGAAGCGCAAGTTGCCTTGGATCGCGTAGCCGTCGCTGCCGGCGAAGCTCGCCTCCTGTGCGTAGAGGCCTCCGTACGCGTCGACCGAGATCCAGCGGTGCGGGCTCGCCGTCAGCCGCGCGCCATCGAGCCGCAGAAAGCCGGTCGCGTCGTAGAGAATCTGTCGTCCGAGCCGCGCGCGCACGTCGAGCTCCGGAGGCACGATCTCGAGGTAGGCCTCGGGCAGATCGAGGCGCGTGATGCGTGTGAGCGCTTGAAAGTCGCGTCGCGCGTCGACGTTCGTCTCCGCGAGGCAGCGTTCGTCGCCGTCGCGCGCGCACACGTCGCCGAGCTCCTGATCGAGCCGCAGCTCGAGGACCGCGCGCACCGTCCAGGGTGCGCGCAGATCGCCGAGCCGCAGCGTCTGAAGAAATCCTGCGGTCTGGATCAGCCGCCGCCGCGCGAGCGCGACCGGGCTGCGCGGGCTCTGCACCGCGTACGCCACGAAGCGCGTGTCGGCGTGCAGGTGCCACTCGCTGCGATCCTCGATCGGCGCCGCGCGCGTCGGCGCCTCCGTGCTCCGTGTCTGCGCGCGTGCGCTCCCCGCCGTCGCGAACGCGACGCAGAGCGCGAGCGCTGCGAAGGTCGCGAGCCGTGCGAGAGGGAGCATCGGGGCGCATTCCGTCGTTCCTCGCGATCCGGGTCAAGCGCGGCGTGCGATCGAGACTCGGGCGCTCTCGCTCGCACACGTCGAAGCGGGTCGATCGCGAGTCGGGTGCGCTCGGACGCGCGCGCTCCCGCGCACGTCGCGATGCGACGAAGGCAGCCAGCACGGACGCACCCTGCTACCTTCCTCGGCATGGGCCGAAGGGACCGAACGTGATCGACGGCAGGCTCCGCGTCTTGGTCACGGCGTTCGGCACGGTGCCCGGCGCCAACGCACACTCGTCCGCGCTGCTCGGCATGGCGGCCGGCCTCCGCGGCGATCTCGATCTCGTCACGCGCAAGACCGCCTCGCTCCCGCATCAGAGTCGCCTCGGCGAAGCGCGCCTCTTCCGCGTGCGCTGCGGAGGACCACCCGAAGAACAACGCTCGACCTTCGCCCGCGCGGTGAAACGCCAGCTCGAAGCGGAGCCCTACGACGTCGTGCACGTGCGCGGCGCGTGGGAGGGCGATCTCGTGCGGGAGCTCCGTCGCGCGGTGGGCTTTCGTTTCATCTACGAGGTCGCGACCTTCGCGGACGAGAGCGAAGGCGCGCACGTGGAGCACGAGTGGTCGCTCGCGCACGAGCGCTGTCTCGAAGCCGCGGACCTCGTGCTCGTCGGCGCGGAGGCGGCGGCGCGTGGGCTCGCGGAGCGTGGGCACGGCGGCAAGGTCGCGGTGCTCAGCCCCGGGGTGGACGTCGACGCTTACGACTGGTGGCCGGTCACCGAGGACGAGGTCACGCGCCTGCTCTACGTCGGGCCCTTCGGCGCCGATCGCGAGATCCCGACCTTGCTCGCGGCGGTGCGCGCGGCGTCGTCGCGCCTTCGCATGCGCGTGTTGCTCGCGGGCGAGCCCAACCCCGACAAGCGCGCGGACGTCGAGCGCATGGTGCGCGCGTTCGGGATCGAGCACCTCGTGAGCGTTCGCGGCGAGCCACGCGCGGTCGCGCTTCCGTCGCTCATCGCGGCCTGCGATCTCGCGGTGGTCCCTGCGAGCACCACCCCGCGCTTCCAAGAGCTCGGGGATCTGCCGGAGCCACTGCTCGAGTACCTCGCGTGCCGACGTCCGGTCGTCGCGGCGGGCGTACCGGCGGTCGCGGAGGTCGTGCGCGACGAAGAAGAGGGATTGATCTACTTGCCGGGCGACGAGATCAGCCTCGCGGACGCGATCGTGACCGTGAGCACGGACGCGGAGCTGCGCGCACACCTCGTCGAGGGCGCGTACGCGCGAGTGCGGGCGCGCTTCTCCGGCGCCGCGCGTCGCCGTCGGCTCGCCGAGGTCTACGAGATGCTCGCGCCGGGCTCGCAGAGCTACGACGCGTGGGGCGAAGCGTTCGAGCACGACGGCTCGGCCGAGTTCGCGGCGCCGGTCTCCGCGATGATCGAGACGCACGAGATCGAGAACGTCGAAGCGCGCGAGGGCGCGCCGCTGCCGCCCGAGCCGACGCCCGCGCTCTCTGACGACAACGTAGGTGACACCCTGGTGGGGCAGTTCCTTGCGATGCGCTCGTCGGACACCTCCCCCGA
>JALOQC010000258.1 GCA_025453555.1 Myxococcota bacterium | reverse complement strand
GGTGCACGCGTATGCGCGCGCGCTCGATCCGCTCTACGGCGTGGGGGAGGGAGAAGGCTCGCGGGAGGACGCGGGCACCGGCGGTGCGTGGCCCACGGCGCGCGAGTGGGCAGACGAGCTGGCGGCGCTCTTCGACGAACGCGTGCGCGAGGAGGTGCTCGGATCCGCGGCGGAGCGAGGCGACGCTTCGGTGCTCGCGCTCCTGGATCCGGAGCGTGTCGCGCCGTCGATCGCGCTGCTCGAACAGATCCTCTCGCTGCGCGGTGGTCTGCCGGAGTCGGAGCTCGAGCCGCTGCGTCGCCTCGCGCGTCGCGTGGTGGACGCGCTCGTGCAGGAGCTCGCGCGCTCGCTGCGGCCGGCGCTCGCGGGGCTCGCGACGCCGCGTCCGACTCGGCGTGCGGTGGGCCCGTTGGATCTCGCGCGCACGGTGCGGGCGAGCCTCGAGACCGCGCACGAGCAAGAGGGTGCGCTTCGCCTCGCGCCGCGACGCTTCCTGTTTCGCACGCGTGCGCGTCGAAGCCTCGACTGGCGCGTGGTGATCGTGGTCGACGTGTCGGGCTCGATGGAGGCGTCGGTGATCCACGCGGCGATGATGGCGAGCATCCTCGCGGGGCTGCCGGCGGTGACGACACACTTCCTGACCGTGAGCGAGCGGGTCGTGGATCTCAGCGATCACGTGGGCGATCCGCTCGAGCTGTTGCTCTCGGTGCGGATCGGCGGTGGCACGGTTCTCTCGCGAGGGTTGCGGCACGCGCGCGAGCTGCTGCGGGTTCCGTCGCGCAGCATCGTGGTGTTGGTGTCGGACTTCGAAGAGGGCGGCTCGGTGTCGGCGTTGGTCTCCGAGGCGCGTGCGTTGGTCGACGTCGGCGCGAAGGTGCTCGGGCTCGCCGCGCTCGACGAGCGGCGTGCGCCTCGGTACCACCGCGGGATCGCGCGTCAGCTCGTCGACGTCGGGATGCCGATCGCAGCGCTCAGTCCACTGGAGCTCGCGGGCTGGGTGCGCGACGTGATGCGTGGAGAGGTGCGATGACGCGCCCGAGAGTCGCGCCGGACCTGCTCGCGGCGTTCGTGGCCGCGGCGCCCTCGCGCGTCACGCGCCGGCTCGACGCGGATCCTCGCGTGGCGGAGTCGTGGACGTGGAGCGCGTCGGAGTCGGACGTGGTGATCGACGCCGGCGAGGTGCGGGTGTCGTTGAAGGGCGCCGTGCTGATCGAGGAGAGCGACGTGGCGTGCTCGTGCCTGCTCGCGCCGCGGTGTCTGCACGTGCTCGCGGTGCTGAGCGTGCTCCCGATCGCCGAGGGCGTCGCGTCGGAGGCGAAGTCGCCGCACGCTGCGGAGGCGCGCGCGTCGGGGGCGAGTTCGGCGTCGGAGTCGAGCGCGCGCTCGAGCGAGTCGAGCGAGAGCGCGACGTCGGCGTCGAGCGTGCGCTCGAGCGAGTCGACGGAGTCCGTGGACGATCACGCCGAGCTCGTGGACGACGACCAGCGCGCGGTGGCGACGCGTGTGTGGGGCGTCGTGAACGAGGTGCTCCACGGGGGGCTCGCGCAGACCGGGACGGTGCGGCTCGGGGAGCTGCTCCGCGTCGCGCATGCGTGTCGGCTCGCGGGCGCGGTTCGGCTCGAGTCCGCGTTGCTCGGGGTGTTCGAAGCCGCGCGCGATCTTCGCGAGCGACGCGCGTCGTTTCGCGCGAGCGAGGCGTGCGCGCGAATGGCGGAGGCGCTCGAGCTCGCGCACCGATTGGGGCGTGGAGACGCTGCGGCGCTCGGGAGCGCGCGTCGCGTCCACGCGCCCGTGTCCGGGCTGCGCGTGGCGGGGCTCGCGACCGCGCCGATCGCGCGACGCGGCTACGCGGGGGTCGTGACGTACTTCACGGACGGCGTGCGCATCTACTCCGCGCAGGAGCTCGTGCCGGGCGAGACGAGCCGCGCGCGCGACGCGTTCGACGCGCCGCTGCGCTTCGGTGAGATCTCGCTCACGCACCGTGAGGCGTCGAAGGTCGGGCTGCTCTTCGCGCGCGCGGAGGTCTCGCGCGACGGGAGGCTCGGTGCGGGGAAGAACGTCGTGTGCGTGGCGGTCGCGCGCGACGAGGCGCTCGTCGATCGACTCTTCGCGATCCCGCTCGACGCGCAGCTCGCGGCGGCGGATCGGGGCGGCGTGCTGGTCTGTCTCGAAGGTGTGATCGCACGCGCGAACGGGGCGTTCGCGCTGACGCGGGAGGGGGGCGGCGCGATCCCGATGCGACCCACGATCGACGAGCCGATCTTCGCGGGGCGCGACAACCTCTCCAAGCTCGCCGAGGCTGGCGTGCGCGCGCGCTTCGTGACGCGGCTCGCGGACGATGGCGCGGCGCTCGAACCGATCGCGGTCCGCTTCGAAGGGGAGAGCACGTGGCGTTCGCTCGACGACGAACGCCTCGGTCAGGCCAGCGTGCCGCGCGGCGAGCCGCGCTCGTGGAGCCCACCCGAGGTGAGCGACGCCCTGGGCCCGCTGCGGCTTCGGGCCGTGCGCTTCGCGCTCGCGGGCGCGCGGAGCCTCCCGAGCGCGGCGCACGGCGAGCTCGCACGCGAGGCGGCGCGCGCGCGCGATCGTCTCCTCCCGACGGCGGCCGATGCGCTGCTCGCGCTCGCTCGACACCGCGACACGCCCGCGGCGGCGTGGCTCGCGCTGCAGGTGTATCTCGAGGCGGCGGAGCGGAGCCTGCGGCGCGAGACGTGGTGAGTCACGCGTGCGGGCGCGTGTCGACCGATCGGTCGAGTCACGCGGATGCATGCTCGATCGGTCGACGAGGTCGATGGAACGAGCTCGAGCACGAGAGTGTCCGATGAGACGTGGATCAGTCCCGAACGACCGTCGCGGTCGGCAGATCGACCGACACGTCGAGCGCCACCATCACGTCGGTGCCGTCGCTCTCGAAGTCGAGCCGCCGCACGCGCGCACCTTGGAGGAGCGGGATCGACGCGACGTCGAGCAGCTCCCCGAGGCGAATGGTGCGGCCGAGGCGCGTGAGCTCGCCGCAGAGGCTGCCTTCCACGTCGAGCGCGCGCTCGAGCGTGTCGTTCATGCCGACGAGGTTCACCCGATCGCAGCGGGCGATCTGCGCGGTGAGCGCGAGCTCGGCGAGCGCGGTCGGCGCGTTGCTCCGCACCTCACCCGAAACGTCGAGGTTCACGCGGAAGGTGCCGGCGAGGACCTCGGCCGTGACGTCCTCGCTCGCGAGGCAGGGGTAGGGGATCTCGGTCTGCAGACGCTCGTCGCAGAGCGCGGGGAGCCCGTCGCGAAAGCAGGGCACCGGCACGGTGGTCACGAGCGATTGCGTGCACGTTCGCAGCTCGGTGCGTCGCTCGTCGGCCAAGAGCTTCACCGTCACGTCGACGTCGCCGCGCACTCGGATCCGACCGCGCTCGAAGGAAGGCGTGAGCGCGTCGAGGCCCGCGACGTCGAGGCGTGAGCGGAAGCGGCTGAGCGTGCCGAGACGCGTCGCGTTGGTCGCACCTCCGAGAGCGGTCTCCAGGTTCGGCGGCACGGGCTTCTCGTCGCCGACGATCGCGGCCGGGACGTGAGGACGCAGCGCGGCGAGGAGCTGCGCTTGCGGGAGCGCGAGCCGCAGGCCTTCGGTCTCCACGCGCTCGCTCTCCGCATCGCGGATCCAGCGCAGCGCGCGGAAGCCGAGGCGCACGTCGCCGAGCGCGAGCTCCCCGAACGCGTTGCCCGCGAGGCGCACGTCCTCGCGCACCGTGAGCTCCGCGCGGCTCTCGCGTGGTCCGACCTCTGCGTCGATCGCGAGCCCACGCGCGGTGGCGAGCGCGCGTCCGCCGACCTCGAGGCCGAGCTCGTCGAGGGTGGCCCGCAGGCGCAGTCGGCTCTCGCTCGTCTCGCTCGCGCGGCCGAGCTGCAGCGTGTCGCGGCGCCCGAGCTCGACGCGTGTCTCGCCCGCGAGGACGCCGCGCAGCTCCGCGCCGCCGGAGACCATGCGCACCTCGCCCGCGCGCGCGACCAGCGAGCCGGCCACGAGCGCGACCTGGCCCCACTGCGCGCCTTGGACGTCTCCGAGCACGAGCTCGGAGAAGCGTACGTTCGTGGCGTCCTCTCCCTGCGCGAGCGCGAGGTTCGCGCCCGACAGCGCGATCGCCTCCACCCGCACCGACGCTCCGTTCGGGTTCTGTTCGATGCGCGCGGCGCGCAAGTCGAGCGCGTCGAAGCGCAAGAGCGAGCCCTCGACCGCGACCGCGCCCGAACCCGCCGCGAGATCCGCGCGCACGTCGTACGCGCACGCGAGCGTCTCGCCTCCCGCGCACTCGTAGCGATCGAGCACCAACGTCGCGCTCGTGAGATCGAGGATCGACGCGCCGTCCGAGCCTTCGAGGCGCCCCGATCGCGCGACGAGGCGCGTCGGGCGATCCATTTGCGACAGACGCAGACGGGTGGTGTCGCTCGCGTAGCTGTAGTCGCCGAGCAGCTCGAGGCGGACCGCGTCGCTGCAGAGACGCCCTTGATCGGTCACCACACACGTCCCGGCGCCGAGGTCGAGCGCGCCTTCGATCTCGAAGCGCGCGGTGCGGGCATCCACGTCGACGTCGAGCCGGCGGATCACGACGCCCGACGGCTCCGCCACCACGAGCGTGCTCCCGCCGTGGGTGAGGGTGGAGCCCGCGCGGAGCGTGGCGGTGAGCTCGGAGACCTCGACGCGTGCGACCGCGTCGAGCGCGCTCGTGCTCGTGGCACCGCCGGGCACGCCCACCACCGCCGACGCGATGCTGCCGACGAGCGAGCGACCGACCTTCACGTCGACCTCGAAGCGCTGTCCCTCCGACGCTTCACCGCCGTAGCGCGCGCCCTGCAGGGTGACGCGTCGTCCGCCGCCGCGGCCGTGGAGCACGATCGGGCGATCGAAGCTCAGCTCGAAGCTGCGCACGTCGGGGGTGACGACGAGCTGGCCGCTGCGCTCTTCGGCGCCGCGCAGACCCACGTCGGCCTCGAAGGTCGCGTGCGTGTCCGCGGCGATCTCCATCGCCTCGTACTCGCGGTTGTCGAGCGGGTGCATGCCCGGTCGCAGCGTGGCGCGACCACGGAAGCGAACGGCGTCGGTCGCACGCACGAGCTGCACGAAGTCGGTCTCGCCGAGGCGGAGCGACTCGAGGGAGAGCTCGACCGGATCGACCGGCACGTGGAAGGTGCATGCGGCGAGGGCGCAGAGCGCGAGGGCGGTGCTGAGCGAGCGTACGCGGAGCGTCATCGGGGCCGAGGGTAGCAATGGACGCTCGAAGCGCAGACGGACGAGCGTCGGTACAACGTGCCGGGACGGTCGGGCCTTCCCGCGACCGGACTCCAGACGCACTTCCCGAGGCGACGGAACGACGAAGGGCGCGACCTTCGCCGCGCCCCTCCTCTCGGAACCGAGCGTGGGCTCAGCCCTTCTTGCTCTTCTTCTTCGCGGCCTTCTTCGGGGCCGAGCCGCGGGGCGCGCGCGTCTTCACGCCGACGTTGCCTTCCGCGTCGACCACGAGGCCGAGCATCTTCCACGCGTCGATCCGGAAGCCGTAGGCCTTCTGAGCGCGCGAGATCGTCTCTTGGACCTCGGGGGTCGGATCGATCTTCTGAATCTTCGCGCCCTGCTTCTTGATGGAGGCGAGCGTCTCGCCGATCTCGAGCAGCTCGTTGGTGTGGAGGACGACGTCGATGGGCTTGAGACCCTTGCCGCTGCGACCTTCCTTGAGCTCCTTGATCAAGCGCTTGCGGCGCTTCTCGGTGCGGCCGTCGAGCTTCGGCTTGTCGCTGTCACCGCCGCCGAGGATCAGCGCGTTGAGCTGGCGCGCCACGCGGCGCTTCTCGATCGCTTCCGCGCTTCCGCGTCCGCCGCCCGAGCTCTTCTTCGTCGTGCCCTTTTTCGCCTTCGCCATGGGATTCTCCTGTGTCTCGCGTCGGAAGCTCGCGCCCCGGGCTCCGCCGCGTTCGTGGACCTCGATTCGATTCGGAACGATTCGAGTCGAGGCACCGATTCGTGGTTTGCGTCTTCGTTCGGGTTCGAGGCGCGGTCGTCTTCTGACTGTCGGTGTTCTGAGTGTCTCGTGGAGCCTCCGGACCTCGGCTGCTGGTGCGGACAGTGGGTTCGACCTGCGCTTCGGAACCGGGACTCTTCGGGTGGGTGTCCAAACGGACCTCACCCGATTGGGGGGTGTACAGGATTTGATGCGCTGGCGAAAGTACTTCGACGAAAGCGAGGCTACGATCCCCCCGAAATCGGGTTGATTGTGAGGAAACTCCGCGCTCGGAGGCGATCCGTCGGCGATCGCGGAGCCCCTTAGAGGCGATCGCCAGGCGATCTCCTGACGCCTCCCGACCCGCCCATCGGGCGTGTCCCAGGCCACCGGAGGGCCTGTGCGGCCCCCGAAACACGTGGTAAAGCGCGCGCCATGAACCCCTCCAGTGATTCTTTCGGCAGCCGCGTCACCCTCGACGTCGAAGGGAAGAAGGTCGTCCTTCACCGCCTCGACGCCCTCACGAAAGCCGGTCTCGGCGACGTCTCGACCCTCCCGTACTCCATCCGGGTCCTCCTGGAGAACCTCCTCCGCTGCGAGGACGGAGTCACGGTGACCAAGGCGGACATCGAGGCCGTCGCGAAGTGGGATCCCAAGGCGGAGCCGAGCCAGGAGATCGCCTTCCGGCCGAGCCGCGTGCTCCTGCAGGACTTCACGGGCGTCCCCGCCGTGGTCGACCTCGCCGCGATGCGCGAAGCCTTCGCGCGGATGGGCGGCGACCCGACCCGCATCAACCCGCTGCAGCCGGTCGATCTCGTCATCGACCACTCGGTGCAGGTCGACAGCTACGGGCTGCTCCGCTCGTTCGAAGAGAACGTGATGCTCGAGTTCGAGCGCAACCAGGAGCGCTATCAGTTCCTGAAGTGGGGACAGAAGGCCTTCAAGAACATGCGCGTCGTGCCGCCCGGCACCGGCATCGTCCACCAGGTCAACCTCGAGTACCTCGCGAGCGTCGTCTTCACGCGCGTCGACGGAGAGCTCGTCCACGCCTACCCGGACAGCCTCGTCGGCACCGACTCGCACACCACGATGATCAACGGTCTCGGCGTGCTGGGTTGGGGCGTCGGCGGCATCGAAGCGGAAGCCGCGATGCTCGGACAACCGATCGCGATGCTCGTCCCGCAGGTCGTCGGCTTCAAGCTCACGGGCAAGCTGCGCGAGGGCGCGACCGCCACGGATTTGGTGCTCACGATCACCGAGATGCTCCGCAAGAAGGGCGTCGTGAACAAGTTCGTGGAGTTCTACGGGCCGGGCATGGAACAGCTCGCGCTCACGGACCGCGCGACCATCGCGAACATGGCGCCCGAGTACGGCGCGACGATGGGCTTCTTCCCCGTCGACGCGGAGACGCTCAACTACATGCGCTTCTCGAACCGCGACGAGTCGCACGTGCGCCTCGTGGAGCGCGTGCTCAAGGAGCAGGGTCTCTTCCACACGCCGGGCGCTCCGGAGCCGAAGTTCTCCGACACGCTCGAGCTGGATCTCGGCTCCGTGGTGCCGAGCCTCGCGGGCCCGAAGCGTCCGCAGGATCGCGTCGCTCTGACCGACATGAAGACGTCGGCGCAGAAGGGCGTGGCGGGCTTCCATCAGGTGCTCGGCGACGCGGCGAAGAAGAGCGCGCCGGTGGTGCTGGAGCGCGAAGGTCAGGACACCGCGACGTTCGATCTGAAGGACGGCGCGGTGGTGATCGCGGCCATCACCAGCTGCACGAACACCTCGAACCCGAGCGTCATGCTCGGCGCGGGTCTCGTGGCGAAGAAGGCGCGTGAGAAGGGCCTGATGGTCAAGCCGTGGGTGAAGACCAGCCTCGCCCCCGGCTCGCAGGTCGTGACGGAGTACCTGAAGGCGTCGGGGCTGCTCGACGACCTCGAGGCGCTGCGCTTCCAGGTGGTCGGCTACGGCTGCACCACCTGCATCGGCAACAGCGGTCCGCTCGATCCCGCGATCGCGAAGGCGATCGACGACAACAAGCTCGTCGTCGGCGCGGTGCTCAGCGGCAACCGCAACTTCGAGGGCCGCGTCAGCCCGCACACGCGGCTGAACTACCTCGCGTCGCCGCCGCTCTGCGTGGCCTACGCGCTCGCGGGCACGCTCGAGATCGACTTCGAGAAGGAGCCCATCGGCACCGGCTCGGACGGCAAGCCGGTCTTCCTGCGCGACATCTGGCCGAGCAACGAAGAGATCCAGTCGACGGTGCGCTCGTCGGTCGCCAAGGAGCAGTTCGCCGCGCGCTACGCGGAGGTCTTCGTGGGACCCGAGCAGTGGCAGCAGGTGCAGGTCCCCGAGGGCAGCACGTACGCGTGGGATCCCGCGTCGACCTACATCCGCAACCCGACCTTCTTCGACGCGGTCGCGGCCGGCGCGGAGCCGAGCGCGAGCGACGTGATCGGCGGTCGCGTGCTGCTCTTGCTCGGTGACTCGGTCACCACCGACCACATCTCGCCGGCGGGCTCGATCGCCAAGGACAGCCCGGCCGCGAAGTACCTCGAAGGCAACGGCGTCGCGCGCCGCGACTTCAACAGCTACGGCAGCCGCCGCGGCAACCACGAGGTCATGATGCGCGGCACCTTCGCCAACATCCGCATCAAGAACCTCATGCTCCCCGGCACCGAGGGACCGATCGCGAAGCACCTGCCGAGCGGCGAGGTGTCGAGCATCTACGACACCGCGATGCGCTACGTCGGCGAGGGCACGCCGCTCGTCGTGATCGCGGGCAAGGAGTACGGCACGGGCTCGAGCCGCGACTGGGCGGCGAAGGGCACCTTCCTGCTCGGCGTGAAGGCGGTCATCGCGGAGAGCTACGAGCGCATCCACCGCAGCAACCTCATCGGGATGGGCATCCTCCCGCTCGAGTTCCTTTCGGGACAGAACGCGGAATCGCTCGGGCTCACCGGCGAAGAGCAGCTCACCATCACCGGCATCGCGGACGATCTGCAGCCCTCGAAGAAGCTGAAGGTGATCGCGGGCGACAAGAGCTTCGAGGTCGTGGCGCGTCTCGACAACTCGACCGAGGTCTCGTACTTCCGCCACGGCGGCATCCTCCAGTACGTGCTGCGTCAGATGGCCGGCAAGGCCTGACGACCGCGCGCTTCGCGAGCCGAGGCGAAGCGTCGATGCGAACGCGAAGAGCTGCCTAATCGGCGGCTCTTCGCGTTCGTGCGTCCCCGCGCTTGAATCGCGCGCAGCGTCGGCGTAAACGATGCCTCGCGCGCGAGACGACCCCAGGGTCCTCCGTGCCGGCCGACGAGGCCCCTCGAGCTCTTCCCACGGGAAGGGCCGAACACGAACGGATGGAAGCGATGAGCGAATCGTTGGAGCGAGAGATCAAGGAGCTGATCGTCGAGGCCCTCATGCTCGACGACGTGTCGGCGGA
>JALOQC010000257.1 GCA_025453555.1 Myxococcota bacterium | reverse complement strand
CGGCGAGCAGCAGCGCGTGCTCCTCGCGCGCGCGCTCGCGACCGACGCGACGGTGCTCGTGCTCGACGAACCGACCGCGCCGCTCGACGTCGGCCAGGCGCTCGCGACCTTCGCGCTTCTGCGATCGCTCGCGGCGGAAGGGCGCGCGCTCGTCGCGGCGGTGCACGGGCTCGACGACGCGCGTCGCTTCGCCGATCGCGTGCTCGTGTTGGAGAACGGGCGCATGCGCGCGGAGGGGACGCCGCGGAAGGTGGTCGCCGATCCACTGCTCCGGCCGCTCTACGGGGTCTCGCTGCGGGAGGACGCGGCACCGCGTTTCGATCGGGTGAACGACGACGGGAGCGAGCGCGCGAACGAAACTGCGCGCGACGAAACGCGCGAAGCGCCCAGACCCGAAGAAGGGGAGGGCTCGGCGTGACGCGCCTCGGGCTCCTCAACGCGCTCGTGTTCTTCGTCGCGCTCGGGCTCGCGCTCGCGGTGGTCGGCTTGGGCTCGTCGCGGTCGGTGCGCGAGCCCGACGCGGACGCGCGGGTGCTGCGCGACGCGACCGGGCACGAGGTGGCGGCACGGCGCTACGAGCGCGTCGTGAGCGCCTCGACGATCGCCGATCAGGTGCTCGGCGAGATCCTCGAGCCCGATCGCATCGCCGCGGTCTCCGAGTACGGGCTGCGCGCGACGCGGGCGCCGTGGCGCTTCGCGGGCACGCCCACCGTCGCGCGTGTGGAGGACGTGGAGGCTATCCTCGCGTTGCGTCCGGATCTCGTGCTCGTCTCGAACGTCGGCGATCCACGCGCCGTCACGCGACTGCGCGAGGCGGGCGCGAGGGTCTTCGATCTGGGCCCGATGCAGGGCCTCTACTCGTTGCTCGACGACATCCGCACGATCGGCGCGATCGTCGGCGAGCCCACGCGCGCGGAGCATCTCGCGACGACCTACGCGCGACGCATGCGCCGGGTGTCGGCGGGGACGAGCGGTCGCGTGCGCGGCATGTACCTCGGCCCCGTGAGCAACGTGCTCTACGGTGGCGCGCGCGGGACGAGCTATTTCGACGTGCTCGACGCGGCGGGCATCGACGACGTCGCGACGGAGGCCGGCTACGTCGGATGGCCGGCGTACTCGCCCGAAGAGGTGCTCACCTTGGCGCCGGATTGGATCGTGGCGCCCGCGAGCCGAGTGGACGAGCTCTGCGCGCACGCGGCGCTCCGCGCGCTCGCCGCGTGTCGTGAAGGACGAGTGGTCGGCGTCGACGACGACGTGATCGGAGACCCGGGTCTCGCGATGCTCGACGCGGCGGAGGCGGTCTTCGAGGTCGTGCATCGCCGGCGCTGAGCGGTCGACCCCTGCACGAGGATGTCTCCCCTCCGAAACGACGAGAGGCCCGCGCGAAGCAGGCCCCTCGTCGAACCATCGTGTCGTCGCTCAGGGGTTCGAGGTGACCACCACGCCGAGGGTCGTCGCGAACCAGGTCTTCGAGCTCGCGGGTCCGTCGCCGTCGGTGAAGATGCGCGTGTCGGCGACCTCGACGCGGTTGTCGAGGCGCAGGATCACGTTCGGGACGGGGCGATAGTCGAGGGTGAGGGTGCCGGTCCCCAAGAACTCGGTGTTGCCGATGAAGACGTCCGGGTCCTGCAAGAGCTCGCCGCGCACCGCGACGCCGAACTGCTCGACCGGACGAATGCCGAGGGCCGCGCTCGCGCCCCAGTACACGCTACGGCCCTCGTTCACGCCGCTGTCCGGGCCGCTCACGTACGCGTCGACGTTGCCGACGAAGCTCAAGATGCCGGCGTTCGCGGTGAAGACGACGTCGAAGAACTGCTCCCAGTCGTCGCTGCTCGTGGGGTCGCTGTCGTCGCCGAAGCCTTGGCTTCCGGGGCCGCCGTACCAACCGATCGCGAGAAAGGTCGCGTCGGAGATCGCGAGCGAGGCCTGCAGGCCGAGGTGCGGCGCGAGGGCACCGTTCACGGGATTGTTCGTGCCGTTCACGAGCATGCCCGTGAGCCCGATACGGTCGCTGAGGGTGACCTTGGCGCGAAGGCCCGTGTGGTAGAAGGGCTGCATCAGGTAGTAGAGAGCGCCGCGCGTGTAGTTCAGGTTTCGCCAACTGTCGGCGACCTCGGCGCCGTAGATGGTGTCGAACTGACCGAGGTCGAAGCTCACGGTCTCGTTCGGGGTCCACGACACGAAGGCCTGCTTGAGGACCGAGAACACCGGGTCGGAGTTTCCGAGCAGGCGGCTCGCACCGGGGCCGAAGCGCAGGTCGAGGGTGACGCCGAACTGGTCACCGGCGTAGCGGAAGTCCGCGCCGCCGAACGCGAGCCCGAAGCCGGCCTGCGAGTCGAACGCGCGATGACCCACGTCCTGCGGCGCAGTGCGCGAGTCCGGGCGATTCCAGTCGACCATGTAGTAGGCGTCACCGAAGACGTTGAGGCTCATGCGGTCCCAGAAACTGGGTTCCGGATCGGCTGGCGCCTCGGGCGCGGCTTCTTCGACCGGTGCTTCCTCGACCGGTGCCGCGGGCGGCGGCGGCGGGGCTTCGAGGACCACCTCCGCGGGGGTGGGCTCGGCCATCGGTTCCGCCGTTTCGAGGGTCGCCTCCGTGGCGCTCTCCGTTGGTTCTTCCGTTTGTGCGTGCGAAATCACGCTCGTCGAACCGAGGTACAACCCGAGGATCACGTACGTCCACTTCCAAGTCTCACGCATACACGCCTCCCATCTCGGCTCCACGGGCCGAGCACGGTCTCGCTCGGCGGTCTCTCTCGCCGTTCGAGCCGATGTTCTTTCGAGAAACTCCTGCGCTTCGGGCAAAGCCCGTCCCTCGCGCGCGCGGTCCTGCGTGCACGTCGGGGCTCGAGACGCGGCTCGCGGGAGCGCTTCTCGAGAGAGCAGGGGTGAGGAGCAGCCCGACCATCGGGCTCGGCTCCGAGCGCCGAAACGAGTGAGGCCCTCCGAAGAGGGCCTCACGATCACTCGGCGGGGGCGGGCGAGAGCTCGCCCATCGAGGCGTCGTCCTCGTGGTAGGCGGCCGCGCCACACTCCGTGACGTCGAGCCCTTCGAGCTCGTGCGCTTCGCTCACGCGGATGCCGCCCGGGAGCAGCTTGAGCGCGTACCAGACCGCGCCGCCCGTCGCGAACGCGAAGCCGAAGCCCGCGAGCGTGCCGATGGCCTGCGTTCCGAGCTGCGCGGCGCCACCGCCCGTGAAGAGGCCGATGTCGGTGCCGAAGAGGCCGACCGCGAGCGTGCCGAAGATGCCGCACGCGCCGTGCACCGCGACCGCGCCGACGGGATCGTCGATCTTGCGCTTGTCGAGGAAGAGCACGGTCTCGATGCAGAGGATCGCCGCGATCGAGCCGACGATCACCGACCAGCCGGGCCCGATGACGTCACAGCCGGCGGTGATGCCGACGAGGCCCGCGAGCGCGCCGTTGAGCGCCATCGAGAGGTCGAGCGTCTTGAAGCGGAGCTTCGCCCACGCGAGGCCCACGAGGAAACCAGCCGAAGCCGCGAGGTTCGTGACGAGCACGATGCGACCGATGGCGCCCGGATCCGCGGCGCTGACGGTGCTGCCGCCGTTGAAGCCGAACCAGCCGAGCCAGAGCACGAGCACGCCGAGCGCGGCGAGCGGGAAGTTGTGCGCGGGCATCGGGCGGCTCTGGCCCTTCTCGTCGTATTTGCCGAGGCGCGGACCGACCGCGATGGCGCCCGCGAGGGCCATGCCACCGCCGACCGCGTGCACGACCGTGCTGCCCGCGAAGTCCTTGAAGCCCATCGTGGAGAGCCAGCCGCCGCCCCACACCCAGTGGCCGACCACGGGGTAGATGAACGCGACCGCGGCTGCGCAGAACGCGAAGAAGGTGCCGAGCCGTGCGCGCTCCGCGATGGCGCCGCTGACGATGGTGCAGGCGGTCGCCGCGAAGACGAGCTGGAAGAAGAGGAAGACGAAGATCGGCAGGGTGCCGACGTTCTCCTCGCTGCCGTTCGGCATGAACCCGCTGGTGCCCATGAACGGGTTGCCGCTCCCGAACATCACGCCGTAACCGATCGCGTAGAAGACGACCGAGCCGATGCCGACCACGGCGACGTTCTTGAGGAGCACCATCACCGCGTTCTTCTTTCGGCAGAATCCGCTCTCAACGAGCGCGAACCCTGCGTGCATGAAGAAGACGAGAAACGAGCTCAGCAGTACCCAGACCGAATCGAGAAGCCCCTGTTCCATGAGTCCTCCACGTCGCCCACCTGACGACGCGTGAACTCTCCCAGGCGAAGATTTCGATTCGATTTCGGGGAGGCAAAATGACGCCTCGCGTCAATGGTTCCGTTGTGTTTCGTGGGATTAGAACCTAACGAAGTGATGTCGAAACGCGGTTGGTGGTGTGTTTGGCATGGGGTTCGGAAGGTCTTCGCGCGCGCCTGCGTCATCGCCGTCGCGGTTGTCGCGCGCTTCTCGCGGCGGTGGCGGACGCGAGGCGAGCGCGAAACGAAGGGTTTTGCTCGGCGCACGCGACGAAAGGTCCGAGAACGGAACGAAACGCGGGTGAAATGCGTGAAAATGATTCGTGAGGCGCGTGCCTTGCGAGCGCGAAACGCGTTTGAAATGAATGCGAGAGCCAATGGAATCGAGTAGGAATCGACTTGGACACGAACCTCCGCGAGCGTGGACGCTTCGCCACAGATGGAACGGTCGCGAGCAGTCGGTCGCTTCGCGGGGCTGACGCTGTTCTCTTCGTCGCCTTCGTCCTCGCTCACGATCGCGCTCACGCTCGCGCTCACGACCACGCTCACGCTCACGACCACGCTCACGCTCACGAACGAACACGATCACGATCACGATCACGAGCGTCGACGTCGGCGAGGGCCTGGCGAGGCGCACGAAGAAGTCGCGTGCCCCGGCCGCGGAGGCCAGCCGGGCTCGCTCAGAACCAGCCGATGCTGAGCTGCAGGCCCGCGTCGAGGACGTTGCCGCCGAAGGAGTAGACGTCGAGCGGGCCCGTCTCCGTGCGCGCGACGTCGCGCGACTTCATGTGCTGGACCCGCACGAAGACGTCGATGCTGCCGTTGGCGCCGCGGATGTGGGGCCCGGTCGCGGGCTCGGTCATCTCGTCCGGGCGATCCCCGAAGAAGTAGCCGCCGCCGAGGCTGATCGAGTGCACGTCGGAGTCGAGCAGGTTCGAGGTCTGCGACGGCACGGGCGCGATCGCGGCGCGGTAGTGGTAGCCAGCGCGCAGCGCGAGGTCGTCGTCGAGGATCCGGTACTCGGCGCCGAGGCGCGGGACGACCACGTCGCGGAAGCCGTAGTCCTCGCGCTCCGGGTAACGCAGACCGGCCGCGATTCCGTCCTCGCCGACGGGCGTGACGACGAGGAAGGGGCCCGGGTGCGACGACCAGTCGAACCACGTCACGTCGAACGCGAGGGTGAGCGCGTCGATCGGATCCCAGGTCACGCCGATCGCGAACTGCTGCGGCGAGTACCAGGCGGCGGACTCGATGAAGAGCTGCACGTCGAGGAACACGCCCGCCGCTTCGACCTCGACGTTGGTCGGCGTGTTGAGGTCGTGAAAGAGCGCGGAGCGGTAGTTCGCCGCGAGGTGCAGGCCCGGGATCGGCTCCGCGTGCACACCCGCGACGACGGCGGCGCGCGGCTTGAGGTCCCAGCGGATTTCGGCCTCCACCGTGCCGTCGGTGACGATCGGGATCGACGCGTTCACGCCGAGGAAGCTGTTGACGAGGATCGACACCCCGAGGCCGATCGAGAGCTGGGGGACGATCTTGTAGGCGACGCCGAGCTGAATCGAGAGCTGCTCGAGCGGCTCGCCGTAGAGGAGGAACTGCGGCGTCGAGCTCAGCGTCGTCTGGTCGAGGGTCATCGGGTTCTGCAGACCCATCGCGAAGACCAGACCGAACGCGAAGTTGTAGGGGAGCTGGTTGCAGAAGCCGACGCTGACGCGCGTTTGGTCGCGGAGCTCCTTGGCTTCGGGATCGTCGGGGTCGCCTTCGAGCTCGAGCTCGTAGAGGGTGTGGCGTAGCTCCAGGCTGAGCGAGCTGTTCTCGCAGAACGCGAGGTTCGCGGGCGAGTAGTAGGTCGCGGCGAAGTCGGTCGCGAGCGCGGTGCCCGCGCCGCCCATCGCGTTCACGCGGCTGCCGAGGCCTTGGATGTCCTCGACGGTGTTGGCGCGCGCCGAGGACGCGAAGAGCGAGGGGAGCGCGAGCGCGAGGGCGAAGAGAGGGCGCGAGAGGTTCATCGGCGTTCGCAGGTGAGGGGAGGGCTCGACCGAAGGAGAGACGGCGTCATGGAAGGAGGTCGGCGACGTGCTCGCGCGAGGTGACCGGCGAGCGGTCGCGGGAAGCGACGGGCGAGCGGTCGCAACCCTGGCTACGCGCGAGGCTCTCACGGCGCGTGCGTCGTCGCGACGGAGGGCACACCCACGCGCAACGTCACGGACGAGGCGGCGCGTCGCGGCGACGACCGATGAGCCCGTACACCGCGCCGAGGCCCTGCGCGTCGTCCTGCATGAACTCGACGATGCCGGACACCGTCGTGTGGGCCTCTTCGACCGTGAAGCGCACGTCGGGGCTCGCCACGCACATGCGCTCGTCCGTCACGTCGGTGACGGAGTCGAAGATGTCCGCGTAGACCTCGACGCTCGTCTCGGAGGGATCGAGCGGCGCGGGCGAGAGGAAGTTCTGCGCGATGCCGAGCATGGCGCCGCGCTCGTCGCTCGCGAGGATGCGATCGACGAGCGAGACGATCTCTGCGCCGTCGCCGCGGCGCTGATCGGCGACCTGTCCGAGCCAACGCAGCATCGGCGCCGCGCGCTCACCCGTCAGATCGCTGCCGAGCACGCCGCCCACGACCTGCAAGGTCGGACCGTAGAGCTCTTCGTCGGGCGCGTCGGGCTGCGGCTGCAGGAACGTGCGGAGCCAAGCCTGAACGTGCTCGCCGTCGTCGTTGCCGTCGAGCGCCTGCGCGAGCCGCACCACGTCCGCGAGATCGCGGCCGGTGAGGAAGTCGTCGACGCCGCTCTGCAGCTCGCCGAGCCAACACTGGTACTCCGCGCGCGGTCGATCCGTCGCGTCGCGCGCGACCTGCGTGAGGATCTGCGCGAGCGGCACGAGGTCACGGTTCGCGAGCACCTCGCGGCCGTCCACCGTGGTCCGACGCACGAGGTAGCCCGTGAGGTAGTCGACCATTCGATCGAACGCGGGGCGTCCGGTGGGGCTCGTGCGGAGGCGATCGACGAGCGTGCGCAGCGAGAGGAGCAGCTCCCGCGCGTGGCTGGTGTCCGCGACCATGCCGCCGCGCGTGCGCACGGTGCGGCTGCCGTCCACGACGAACGCGAGCGAGTCCATCATCACGTCGGCGAGCGTGTCGCCGTCGCGACCCTCCGCGCGGATCGACACCATCAGGTCGAGAAGATCGAAGAGCACGTCCGCGGCGCCGCTCGCGAGCACCTCGGAGAGCGCGGGCAGCAGGCGACGCACCACGCTGCGTCGGCCGGGGTCGCCGCCTTCGTCGATGCGCAGATCGGTCGCCACGAAGCGGAGGATCTCGATCAGCAGATCGAGCTGGCCGCGCTCCTTGAACACGCGCGCGACGGGCAAGAGGAAGTCGAGCGCGCCGCTCTCCGCGAGCGTCTCGAGCGAGCGCAGTGCGGCGAACACGCGGTCGCCGTCGCAGCCGATCGCGTCGAGCGCGTTGGTCACCACGAAGTCGCTCGCGCCGGGGAGCACGTCGATCGCGCCGATGGCCGCGTCGATCACGCCGCACACCGTGGTGGGGCTGCGATCCGCGAGCAGATCGAGCGCGACGTACGCGACCGTGCGGTCGTCCGTGAAGGGCACGTCGCCGCAGTCGGCCACGTCCAGCAGCTCGATGACCTGCTCGAGCGCGCTGCGGTTGTCGACCTGTCGACCGCCGACCGTGTAGTAGCGCGGCTGCGCGTAGTCGACGGGCACGGAGGCGGCGAGGTTCGGTGCGTCGGCGGAGCACTGCCGCGTCTTCTCGAGCTCGCGGTAGTCGACCATCCAGCCGAGCTGCTCGGGGAAGGCGCGCGCGGTGTCGCCGAGCTCGCTCACCACGCCGAGGAGCACACGCGGGGTCGACTCGCCCGCGGCGTCGGCCTCGAAGGTGCGATCGAGGAGCGGGAGCAGATCGATGCCGGTGGTGAGGAGCTGACGATCCGTGAGCGAGAGCTCGGTGCGCTCGAGCGCTTCGATCAGCTTGCCCATCGACACGAGCAGCTCCTCCGCGAGCTCCGGGTCTTCTTCGACGAGGGTCGCGACGGTGTCGACGAGCGCGCGCGCGTGGTCGTCCTTCAAGAGCTCGAGCGCGAGGTACGCGGTGTCGGCGACGGGATGGTCTTCGGTGCCGTAGGTGCGGCAGTCGGGCTCGTCGGGGCAGACCTCGGGGCGACCGAGCGCGGCCTCCGCGACGTCGACGAGATCGAGGTGCACGCGCGCTTCGAGCGCGTCGTCGCCGAGCTGCAGCACACGCGCGAGCACCGTCTGCTTCACGTCGACGTACTCGAAGAGCAGCGCGCCGTCGTCCGCGAGCGCGCGGCCTTCGCCGTCGTAGCCCTCGCCCGCGCCGAACGCGTCGAGCTCCACGATCGCGCCGTCCGCGTCGATCGGGCGGCCGAGCTCGTCGACGTCCGCCGCGCCGTCGCCGTCTTCGTCGACGAAGGGCGCGTAGAGCCGGCCGGTGAGCGAGCTCGTGCGAACGCGGGGGTTTCCGTTTTCGTCCGCGCGCGCGACCCAGGCGGGGCGGCCCCGACCTTCGAGCGCGACGAAGCCCTCGGTGCGCAGCAGCGTGTCCGAGAGGCTCGGCAACGTGAGCTCGCCACACGCGCTCGGCTCGCCGACGTCCTCGAGGTTCCGCGCGGCGAGCCCGAGCAAGAGGCCCACCACGTCGTCGTCGCCGCTGGTGCGCGTGCCGAGGCTCGCGAGCGCGTGCACGTGATCGGGTAGCTCGGGATCGGCGAGCACGCGACGCATGAGCTCGAGCGCGTGGCTCGTCTCGAGCACCGAGCGGGTCTGCGCGATCTCGAGTGCGGAGCGCAGCGCGGTGCGATCGGGATCGAGCTCCGCGTCGACGAGGAGCGCGAGCGCCTCGGCGACCGCGTCGGTGAGCTCGGGCAGCGAGCCGTCGTCGACCACGGGGAGGATCGACTCGCCGAGGAGCTCGGGGAGGGAGCCGATCTCGTCCTCGCCGATCGCGGTGTCGAAGGTGACGACGAAGCGTTCGCGATCGAGCTCGAGAGTGGAGGTGTACTCGACCCCGCACGCGTCGGCGCGGCCGAGATTCTGGTGGAGGACCTGGTAGACGAGCTCGCCGAGCGTCAACGGATCGCCATCCGGAGGCGGCATGAACTCGGGTGTGTTGTTGCAGGCGAGCGCCCCGCAACAGACCCAGGCC
>JALOQC010000256.1 GCA_025453555.1 Myxococcota bacterium | reverse complement strand
CGAGAGCAACGCGGCCGTCTCCAGGGCACGGGTTGGCGCACTTCTCGTGGCATGCTCGATGCTCTGTCGGAGAACATGCGTCACCCCCGCAGTTCGATGGTTCGGTCGCCTGACGGCGACGCTCACGTGACGTCGGGTCGCTCGGCCTGGCGGCCGGCTCCAAAAACGTCACTTCTCCTCGCGCTCGCGCTCGGTTGCACGAACGCGACGAACGATCCTTTGGACGGAACCGAAGTCGAGGGCTCGCCTCTCTGCGGTGCCCCCGTCCCGTGCTGCGCCGACACGCTCGGTGCCCTACCCGCCGATGCGCTCTCCGGAGCGGCGACCGTCGCCGCCATCGACCCCGTCGACGGGCCCGACGATGCGACGACGCTCGTCCTGACCCTGGACGACGAGACGTCCCTCGAGCTCGCGCTCGCAGTCGCGCCCGATCTGTCCGTGGGCGACACCCTCGAAGTCACGACGACCGACCTCGGGATCGTGCTTCGCGACGAGGACGGCATCGCGGCCGTGATCGGGACCGACGACGTCGGCTACGGCGGCACGTTCGTCGACGCGGAGCTCGCAGTGGGCGACGAGACGCTTCGCCCCGTGCTCGCCTGTCATGGCTTCGTGTCCCACCGCATGCCCGAGTTCTGCGACGACGCGCTGATCGCCGACTACGCCCTCGAGCTCGCGGGTTCCTCGGTGTCGGCCGGCCAGCAAACGACCCTCACGGTCGGCGGCACGAGCTACCATCTCCGCAACCAAACGGTGCGGCGACGCGTGTCGGGGACGGGACGCGAGTGCGCCGACTTCTGGCCTCCGATGTTGCGCTTCGAGCTCGTGCGTCGCGCGAAGTGACTCTCGACCATCTCCGACGAGAAGCTGGCGACTCCATGAATCAAACGAAGAAGATCGCGGCGACGCTCGCCCTCGGCTCGCTACTGGTCGCAGTCCCGGTCGCCTACGCGTGCAGCCTCGTCCCAGAACCCCAAGTGACCGACTGGCTCGGCATGTCGTGGTACGACGAGCCGCGCCCGCGCCCGCCCGCGAACCTCGCCTCCGTGGCGCCGATCGGAGAGGGCACGAGCTTCCGCGTCGGGAGCCTCGAGCTCTTCCGCGTTCCCGAAGGCACGACCGAGATCGACGCGTTCGGCGAACGAGTTCTGCTCGACACCACGCCCGACGAGATCGCCCCGAGCATCCCCGAGCTCCAGGCCGTCACGCTCACCGTGAGCGAGAGCGACGTCGGCTGCGGTGGTATGAGCAGCTGCGGGACGATCGCGCGTGTCGACTACGACGTCGTCGCCGAAGACGACCGCGCTCCTCACGAGTCCCTCACCTTCGCGATCTGGCTCTCCCGTGAGCGTCGCGCCCCCGTCGGTGCGCCGGACCACCTCGTGGTCGCCGATCGCTACGGCTCCAACGAGCTCTGGACCTACGGCGACGAGGACTGGGAAGGCCGCGACCTCTGGGCCGTGATTCAGGTCCTCGATCAAGCCGGCAACGCGAGCGGCTTCTCGGAGCCCTTCCTCGTCGACACCGGCAAGCGTGGCTGCACCACGAGCGGTGTGCCGACCGGAACGCTCGTCCCGGTGGCGCTCGGGCTCCTGCTTGTCGCCCGGCGACGCCGACGCTGAGCACGATCAGGCGCGTCGGTCCCTCACGCGTTCGAGGAAGTCTGCGTCGAGAAGGTCGACCGGACGACCCGCCGCGCGTTTGTTTCGAATGAGATGCTCGATGGAGATCACACGAATCGAGATACCGTCGACCTCCGCCTCGATCGCATCCCGAAAGAGCTCGGCCGCGTCGACACCATCGATCGTTCGGAGAAAGTCGACCCGCATGGGGGGCTGCCCCATGTAGACGACCTCGTCCGCGTGCATCGAGCGCGTCGCCTGTACCACCTGCGGCGGCGCTCCGAACGCGTCGAGCGCGCTCGCAGTCCGGTCCAGGTTCTCCGCCGTCCCCCTCAGCACCAGGTCGATGTCTTTCGTCGCGCGCGGACGCCCGTGAAACGCGACCGCGTAGCCACCGACGAGCACGTACTCAACCTTTGCGCGGCCGAGCTCCTCCAACAGATCTCTGAAGTCGGGGGACAGGTTCATCGGCGGCTCCCGTGAGCGCGTGCATCTCCGCGATGAGCTCGGTGACTCCGCGAATACGCTCCTGCGGCGTGGCGGCGAGCCAGAACTCGAGGTCCAGCTCTTCCGCCTCCTCGAACGTTCGCGCGACGCCGCCCGACCACGTGGCTCGGCGTCGTGCGGCGCGTTCGGCGGGAGTGCTCACGAAATCAGTCTACACCACGACAGGAACGCGCGACCCACGGGGCTCTGAGTGGGCGGAATCCGCACGATAAGAGTCGCGCCATCCGGTCCGTTCGTGACCGGATGCGGCACCGTCTGGCTCGCGATCCGTGGGCACGTGGATTGCTGACGACTCGACCATGCGCACCACGGCTCGACTCGCTGCTCTCGCCATCGCCATCCTCGGCGCCGCCTGCTCCGAAGGCGAAGGCGATAGGCTCTCTTGGAGCGACGGAGGCCATCCGGACGGCGACCTTCCGGGTGACGATCACGACGCAGGTCGGAACGGCCCCGACGCGCTCGAAGGCACGCTGGTCGAAGGCTCCCCGACGTGCGCCGAGCCGGTGCCCTGCTGCTTCCCCGATTCGCCCGCCTTGCCCGGGGTGACCGCGACCTCCGCGACGGTCGCGTCCATCGAGCAAACGGAGGAGCAGACGCTCGTGCACCTCACCATCGACGACGAGGTCCATTCCCTCGTTCTCCCAGGCGACGACCTCGAGGTGGGCGACGAGCTCGAGCTGGAACGAACGGGCCTCGGCCTCGTCGTCCGTGACGAGCTCGGCGTGCTCGCGGTGTTTGGCGCGGCCGGTGGGGACGGAGCCTTCGACGCCGAGATCACGGTCGCCGAGGCCACCCTCCGCCCCGTGCTCTCGTGCCACGGCTTCACGCCGCATCAGGGCGCCTTCTACGGGTGTCCAGACGCACTGATCGCCGACTACGCGCTGCGTCTCGGCGACGTCGAGGTCAACCACGGCGAGCAAACCGACGTCGTGCTGGCGGAGGGCACGTTCCACGTTCGAAACGACCTGATCCGCCGCCGGGTCGGTCGCGGGGACGGCTTCGAGTGCGGCGACTACTGGCACCCGACGATGCGCTTCTCGGTCGTGCGCCGTGCCAAGTGATCCGTTCTCGATTCCGGCGGATGCGCATCGCCGAGCTCGGCGGACGCGGCCGTCGGACGAGCCACGCGCTCAGCAGCGCGTGAAGTCGAAGCTCGGGCGGTCCGGCTGACCGTACTTCGTGAGCGCGCCTTGCGGGCCCACCGCGTTCGGGCGCTGGAAGATCCAGTTCTGCCACGCGGAGAGGCGCGCGAAGATCTTGCTCTCGACCGTCTCCGGCCCGGGGAAGCGCAACGAAGCTTCCATGCCGGTGAGCGCGTCGGGCGACATGCTCGCGCGCTCCTCGATCGCGATCCGCACGTCGTCTTCCCAGTCGATGTCGTCCGGACAGACCGTGACGAGCCCGAGCGCTTCCGCTTCTTCGCTCGCGAGGAGCCCCTTCTTCGAGAGGATCTCGTCGACCTTGCCGGGCTCACCGAAGAAGCGAACCTGAAGACGCGAGAGCCCCGTGTTCACCGGGAGCGCGCCGCCGTTGAGCGACGAGAGCGCCACTGCGACCTCGCCGTCCTCGTCCGCGAGCATGTAGGAGCGATCCGCCACGAGCACGAGCTCGAAGAGCGAGCCCGCGAAGCAGCTGCCCGGATCGACCAGCGCGAAGAAGCTCTTGCTCGTCACGTCGAGGCGCCGAAGCACGCGCGCCTGCAAACGCAGGATCTCGTTCGCGAGCCAGTGCTCGCGCGCCGAGAACAGCGCCTCGTCCACCGCGCGCACCGCCTCGATCGAGCCGCGCGTCCGAAGCACCACCAGACCCACGTCGAGGCAGTTGAGGCGGAGCTGCAGGATCGCGTCGTCGAGCTCGCGCCACGCGCGCAGCGACCACTGCGACGCGCCCGCGGCTTGGATCTCCTCCGCGCTCGTCGGCTGCTTGCCCTCCGGGCCCTTCATCGTGATCGTCGCGACGCGCAGGCCACGGTCGATCTCGACAGACACGTGCGAGTAGCCGAGCAGCGTCTTGCCGTCTTCGTCGGTGCGCGTCGGCCGCACCGGATCGAGCGTGATCCCCGGGCCCTTCTTCCGATCCGCGTGCTTCGCGGCGAGCTTGCTCGCGCGCTCCTTCACCGCCTCCGCGAACTTCGAGCGCGGCGCGACCGCGTCCACGAGGTTCCACTCCACCGCGCGCTTGCCGCGGATGCCTTCGCTGGTCGTGCAGAAGATGTCCGCGCGATCGCGGCGCACCTTGCGCTTGTCGACCAGGCGCGTGAGCCCGCCCGTCCCGGGGAGCACCGCGAGGAGCGGGACCTCGGGGAGCGACACCGCGCTCGAGCCGTCGTCGACGAGGATCATCTCGTCGCACGCGAGCGCGAGCTCGTAGCCGCCGCCCGCACAAGTCCCATTGAGCGCCGCGAGGAACGAGATGCCGCTGTGCGCGCTCGCGTCCTCCAGGTAGAGGCGCGTCTCGTTCGTGAACTTGCAGAAGTTCACTTTGAACGCGTGCGTCGAGCTGCCGAGCATCGGGATGTTCGCGCCCGCGCAGAACACCCGATCGATGCCGCTCTCGACCACCACGCAGCGCACCTCGGGGTGCTCGAAGCGCAGCCGCTGGATCGCGTCCGCGAGCTCGATGTCGACCCCGAGGTCGTAGCTGTTGAGCTTGAGCTCGTAGCCCTCGCGCAGGCCGCCGTCGCGCTGCACCGTCATCGTGAGCGTCGCGACCGGTCCGTCGAACGTGAGCTTCCAGTGCTTGTAGCGATCTGGGTGCGTGTCGAAGGAGACCGGTTCGAGGGCGGCGGTGGTCGAGGCGGTGGCGGTCGAGGTCATGGGCGCGTTCTTCCGTGGACATCGGCAGCGCGACGCGTACCCGCGTGGCCTCCCGAAACCGGCGCGCACCCTAAAAGAAAGGCGCGCCGTGAGGCACGCCTTCGGTGTGAAAACGCAGATGAGAGAAAGCTCGCGGCCTCGTCGCCGTGCCGCGAGCGAGGTCGCGAGCTCGGCCGACGCGTTCAGCCGAAGAGCGCGCGGGAGAGCCGCGGCGTGAGCTTCGGCCCGATGCTCGCCGGGCGATACGCCGCGAAGAGCCCCCCGAGGGTCGCGAAGACCCGCGCGAGGAGCACGAAGTCCTCCGGGATCGTCTCCACCGGATCGGCGTCCGCCTGCGCCTTGAGCGCCTTGGCGCGCTCGAGCAAATCGCTCGCGGTCGGCCAGCTCGCGCCCTCCCCGCTCAGCATGCCGCGGAGCTCGTTCAGGAACGCGTCGGCGAAGAGCACCAGCGTGTCGGGCTGACCGCTCTTCGTCCGGAAGCCGAGCTCCTCCAGGCGCGCCACCACGCCCTCGCGATCGTTGACGAGGAACGCGAGCAGCAGCTTGCGGTACGCGTCGCGGCGCGGCTTGAGCAGATCCTGCGCGCAGCCGAGATCGAGCACCACGATCGTTCCGTCCGCCTTCACGAGGATGTTCCCCGGGTGCGGATCGGCCTGGAAGACGCCGAGCTCGAGCACCTGCCGCACCCACGCGTCGAAGGCGCTCGCGAGCAGCTCGCTGATCTCGTCGTCGACCGCGGGATCTTCTTCGCGACGCGCCGCGAGCTCGTCGAGCACGTCGGTGATCTTGCGTCCCTCCTCGAAGGTCGCCGTGAGCACGCGGCGCGTGCAGAGCCCGTCGATCGGCACCGGCGCGCAGAGGCCCGGCACCTCGTTCAAGAAGGCCGACACCAGCGTGAGCCGCTCGTGCTCCAGCTCGAAGTCGAGCTCCTCCTTCACGCCGCGCACGAGGCTCTCGACGATGGTGTCGAAGTCGGTCGGCGGCAGCGAGGGCTTGAGCGCCTCGACGAAGTGGCGCAGCAACACGAGGTCGTCCTCCACGCGCTCGTCGACGTGCGGACGCTGCACCTTCACCGCGACCACCTCGCCGCTCTGCGTGACCGCGCGGTGTACCTGACCGATCGAGGCCGCCGCGACCGGGATCTCCTCGAAGCTCGCGAAGAGCTCGTCGAGCGGCGCACCGAGCTCCTGCTCGAGCACGCGACGGATGCGCGAGAACTCCTCCGGCGGCGCGGCGTCCTGCAGACCCGAGAGCTCGCGCACCCACACCGCGGGCAGAATGTCCGCGCGCGATCCGAGCGTCTGGCCGACCTTCAAGAACGCGCCGCCGAGCTCCTCGGAGAGCTCGCGGAAGAGACGCGCGTTCTTCACGTGCAGCGCCTCGAGCGCGCGCGCCGAGTAGCGCTTGGTCGTGAAGGCCGCGCGCGTGACGTGGAAGCGGTAGCTCGCGACGATGCGCCCGAGCACGAAGGCCGCGCGCGTCATGCGCAGCGAACGACGGCGGCTGCTGCGCGACGCGTCGGCGAGACGCTCGACGTCGCGCTTGCCCGCCTCGACGGTCTCGAGCGCGGCGTGACGGACCTCCCACGCAGTGCGCTCGACCGCTTCGACGATGGTGAGCAGCGCGGTCGCGCTCGTGCGGATGGACTCCAGCGACGGCGTCGAGGAAGAGGACGAAGACGACGGGTTCGGCATGGGCTCCTCCAGCGACTCGAGGTCGCTCTTCGCGCGTCGGTCCCGCTCACGATCCCTCGCGTGACGCGGGGGGGCGACGCGTTGCGTCATCATGTTGAATCAAGTTCAACAAGATGTCGAGAGGCCGGCGCGAGAGCCCGCGGGAGGGGGGTTCGCTCACGCCCCCACGGTCCACCTCGGGTGTCTGGCAACCCCCCGAGGTTTCAGGTGATTCCGCTCACGAGAGTGCTCGCACAGTGAGCCGCCGCATAGCCGCTCCAGGGGGCCACCTCTAGCGTGCGCGCACCATGTCGCTCACCGATTCCATCCCCAACAACGTCGATCTCGGCTCCGACCGAAAGCTCCTCCGAGCGCTCGAAAAGTGGCAGCCGGACTTCCTCCGTTGGTGGCGCGACATGGGCCCGGAAGGGTTCCAAGAGGACCAGATCTGGCTGCGCACCGCGATCAGCGTCGATGCCGGCGGCTGGGCCAACTACGACTACGTGAAGATGCCCGACTACCGCTGGGGCATCTTCCTCACCCCGCGCGCGGGCGAGCGGAAGATCGGCTTCGGCGACAACGCGAAGTACGACGCGTGGGAAGAGGTCCCGGGCGAGCTGCGCGGCATGCTCCGCCGGATCATCGTCACGCAGGCGGACACCGAGCCGGCGTCGGTCGAGCAGCAGCGTCTGCTCGGCAAGTGCGCGCCCTCGCTCTACGACCTGCGCAACCTCTTCCAGGTGAACGTCGAAGAGGGCCGTCACCTCTGGGCGATGGTGCACCTGCTCCACCAGTACTTCGGCCGCGACGGTCGCGAAGAAGCCGAAGCGCTCCTCGCGCGCCGCAGCGGCGATCAGGACAAGCCGCGCATCCTGTCGACGTTCAACGAGACGACCGACGAGTGGCTCTCGTTCTTCTGCTTCACGATGTTCACGGACCGTGACGGCAAGTATCAGCTCTCGTCGCTCTCCGAGTCGGGCTTCGATCCGCTCGCGCGCGCGACGCAGTTCATGCTCACCGAGGAGGCCTTCCACCTCTTCGTCGGCGAGACTGGCCTCGACCGCATCATCCGCCGCGCGGCGGAGGCGACGGTGAAGGATCCGAACGGCGACGCGCGCAACCAGGGCGCCATCGATCTGCCGACCATCCAGAAGTGGATCAACTTCTGGGTCTCGAGCGCGGTCGAGCTCTTCGGCGGCGAGATCAGCTCGAACGCGGCGGACTACTTCGCGACCGGCCTCAAGGGTCGGCACCACGAGCAGAAGAAGTACTCCGATCACTCGGGCCTCGAAGGCGTCTACACGATTCCGATCGTCAAGGACGGCCGCATGACGATGGAAGAGGTGCCGCTGCGCAACGCGATGAACGAGGTGCTCCGCGACGAGTACATCGACGACTGCGAGCGCGCGTGCGAGCGCTGGAACAAGACCATCGCGTCCACCGGCCTCGACTTCCGCCTCCGCATCCCGAACCGCCGCTTCAACCGCGGGATGGGCATCTACGCAGACTTCCGCTTCGACCCCGAGGGCAACCTCGTGAGCGACGCGGACTTCGAGAAGAGCCGCACCAAGTGGCTGCCGACCGACGAGGACCGCGCGTACGTGAAGTCGCTGATGGTGCCCTGCTACGAGCCCGGCCAGTTCGCGCCGTGGATCGCGCCGCCCGCCAAGGGCGTGAAGGGCAAGGGCGTGGACTTCGAGTACGTGAAGTTCACCGGCGCCGTGGGCGCCGCCGAGTGAGGCGAAGCGCGTGAAGCGACCGCTCCCGGTCCGGGAGAGCGGAGGAGCTTCGGCGAAGGGGCGGCTCTCGGGCCGCCTTTCTCGTTCCGTCGCGTGCGTCGTCACGAGCTACGTGCATCCGAGAGATCGTCCTCGAAGCACGAGACTCGGCCGGCGTGGGCGAGATCACGTTCGGCGATCGTCCGTGGCTGACGTGGCGAGGGGCCCACTCGGGCTCCACCCGATGGAAGGGGCCGGAACGCCCCTCCGGAAGAACCCGCACTTGCGGTGCTCGGGTGGCTTTGCACAGAATGGCCGCCTCGCGTCGGCTCGGCGTCGGCGGCTGACCCCGCCGACGAGAGGAAACCGTCACGGCTGCACGCGAGAGAAGAAGCGAATGAGCCGCGTCATCGGCATCGATCTCGGGACCACCAACTGCTGTGTCGCGGTGGTGGAAGCGGGGCAGCCCACCGTCATCCCCAACAAGCAGGGCTACAAGACCACGCCCTCGATCGTCGCGGTCGCGGAGGACGGCACGCGTGTGGTGGGCCAGGTCGCGGCGCGGCAGGCGATCACGAACCCTGAGCACACGGTCTACGCGCACAAGCGCCTGATCGGCCGGCTCTTCGACTCGCCGCAGGTGCAGCACGCGATCGGCACGATGCCCTACGGCATCGAACGTGGGCCCTACGACGACGTGCGGCTCGTGCTGCGCGGGCGGCAGTACTCGGTGCCCGAGATCAGCGCGATGCTGCTCCAAGAGATGCGGGTGGTCGCCGAAGAGCACCTCGGCGACCGCGTGGAGCAAGCGGTCGTCACGGTGCCTGCGTACTTCAACGACGCGCAGCGCCAAGCGGTGAAGGACGCGGGGCTCATCGCCGGCCTGGACGTCCTGCGCATCCTCAACGAGCCGACCGCAGCCGCGCTCGCGTACGGGTTCGGGCGGGGCGAGGACAAGCGCCTCGCGGTCTACGATCTCGGCGGCGGCACCTTCGACATCTCCTCGGCGGCGGCACCTTCGACATCTCGATCGTCGAGGTCACGAAGGAAGGTGTCTTCCGCGTCGTGTCGACCACCGGCGACTCCTTCCTCGGCGGGGAGGACTTCGACGATCGCCTGATGGCGTGGCTGATTCGCGGCTTCCAAGTCCAAGAGGGCGTCGACCTGCGCGACTCGCCCATCGCGCTGCAGCGCTTGAAGCAGGCCGCTCAGAAGGCGAAGTGCGAGCTCTCGTCGGTGGAAGAGACCGAGGTGCAGCTCCCCTTCATCGTGTCGCAGTCCGAACGCGGGCCGCTGCACATGCACTACTCGGTCAGCCGCGCGCAGCTCGAGAAGCTCACGACCGATCTCGTCGACCGCACCCTCGACATCTGCATGCACGCGCTCGAGCTCGCGCGCATCGAGGCCTCGTCGATCGACGACGTGGTGCTCGTCGGCGGCATGACACGCATGCCGCTCGTGCAGCGGGCGGTGGAGGATCTCTTCGGGCGGCGCGCGTCGAAGAACGTGCACCCCGACGAGGTCGTCGCGCTCGGCGCCGCGATCCAGGGCGCCGCGCTCGCGGCCGAGATCGACGACGTCGCGCTCGAGGACGTCACCGCACACTCGCTCGGCATCGCGACCGCGGGCGACGGCTACGAGGTCGTGATCCCGGCGAGCACGCGGGTGCCCTGCCGCATCCCGAGCCTCTTCACGACCTCGCGCGACGATCAGGAGACGCTCCGCATCGTGGTGCTCCAAGGCGAGAGCCCGCGCGCGAGCGAGAACGATCTGCTGCAAGACTTCGCGCTGCTCGGAATGCGCAAGGCGCCCGCCGGCGAGGTCGAGGTCGAGGTCGCGTTCGAGATCGACAACGACGGCATCTTCAGCGTGTCGGCGAAGGATCTCGAGACGGGCGAAGAGACGCGTGTGGAGGTGCTCGGACAGAGCAGCTTCGCGAACGAAGATCTCGAGCGCATGAGCGCGGAGAGCGCGGCGTGGCTCGAAGAGCGCCGCGCCGCCGAGGCCCACGAGGCGCTGCGGCAGAGCCTCCAGTCGCTGCTGGTGGAGGTGGAGCGCGCGATCGGCGACGCGGAGCGCTGGGTGACCGGCAACCCCGACGCGGAGGTCACGCTCGAGCACGCGCGCCACGCCCACACCGCCGCCGCGGCGGCGCTCGCGAAGGACGAGCGACGCGCGCTCGCCGAGCACGTCGTGGTGCTGGAGGACGCGAAGTCGCTCGTGGAGTCGGTGGTGCGCGAGAGCGCGACGCGCCGGAGCTGAAACCCACCGCCGCCGCGCGCGACGGAGGCGACGCCCTCACGATGCGGTTCGGAGCAGAGGCGCACACGACGCGGATCGCGCTGCGCTCGCGCACGCTGCTGGATGCGCGACATCGGTCGCGACCGCCCCTTCGGCTCGTGGGCGGACCGTGATCTCCGACGCGCGGCGTCAGCCCTCGATGCGCACCACGCGCTCGCTCGTGCCGACGCGGCAGCTCGTCACCTGCACGCGCAGCTCGCCGTGGCCGCGCACCACCGCGACGACGCGCGCGCGGCTCACGCTGCCGCGGCTGCGCTGGAAGTAGAGCGCGCTCCCGCCGGACCAGCGACCGCGGCCCCAGCCTTCGAGGTGACCGATCGCGCGGCGACGATCCGCGTCGTCGACCTCGAGAGTCCCGTTCGTCACGAGCGCGACGTGCAGCGGCTCGTTCCACGGGAGCGCGCGCGCGGACTCGATGCCGCAGGTCGCGAGGTAGCCGTGGTTCGACACCTCGAGCTCCACGCGGTGCACCCCCTCGGACAGGCGCGTGACCTTCGGCTCTCCGATCGCCACCCGCGGCGCGAGAGCCGCCACGCGCGCGAAGAGCGCGCTCTGCGATCGACACACCTCCGCGAGCCGCGCGCGCGGCGGATTCCAGAAGCCGAAGCGGGGATCGAGCCCGCCGACCTCCACCTCGCCGAGCTGCGGATGCACGTGCTTCTTCCACGGCCGAATCACCGCGCCGTCGTTGTGGTCGCGATCCCAGACCGCGAGCTGCACCACGTGCTCGCGATCGAGGTGCGAGTAGCGGTCGACGAAGCGATCGCGCTTGGGCAAGCCCGCCTGCTCGAAGAGATCCCAGAGCTCGCAGACCCACGCGAAGGCGCCGCGCTGGTGGTACGCGAAGTCGCTCAGATCGCCGTGGAGCGGCTTCTCCGGCTCGTAGAGGAACTGGTGAAAGCCGCTGACCGTCGGGTAGCCCGTGAGCTCGGTGGCCCAGGCCTCGAGCTGACGAAAGAGCGCGAGGTCGCCGGGGTGCATCTTCGAGTCGGCCGCCGCGCCGAGCGGGCGAATCAACACCCCGCCGAAGGTGTGCAGGTTCAGCCACGCGAAGAGGTTCGGGCGCGCGATGGCGGCCTCCACGATCGCGCGGGTCTCCGGCTCGCTGCCCGCGTAGCGTCCCGCGCCGACCTGCTGCGGCTCGGGCGCCCAGTGGTACGGGAAATTGCGATTGAGATCGGTGTCGTTGTCGGAGAGAAAGTACGGATCGGGGATGGTGAATCCGTCCCAGCCTTCGATCCGACCTTCCGGGTAGATCTTGTAGAAGGGCCCCTCGTCGTCGAGCTCACGCGGCACGAGCAGACCGGGAAAGTCCTTCGACTCCACGTACTCGCCCGCGGGATCGACCTGGCGCATCACGAGCGCGAGCCCGTCGCCGTCCACGTCCTCCGCGATCCAGCGCGCGTGCTGGCGGTTCGGTCGCACGTCGCGGGGCACCGATCGGACGTAGCGCCCGGTCTTCAGCACCGCCTCCGCGCCGTCGGGCGAGATGCGCGGCACGACGTGCAGGTGGATCGCGCGCAAGACCTCCGCGACCTGCGGCGAGATGCCGTCGACGGTCTCCCCGAGGTGAAGCGCGAGCACGTCTTCCGCGATCGCGAGCGCGACGCTGGAGCCGCAGACCTCGGAGGCGTGCATGTTGCCGTCGACCCAGGCCGCCGGGCGTGGACAATCGAGGTCGGCGCCGATCGTGAGCATCCAGATCGCGCGCCCCTCCGGGGTCTGCCCGAGGCTCTCGAGCCGGCAGAGCGACGGATGCGTGTCCGCCCACGCGCGGAGCTGCGCGGTCAGCGTGTCGTAGTCGAGGTAGTCGGCGCGAAAGCCGCGGTGGAGCGAGGCGAGGTTCGACATCGGCGCGGAGGCTACCAGCGGTTCGTCGGTTGCGCGTCGGATCGACCCAAGCTCTCGCCGCCGACCGCATGGCCGACCGAGTGGCCGAGGAGGGAGCTCTCCCGGTCGAGCGACGTGGCGTCGGTCTCGCCGGTGGCCGAGTGCAGCCGATCGAGCCGCGTCTCGACGCTTCGGCGTATCGTTCGCTCCGAGGCGTTTCCATCAGACGTCACCGTCTCAGATCGTGGACCTTGCGCGCCAATCGTGCCCCGACGGAACCGATTCGCGTCTCGAGCGTCCAAGCTGTCCTCGTGGATCGGCTGCGCCAGGTCCTGCTCGCGTTCGGCGGCTTCGGGTTCGTGCTCGCGCTCGGCGCCTCGATCGCGATTCCGTCTCGCACGGACGCGGAGACGCGGCGCGCGCCGGACGACGCGGCGAGCGGCGACGGTTCGGGGCGTGACGGGGCGCAGGCACCCGATGACGCCCCGCGCGTGCACGTGCCCTTCGTGGAGCCCGCGCGCGACCTCCCGGCCGAGACCGACGCCGCCTCGCGGGTGCTCGACGTGCTCGCCGACGTGCGCACGAACCTCCGCGACACACGCTACCAGCACAACACCGTCGTGAACGAGCGGCTCGGGCGCTACCGCTGGGATTGCTCGGGCATGGCCGATTGGGTGCTCGAGAAGGCGCGCCTGCGTCGCGCGCGCGCCGCGCTCCAACGCTCGCGCCCCGTCGCGCGCACCTTCTTCGAGGCGATCCGACGGGCGCCCACCGGCCGCGCCGCGCAGGGTTGGGAACGGCTGCCGCGCATCGAGGACGCGCGACCCGGCGACGTCTTCGCGTGGCTTCGTCCGCCGGATTGGCCGCGTCGAAACACCGGCCACGTCGGCTTCGTGCTCGCGGCGCCCCGGCGCGTGAACGCGTGGCCGGGCGCGTACGTGGTGCGCATCGCCGACGCGACCTCGGTGCCGCATCAGGACGACACCCGCACCTGGCCCGGCGAAGGCGGCTACGGCGAAGGAACCATCCTTTGGATGACCGAGGCCGGCCGCGCGTTCGGCTACGGCTGGCACGGGATCCACAGCCGCGGCTACGTCGAGACCGAAGCGCTCTTCGGCCGCCTGCACTGACAGCGCAATCGGACTCTGTCTCGGATTCCGTCTCGAATTCTGCCTCGGGCTTGTCTCGGACTCTGTCTCGGACTCTGTCTCGGACTCTGTCTCGGACTCTGTCTCGGACTCTGTCTCGGACTCTGTCTCGGACTCTGTCTCGGACTCTGT
>JALOQC010000683.1 GCA_025453555.1 Myxococcota bacterium | reverse complement strand
GCGTGGGCTCCTCGACCGTCGCCTCGATCTGGCGTCGAACGACGCGGAGCGGGTGGCCGCGCGGGTGCGGCTCGCGCGTCTCGCGGAGAAGGCGTTCGGGCGCCGCGACGACGCGATGCAGCAGCTCCACGAGATCCTCGAGATCGATCCCCGCAACGCGGAGGCGCTCGACGAGCTCGAGCGGCTGCTCGAAGCGGAGGGCGACACGACGGCGCTGGTCGAGCTGCTCGATCGGCGGGCGGCGGACGCGGCGGCGATCGGAGACGTCGAGAAGCAGAAGTCGTTCGTGGTCCGCCTGGCCGCAATCCACGAGGCGAGCGGCGACACCGAGCGCGCGCTCTCCTTGGTGCAGCAGGTGCTCACGCTCGACCCGCGCAACGTCGAGGCGTGGCGCAAGCTCGCCGAGATGCGCGCGGCCGCGGGAGACTTCCCGGCCAACGTCGAAGCGCTCGAGCGTCTGCGCGAGCTTCTCCCCGACGAGGAGGCGGCGGTGCTCAGTCTCCGCATCGCATCGCTCGCGGAGGAGAAGCTCGGCGATGCCACGCGCGCGACGGAGGCGCTCCGGACCGCGCTGCGCCTGCAACCGTCGGACGTCACGCGGACCAAGCTCAAGACGCACCTCGAGAAGCACGCCCAGTGGCGCGACCTCGCGCAGCTCCTCGACGAAGAGCTCGCGGCGGTCTCGGACGACAAGGCGCGCGTCGGGGCGCTCAAGCACCTCGCGACGATCCACCGTGAGAAGCTCGGCGATCCAGCGACCGGCGCGACCTACCTCGAGAAGGCGGTCGCGCTCACGCCCGACGATCGCGACGTGCTCCTGCCCCTCTGCGATCTCTACATCGCGGCCGGCCGTCAGCGCGACGCGATCCCGGTGCTCGAAAAGATCGTGGAGAGCTTCGGCGGTCGACGCAGCAAGGAGCTCGCGAGCTTCCACCACCGGCTCGGTCAGGCGCACGAGGGGCTCGGCGACGTCGACGCCGCGCTCACGGCCTACGACGCGGCGTTCAAGATGGATCTCACGAACGTCGACGTCCTCCGCGATCTCGGGAAGCTCACGCTCAAGACCGGCGATCTCGCGCGCGCGCAGAAGACCTTCCGCGCGCTCCTGCTGCAGAAGCTCGACGGCAACAGCGGCATCTCCAAGGCGGACGTCTACTTCTACCTCGGCGACATCAGCGCCAAGGAAGGCGATCCGAAGAAGGCGATCTCGATGTTGGATCGCGCGCTCGCCGAGCAGGCCGACCACGCACAGGCGGCCGCGCTCCTCGCTTCGTTGAAGGGGTGAGTCGCCGCGAACGACGGGCGCGTGATCGATCACGATCACGCACCGTCGCTCGCGCGCTCTCTTTCACGCGTCGTCGACTACGTGCGATGCGTCGGCGCGCCCACGAGATCGTTCGCGTGTGTGCGTGACGCGTCAGGCCCGCGAGCTCGTGCGCGCGACGATCATGCGCGCGACGATCATGCGCGATGCGCCAGCGGACCCGCGAGCTCGAGCGTGAAGAAGCTCGGCGTCCCCACGCGCGCGAACCCGAGGTCGACGTAGCTCCACCCGAGCAGCAACGTCGGATCCCCCGCGGTCACCGCGACGAGCGGGTCGCGCACGCGACGCACGAGCCCGGCCGGGTTCGCGCCGCGCCCGTAGTCGATCATCAGCCCGCGGTGCGCCCAGACCACACGCCCCTTCCACGTGGGCATCGCGTAGCCGGTCGCGGAGACGACCTCGTAGTGTCCGAAGGTGTGCGGCACCGCGGCGCCGAGCAACGCGCGCTTGGTCCGAGGCATGTCCGGCGCGTCGCGGCCGTTCTGTTCGAGCCGCACGTTCCATCCACGCAGCGCTCCCGTCGCCGGGTCACGGTGGAAGGTCTTGCGGAACTTCTTCCACGTGAGCCGCTCCACGAAGCCCGGCAGCCCGAGGCTGGTCCCGCGGTACTCCGTGTCGTCGAGCGCGCGTGGATCGATGGGGTGGCCGTGCTCGAGCGCGCGGACGAGCTCGTCCGTGCTCATGCGGTGCAAGGTGGATACGTCCATGAGGCCGTGTGAATCACGCGCGCAGCGCGGCGATGCGAGGGAAACGCGTCGCGAGCTCCGAGGCCGCGATCGGTTTGCCGAAGGGCGAGGCGAAGAGGTCCATCGTGGTCATCGGGAGCTCGTTCCCGGTGAGCTTCTCGTACGCCGTGCGCGCGATCCGCAGGTAGGCGCGCGCCTCGGGCGTCTCGGTGACGAGGTGGTCGGCGAGGGTGTCGGGATCCGCGAGCGCGGCCTCGAAGGCCTACGCCCCAGAGGTCCCAGCGGTACGCCTGCGCCATCGCGCGGTCGAAGCATTGACCCCAACGCTCCACCTCGCGTGGCGCGAGCTTCCCGAGGCTCGCGACGAGCCACGTCGCGCGCCCCTCCACGGACGCCGCGTGCGTACGCGCCTCCGCGACGAGCCCCCAGAACCGATCGTCGTCCACGGCGGGGAGCTTCGCTCAGACCAAGTCGCGATGACAAACCCCCTGCCGCGAGCGCACGCACGCGAACGCGGAGGAGCGGCGCGGCGAGGGAGCGCCGACGTCGGAGCGCCGATGCGAATCGAAGGGCGCGCAACCACGGAGCGGAGCCCGTGCGGAGCGGGTAGGGCGACGGAGCGCGGCGGCGACGAAGCGGAGCCATGCGGAGCACCGATGCCCACGACGGAAAAGCGAAACGCCGACCCCCGAGGAGCCGGCGTCTCGCACGCGGTTCAGCGACGGATCAGAAGTCCATGCCGCCCGGCGCGCCGTGGCCGTGACCGTCCGCCTTCTCCTCCTTCGGGAGCTCGGCGATCATCGCCTCGGTCGTGAGCATGAGGCCCGCGACGCTCGACGCGTTCTGCAGCGCGCTGCGCACGACCTTCGTCGGGTCGATGACGCCCGCCTTCACCAGGTCCTCGTAGACCTCGGTGCGCGCGTTGAAGCCGAAGCCGCCCTTGCCGTTCTTGACCTCGTTCACGACGACCGAGCCCTCGAGGCCCGCGTTCGTCGCGATCTGGCGGAGCGGTTCCTCGATCGCGCGCGAGAGGATGCGGATGCCGACGGCCTCCTCGTCGTTCGCGGTCTCGACCTTCTCGAGGACCTTCTGCGCGCGGATGAGCGCCACGCCGCCGCCAGGGACGATGCCCTCTTCCACGGCCGCGCGGGTCGCGTGAAGAGCGTCTTCCACGCGCGCCTTCTTCTCCTTCATCTCGACCTCGGTGGCCGCGCCGACCTTGATCACGGCCACGCCACCGACGAGCTTCGCGAGGCGCTCTTGGAGCTTCTCACGGTCGTAGTCCGACGAGGTCTCCTCGACCTGACGGCGGATCGTGTCCATGCGCGACGCGATCTCCTTCTTCTTGCCCGCGCCGTCCACGATCGTCGTCGAGTCCTTGTCGATGATGATGCGCTTGGCCTTGCCG
>JALOQC010000255.1 GCA_025453555.1 Myxococcota bacterium | reverse complement strand
GATCGGCATCTTCGAGGAGAAGTACGGCGACGTGGTGCGCGTGCTGACCATCGGCCCGAGCCTCGAGCTCTGCGGCGGCACGCACGCGTTCCGCACGGGAGACATCGGCCTCTTCACGATCCTCTCCGAGGGCGGCCTCGCGGCGGGCGTGCGGCGCATCGAGGCCTCGACGGGGCTCAACGCGCTGCGCCTCCTGCGCGACACGCGCGGCGAGCTCGAGCAGACGGCGGCGCTCCTGAAGGCGCCCGCGAGCGAAGCGCGCGACAAGGTCGCCAAGCTGGTCGACGCGCACAAGGCGCTGCAGAAAGAGATCGAGCGCCTGCAGAAGGAGCTCGTGAGCGGCGGCGGCGCGAAGGATGTGACCGCGGACGCGAAGGAGAAGGATGGCGTGCGCTTCCTCGCCGCGACCGTGCCTTCGGTCGACGGAAAGGCGCTGCGCGAGATGGCCGACCAGCTCCGCGACAAGCTCGCGCCGGCGGTGATCTTGCTCGGCGCGGCGGGAAGCGACGGCAAGGTCACGCTGGTGTGCAGCGTGTCGAAAGAAGCGACCGATCGCTTCAAGGCGGGCGACGTCGTGAAGGCGGCCGCGCAGATCGTGGGCGGCAACGGCGGCGGTCGGCCGGACTTCGCGCAGGCGGGCGGCACCGACGCGAGCAAGCTCGGCGAGGCGATGGCCTCGCTCTACGCGCGCGCGGGGCTTTGACGGCGTAGGCGATCGACGACGCGCGCACGAAGCCACGCGCACGAAGCCACGCGCACGAAGCCACGCGCACGAAGCCACGCGCACGAAGCCACGCGCACGAAGCCACCCGCACGAAGCCACGCACGCGGCACACAGAACGGCGCGCGAAGCTCACCCCACGGAGCCTTCTGACGCTCGCGTGGGGCTGCGTGCGCGAGCCGCGCCGTCTCTCGCCCCCACGCGCTGCAGATGCGTGCGCGCGCCACCCGACGCAGCGCTGTCGTCGGCCGCGCGCGCGGCGCGTCGTCGTGAGTCTCGCGCTTCGTCGAGGCCGACGTGCGCACGTGGTGACGCATCGCGCGTGGCGCTTCGGGCCGACCCGCCGTGCGCGTGCGCCGCGTGGCGGAGCGCCTCGGCGTCGCGTGCACGCCACGTTCGCCGTTCGATTCGTGGCGCGCACGCATGCGGCACGTGTGGTGCACGACGACGCAACATGCGTGCATCGATCCTCCTGTTGGCCGCGCTCGCGTGCGGCTCGATCCCTTCTCTCGCGCAAGCGCAGCAGCTCGATCGCGCGCGGCTCTCGCTCTACGGCTCGGCGGGGTTCGGCGGTCGCGTCGATGCCAACGTCGACGACGCGCCCGATCTCGACGTCGGAGATCGTGAGCTGAACGCGAGCCTCGGTGGAGGTCTGCGCGTCGAAGCCTTCGTGATCGGCCCGCTCACGCTCGGCGGCGCGATCGAGCATCGCCGCGTCGAGGTCTCGCCGTATCAGTCGACGCTGGTCGGCAGCCGCGGTCGGGAAGGCGTGACGGACTTCGATCTCTGGGCTGCGCTCACGGCACGTCCGATCCGCGGTCCGGTCGGGCTCGACCTCTACCTCGGCGTGCCTTTCGGTCCGTCGTTGCTCACCGCGGACGAGTACCGCGCGCGTGGCTTGAACGCAGGTGTCACGGGCGGTGTGCGAGTCCTCTTCGGACCGGTCGGCGTCTTCGCGGAGGTCGGCTACCGGCGGCACGTCTTCTTCGTGCGCGAGGACACCCCGGACTACCGCACGTATTGGCAGCAGGCGATCGTGAACCTGGGCGTCGCGTTTCGGATCTGATCGCGGAGCCGAGGAAGCGGATCGGATCGGAGCGAAGCGGATCGGCGCCGATTGATTGGATTCGCACCGTGTCCTCGGCGGCCGCGCTACTCCTCGCGGCCGCCGAGCCCGTGCTTGTGCAGCTTCTCGTGCAGCGTCGCGCGTGAGATGCGGAGGCGTCGCGCGGCCTCGCTGCGGTTGCCATCGCACTCGCGCAGGGTCGACACGATCACGCCGCGCTCGAACGCGTCGACGCGCTCGCGCAGGCCGGCCGTCTCGCTCGCTCCGGTCACGCTCGTGCTCGGCAGCGCGCTCTCGTCGATCGCGCCGTCGATCGAGAGCGCGACGAGGCTCTCCACGAGGTTCTGCAGCTCGCGCACGTTGCCGGGCCACGCGTGCGCGACGAGACGGGCTTCCACGGAAGGCGCGACGCGCAGCGGCCCCGTTCCGAAGCGGTCCGCATAGCGGGAGAGGAAGTGACGGAAGACCGGCACGATGTCCTCCGGACGCTCGCGCAGCGGAGGCACCTCGAGCTGCACGACCTTGAGGCGGTAGTAGAGGTCCTCGCGGAAGTGACCGTCGGCGACGCGCGACGCGAGATCCCGATGCGTCGCCGCGACGATGCGCACGTCGATCGGAATCGGGCGCTCTTCCCCGACGGGTCGAACTTCGCCTTCCTGCAACACGCGCAGCAACATCGCTTGAGTGCGCGTGTCGAGCTCGCCGACCTCGTCGAGCAGCAGCGTCCCGCCGTTCGCTTCGCGGAAGAGCCCCGGTCGCGCGCGATCCGCGCCCGTGAACGCGCCCTTCTTGTGTCCGAAGAGCTCGGCCTCCGCGAGCTCGGGCGTCAGCGCCGCGCAGTTGAAGCGCACGAACGGACGGTCGCGCCGCGTCGACGCGCTCACGATCGCCTCCGCCACGCGCTCCTTGCCGGTGCCGCTCTCTCCGACGATCAGCACCGTCACGTCGCGCGGACCGACGCGCTGGACGAGCGACGCGAGCTGACGCATCGCCGCGCTCTCGAAGACCATCGTGCGCGCCAGGTTCAGCTCGCCTTCCAAGCGCCGCTTGTCCGCGCGGAGCGTCTCGCGCTCGAGCGCGCGGTGGATCACGGCGAGCAGCTCGTCCGGCTCGAAGGGTTTGCGGAAGTAGTCGAAGGCGCCGAGCTTCATCGCCTCGACGGCGTCGCGCTCGGAGCCGTGCGCGGTGATCATCACGACCGTCGGGGCGGAGGGCAGGGCGCGCGCACGACGCAGCAGCTCCATGCCGTCGATGCGCGGCATGCGCAGGTCCGTGATCACGAGCGCGACGTCGGAGTCACGCGTCAGGATCGCGAGCGCGTCCGCGCCGTCGTTCGCTTCGATCACCTCGTGACCGGCGTCCTCGAGGAAGCCGCGCAGCGTGTAGCGAATCGACGCGTCGTCGTCGACGACGAGCACGCGCGCCGAATCGTTCGGCTCGGACGCGCGATCGGACGAACGATCGGACGAACGATCGGACGAACGGTTCGACGGGGAAGGCGTGCGCATCACGTGGCCTCCGCGACGTCGCCCGTCGTGAGGGGGCGCTTCTTGTCGCGCGCCTCTCGGAGCGTGTCGATCGTCCGCGAGAGCGTGAAGCTCGCGCGACAGCCCCGCGGCTCCCGGCGCGCCAGCGTCAGCTCGCCGCCGTGCTGACGCACGAGACCCCGCGCGAGCGCGAGCCCGAGCCCGGAGCCCGTCTCCTTGGTCGTGAAGCCCACGTCGAAGGCGCGTGTGAGCTCGACCGAGCCGAGGCCCGTGCCCTCGTCGTCCACGTCGAGGCGCACTTCGGCTTCGCCGACGTGCAGCGCGATCCGGATCGTCGAACGTGGCGCGCTCGCGTCGAGCGCGTTCTGTACGAGGTTCAGGAGCACCTGCCGCACCTTTCGTGGATCGCAGCGCAGCGGCACCGACGCGGGGCCTACACGCTCGAGCCGGACGTCGCGCTGCGCCGACATCGCCTCGTGCAGCGCGAGCACGTCGTCGACCACCCGCGCGAGATCGACCTCTTCGGGAGCGAGCGGCACCAGCGGACGCGAGTGCGTGAGCAGCTCGTCGAGGATGCCCTGCATGCGATCGACCTCGCGACGGAGGACCTCCATGCGCTCGGCGGTCTTGCCGGAGAGATCGCGGTGCACGAGCGCGGAGAGGCCCTTGATCGACGCGAGCGGGTTCTTGAGCTCGTGCGCGATCTCGGCCGAGAGCTGGGTGAGCGTGCGGGTCGCTTCCGCGTGCACCTCCAGCTCGACCTGCGCTTGGGCGAGACGCTCGCGCGCGAGATCGAGGAGGGCGCCGCGGATCGTGCGGCCCGCGACGATGGTGGTCGCGAGCATCGAGGAGAAGAACGCGGCTCCCAGGAAGGGACCGGGGCCCTCGGTGCCGGGCGGCGCGTAGAGCCCGAGCCAGGGCGTCGGGAACACTTCGGGCAGCACGCGCGCGTGGTGGATCCACGCGAAGATCCAGATCGCGGGGATCTGCACGGCGAGCACCATGACCGCGCCCATGCGACCGGGCGCGACGACGTTCACGACGAGCGCGTAGAGGACGAGCGCCGGCACCGTGGGGCTCGCGACGCCGCCGAGCTCGAAGGTGAAGACGAGCTGCGCGAGCCCGGAGGCCCAGAGGGTGATGCGCACGCTGCGCGGCGAGTCTTCACGGTGCCCGTGCAGGATCGCGAACATCACCGCGCCGAGCGCGACGATCGTGAGCGCGTGTCGCCACGCTCCCGGATCGACCACGACCACTACGAGCGCGAGCACGAGCATCGTGGGGCCCATCTTGCGGCGCAGGCTGCGCATCTGATGGAGCAGCCGAAGGCTCGCGAGCTCGTCGAGGTCACGCACGGGGGGATCGAGGGCCATCGGAGTGCTTCGAGCAAAGCACGCGCCCGCACCGAAACGGAAGCGACCCCCACCGAGCACCGGGCGAAAACTGGGCGAAAGCTGGGCGAACGCTGGGCGAACGCTGGGCGAACGCTGGGCGATTCGCGGCGCCTCGTTCGGAGTGTCGGACGCCCCTGCCGGATTTCCGGACACTCGCGTCGACGTGGGGGCTCACGTCGGGATGTCCGTCCTCGAGGTGCAGGCGGACACGCTGTCGTCGGTGTGGGCTCGGACGTCCGTCCATCGCGTGTGGAAGCGGCCTCGCGACTCGGCGTGAGCCCGCGCCACTCGACGTGGGGGCTCGCGTGTCGCATCCGGGCACGCCCGTTGCTCAGCGTTCGGATCCGCACGGCCACGTTGACGGCCGTCTGGAGAGCTCATGTCTTTCGACGACCCGACGTCCTGCGACTCCTCCGTCGATGCCGTGCTCGACGCCACTGCGCTCGAGGTCGCGCCCTCGCTCGACGCCTCGACGCTCGACGCGACCACGCTCCGCGAGGTGTACGCGGCGCTGCTTCGTCGCGCGCATCAGCTCGTTCCGCCGAGCGACGCCGCCGACCTCGTGCAAGACACGTGGCTCGCGGGGCTCGACGGTCTCGCGCGCTTCGAGGGCCGCGCGTCGATGCTCACGTGGCTCACCTCGATCCTCCGTCACAAGGCGGCGGATCGGTATCGGAGCGCGCGGCATCGCCGTGAGCGGCTGTCCGCGTTCGAGATCGAGCCTCCGACCGAGGCCCGCGTGATCGAGATCCTCGGCGCGCGTGATGCGCTCGACCGCGTGACGCGCTCGCTCGCCGCGATGGAGCCACGCGCACGCACGCTCGTGCTCGCGGAGGTCGACGGCGACGACGATCGCGAGCGACTCGCGCGTGAGCACGGCGTGACGCGCGAGACCTACCGCGTGCAGCTCTGTCGAGCGCGCGCGCAGCTCCGCGCGGACCTCGCCGCATGAGCGTCCGTGGTCGAGCAGAGTCACTTCGCGTGAACGCGCACGTCGGCGTGCGCACGTGCGCGTGAACCCGGGGCGTGAGAGCGTGAACGAGACGACCGCCTTCGCGCTCAGGCTCGCGATCGAGCCTCGGCGACGTCACGCCCGGCCGGGACGTGCGACGATGCATCGGGTCGGCCGCGCGACGGCGACTCGTGTCACGTCGGATCGCTCCGCGTGGCGGCCGGATCCGAGGACTCCCGCATGATCCCCGTTCTCGAAGCGACGCCGGAGACCTTCGACGAGCTCGTCCTCAGCCCGAAGGACGAGCTCGTCGTGGTGTACTTCTGGGGTCCCGACTGTCCGAACTGCGAGTTCTTCGCCTCGCGCTTCGCGCACGTGCTCGAGAAGCTCGGCGACGTGCCCGCGCGCATCGTGAAGGTGAACGCCTACGAGCACGACGCGCTCGGCACGCGCTTCGCGATCTTCGGCATCCCGCAGTTCCATCTCTTCCGCGACGGGAAGCGCCTCGGGAAGATGAGCGAGTTCCGCGGCGACGACTTCTTCGTCGGCGTGATCCGCGAGCACCTGCCGGGCACGTGCAAGTGCTGAGTGACGACGACCCTGCCGAAGTACGTGGGTCGTGGTCGTGGTCGGCGACGTGAACGTGCGCGAACGTCGAACGACACTCGACACTCGCGTACGACGAGCCGAACGATCGTGATCACGAGCCCGTCGCCTGGACGACCCTGCTACAAAAGAGCGTGTCCCACGATCCCGAGCGCATGAGCCGCTGGCTCGTCGAGGTGCAGGCGGGTCCCTACCGCGTGCGAGGCATCTCGCTCGGCGGCGTGTACACCTGCCTCCAGATCCCCGAGCTCGGCGTGGTGCTCGACGCGGGCATCCCGATCCGCGCCTTCGCCGCCACCGATCACCTCTTCTTGAGCCACGGCCACGGCGATCACGTCGGCGCGCTGCCCGCGCTGCTCGGCATCCGCGGGCTGCTCCACGCGAAGGGGCCACCGAAGGTCTACCTGCCCGAGCCGATCGTCGACACCCTGCAAGCGGCGCTGCGACCGCTCTCGGAGCTGCAACGCTACGACCTCGCCATCGACGCGGTGCCCATGCGCGCGGGCGACGAGGTCCGTCTGCGCTCCGATCTGCACGCGCGCGCGTTCCGAACACACCACCCGGTGCCGAGCCTCGGGTACCTCTTCTTCGATCGCGTACAGAAGCTCCGGGACGAGCTGCGCTCGCTGCCCGGCCCCGAGATCGCCGCGCGAAAGCGTGCGGGCGAGGACCTCTTCCACGTCGAAGAGCGCCTGCTCCTCGCCTACGCGACCGACACGCTGCTGCGCGTGATCGAGACCGCGCCCGAGATCACGCGCGCGAAGGTGCTCGTGCTCGAGTGCACCTTCCTCGACGACCGAAAGACCCTCGAAGCCTCGCGCGCGGGCTGCCACGTGCACCTCGACGAGCTGATGGAGGTCGCGCACACGCTTCAGAACGAGCACGTCGTGCTCATGCACTTCAGCCAGATCTACACGCCGCGTGAGGTGCACGCGATCTTGGAAGAGCGGCTGCGTCCCATCCTCGGTGAGCGGCTTCGCGCGACCAGCACTCCGCCTCGCGCCATCCTCTCACGCTCGAAAATGCCCCACATTTCCTCGGTTCGAGGACGCGCGATTCGAAGCACTGGACCACACGAATCACATCACGTGCGTTTTTCAGCAACCTGCTAGCGGTGCTCACGGGGAAGGTGTGCGTGGTGCCATCGCGCTCGCAGGGCGCGCGAAGGGATCGAGGAGGTCCGCTGCGCTGCCGTTCGTGCTCGTGCTCGGGCGACGTGCGGGCGGTGAGCGTCGTGGCGTCTCGCTTCGCGCGAAGGGATCGATGAGATCGGGCGACGTGGTCGTCGGCGCGCGCGGGGTGCGTGGTCCTCGGAAGATCTCCGGAATCCGCAGCGGCCCCTCGAACGGCTCCTCGAGCTCCGACGTGTCGGTCGTCGGCGGGTCGAGCGGGCGCTCGTCCGGTTCGACCTCGCGCCACGGATCGAGGATCTCACGTCGAAGCTCGTCCTCGTTCGGCGTGGGGCTCGTCGCATCGTTCGACGGCGCGTTCGACGGCGCGCTCGTCGGCGTGCTCGTCTCGCGCGGCGTTTCGTCGTGCGCCTCCCCCGCGCTCGCGGGTCGCGTGCTCGTCTCGCGCGGCTCCGCGGCGATCGGCTCCGGATCGCGCGCGCGCCATCGGGCCGATGCGAGGAGCAGGAGCCCGAGGCCCACGAGCAACGCCGCGATCGCCGCCAACCGGCGCGACACCGTCGGGCGCGAGAGCTTCGTAGCGGCTGCGATCTCGGCTTGATCGTAGCCCGCGGCGCGCATCGTCAGGACGGTGCGCTCGGTGGCCCCCGCGGCCGCGCGCCGCTCCAGATCGGCGGCTTCGAGCAGCTCGTCGGGACGCGGGGGACGTGCGACGAAGCGCTCGTCGCCGACGAGTGGCGCGAGCAGCGCGGCCCGCCGGTGATGTCGACGTCGCAGCTCGCGCAGGTGATCGCGGAGTCGATCGCGCAAGAACGTCTCGACCGACACGCGCGCCTCGCCACGCCGCGCGCGATCGACGTACTCCGGCAACCAACGTTCGTGCGCGAGCAGCGCGAGCTCCCCGAGCACGTCGTCCTCGCTCACGACGTCGACGAACGCGGGCGCGATCCGGTGGGCGAGCGCGCGCAGCGAGGGCATGAGCGCCGACCACGCCGCCGCATCGCCTCGCTCCAGGGCGGCCATCGTCGAATGCCACGCACTGCTCGGCGGGGTCGCGCGCAGGTCGAGCGGCACCGAGGTCGGCGTCGGAGGCAAGGTCGGGGAAGGGGCGGTGGCGGCGCGCATCGAGAGCTACGGGGGGACGAGGGCCGCTCGGTGCTCACGTGCGCGCGGACGATCACTCTCCTTGAGCTACGCCGTCCGACGCCCACTCATCCCTCTTGCGTGGGTCGTCGTACGGCCCTGCCAGGCCCCTCCGGACAGGTTGGCTGGGCTCAGCCGTCGAGCTGCCAGGTGTCCATCAGCCACGCGAGCAGCTCGGACTCCGCCACGTCGACGCCGTCCACCGCGGCGATGCCGATGAGCACGCCGTACATCCAGTCGCGCATCTCGAGTCGGACCTCGCCGACCAGGGTCGCGAGCTCGTCCATCTCCATGGTGTTGGCTTCGGTCATCGCGGCCCAGAAGCGGGTCGCGCCGAGCTCCTTGGCGAGCGACTGCACGGCCTTCACTTCGGCGGGCGTGAACTCGCCGTCCATCCGCACCATCAAGCGGACCAGTCCGACCAGCGCGCGTTGCTCCGAAGGCGTGAGCTCGTCGTAGTGCTTCACCACGCGCAAGAGCATACGGGTAGCGCGCGAAGGGAGCGAGAGCGGATGCGTGGGCTCGACGGCACCACCCGCACCGTCGTCCCAGACCCCGCGGTCACCAAGCGCGCGGTGAGTACGCGCGCGGTGAGTACCCGCGCGGTCAGTACGCGCGCGGTCAGTACGTGACGCGCGCGCCCGCCGCGAGGCGCAGCAAGGTCTCGCGATCGGCGTCGCCCGTGAACGCGTACGTGAGCCCCGCTTCGCGCCGCACGGGCACGGGGTACCCACGCACGTCGCGGTAGAAGAGGCTCCGGTTGCCGAGCTGCACGGGCTCGGCGGCGTCGTCTTCCATCGGCGCGTCGGTCACGACCACCGTCATGCGGCGCCCGTTCGAGAGCTCGTAGTAGAGCGCCGCCGCTCGTCGCGCGCGTACGTTCGACAGGCGCGCACCGACGAGGCGCGCGTCGCGCGACTCGAACTCCGCAGGCCGCACCGGGAACGCGACCTTGCCGCGGAAGTAGCGGCTCACCGCGACCATCGGCGGCTCGGGCTCCTTCGTCGGGACGGCCACGTCGGCCGGAAGTCGGCTCGAATGGAGCGCGACGATGTCCTCGAGGCTCGCGACGTCCTCGTCGGACGCGTGGCGCATGTTCTGCCCGAGCGCGACCACGCCGACCACGAGCACCGCCGCAGCGCTCGCCACCGCGTAGCGCCGCGAAGGCGCGGGCTTTCGCTCCGGCTCGCGATCGAGGGCGAGCAGGCAACGCTCGCGCAAGCTGGCCGGTGCGCTCGCGGGCGCGACCAAAGCTTCGCGCACGTGGAGTCGGTACGCGTGCTCGAACGCGAGGTGGTCGCGGCAGCTCGCGCAGGACGCTGCGTGCTGCTCCAGCTCGAGCTGGGTCTTGGGATCGAGCTCACCGTCGACGAAGACGCTCGCGTGGCGACGGAAGAGCGCGCACGTCGTCGTCGAGGTCATCCCGCCACCTTCTTTCGGCGCCACGCGTCGAGCGACACGGGCTCGGACGACGCGGCCTCTTCGGCGGGACCTTCGTCGGCGTCGACCAGCACGGCCGGCTCCGCGACGATACCGAGCTCGATCGCCTGCGCGACGAGCTTGGACTGCAGGGACTTACGCGCGCGGTGGAGACGGCTCATCACGGTGCCGACGGGGCAGCCGACGATGTCGGCGATCTCCTTGTACGAGAGCTCTTCGACGTCCGCGAGCAGAATCATGATGCGGTGGTCTTCGGGCAGCTCGTCGACCGCGCGCTGGATCTCTTCGCCGATGAGGCGGCGCTGCGCGTCGGCGACCGGGCTGCTCAGCCCACGCATCGCGGCTTGGCTCATCACGCCCTCGCCGACCGGAGCGGCGAGCGGACCGTCGAACACGCGGCGCTCGCGGGTCGCGCGGCGGTACTTGTTGATGAACGTGTTGGTCAGGATCCGGAGGAGCCAGGCCTTCATGTTCGTGCCCGCCTCGAAGCTCTCGTAGAAGCGGAAGGCCTTGAGCAGGGAGTCCTGCACGAGGTCTTCCGCGTCGGCGGGCGCGCGGGTGAGGCGGAGGGCCGTCGCGTAGAGCGCGTCGAGGTGAGGCATCGCCTCTCGCTCGAACGCCTCGCGACGGGGCGAGGTCTTCTTTCGGAAAAAGCCCATTGGGAAGCTCGGACCGCACAACCCGCGACGCCCTTGGGGCATTCCACCGAGCCGCGCGTGAGGACACGTTAGCCGCGAATCCTCGGCTCCGCTCTCACGAGCGGGCCCGATAGTTTCGCGGAGCTCCGCTTCGACGTCGTGGAAGGGCACCCCCGCACACGCGCCCGTCGCGGGAGGTGTCCGAGCGTCCAAGTGCTGGTATCGTCGATGGAAATCGTCGAGGGCCCGGTGTGGGGCACACCACGGCCGAGCGGGTCGGCGCGCGGGTGGACGATCTTCGCCCATCACGGTTCGACGCGAAGGACCATCCGGACCCCAGGGGCATCTCCGAGGACGAGCCCGATCGGCGGCGCGGCTTCGCGGTAGCTCGCGGTGCGACCGCGGAGATCGAATCGGAGGACCACCTCGTCGACCCGGGTGGGGATCCCGAGGACCTCGATCGCGTCGCCCGCCCGAACCTCCAGGGCCAGGCCCACCATGTCGTCGAACGCGTTTCCGAGCGCGGCGCGCACGGGCGCACGCAGCTCGGGCGCCAGCGACTCCACGTGGTCGCCGAGTCGACGCGGGGTGGGGCGCGCGACGAGGAGCGGGCTCTGCGCGAACGCGACCGCCGCGTCGATCGGGCCTTCGATCCCGAAGTGGACCGCATCCACGATGCGAATCACGGGACCTTCGGGCACCCAGAAGTCGCGCAGCGCGACCTCGTCGCCGTCCTCGCGCGGCGCGAGCGGTCGCACGATCCCGCGGGCAGAGCGCGCGTCTTCCGCGACGTTCCCGTCGAAGGCACGCGCTCGGGTCGACAGCAGGTCGAGCGTGTCGCGACCCTCGTCGTCGAAAGGCAGGCTCGCGCGGACGCGGGGGCGCTTGCCGAGGAGCCACTGCAGGAAGCTCACACGCGACACGCCGAGGTAGCTCGCGCGCTCCACGCGGCCGAGCCGCTCGCGACGCCCGAGCGAGAGGCTCTCCTCGCGCAGGCCGCGCCGATCCTCGAGCATCAAGAACCCGTGTCGCGCCATCTCCCCCTCGTCGATCGAGCGCGTGCTTCTCGTGCAAGTGTTCTCGGGCTCGGTTCTCGACGCTGCAGCCCGAAGCCGTCAGCCGGCTTCGAAGCTCGCCACGAGATCGTCGAACGCGCTCTTTGCCGTCTCGACGGTCGCGACGGGACCGACGAGCTTGAAGAAGACGGGGCCGTTCGGGCCGGAGACGATCGCGCCCAGCAGGCGTTGGTCGGGTTGCGGCTCCGACGGGCCGCCCATCATGCCGGAGGCGAACGTGCCGCGGACGTCGATGACGGTGACGTCGAGGCCCGCGACGTTGCGGGTCTGCACGTCAGCCGGCGCGGCTGCCCCGTCCGGGCCCCGGAACTGGCCCACCCAACGCGCGACGTTGTCCCCCACCGAGCCGCCCATGCCGGGGAAGTGGAAGACGGTGAGCAGCGCTTCGCCCGCGTCGCCCGCGACGAAGTACTCCGCGTTGCGCATCGGGCTCGTGGGCGCGCGCCACGTGAGCGGCTCGTGCGTCGACCAACGTACGCCCGCGAGGCGCGGGGCAGCGGGATCCACCGTGCTCGTACCCGACGGCGCGCTCGCTCCCGACGGCGCGCTCGCTCCGGCATGAGGTCCGGTGGCACCCGCGTGCGGGTTCGGCGCATGCGGATTCGCCACCGCGGGCGTGGGCTCCGCGGGGGCCTCGGGGGCCTCCGACGCGGGGGCCTCCGAAGGTTCGGGCCCGCGGTTGCAGGCGATCGCGAGGAGCAAGAACCACGGCGTGAAGCGTCGCATCGCGGACGTTTCTACGTAGCTCGGGCGAGGAGCACAAGCCGCGACGCCGCGCGTCGTCCCGCGAGCGACGGGCTCGAGCGAGCGACGTGCGCACGTGTGCTATGCGCACGGCCATGAAGCGTTTCCGCCGCGTCGCCGTGTACTGCGCCTCCAGCAGCGACATCGATCCCGCCTACGTCGAGGCCGCGCGCGAGTTCGGGACGCTGCTCGTGGAGCGAGGGTACGGGCTCGTCTTCGGGGGCGGCCGCGTGGGTCTGATGGGGGTCGTCGCGGACGCCGTCGTGGCCGCCGGGGGCGAGACGATCGGCGTGATCCCCCACAAGCTCCGGGATCTCGAGGTCGCACACCGAGGCCTCACCGAGCTGCTCGTCGTGGACAGCATGCACGCGCGCAAGACCGTGATGGCGTCGATGTCGGACGCCTTCGTCGCGTTGCCCGGCGGCTTCGGCACGCTCGACGAGATCTTCGAGGTCACGACGTGGAACCAGCTCGGCTACCACAGCAAGCCGGCCGGGCTCCTCAACGTGAAGGGCTACTTCGACGCGCTCGCGAAGTTCATCACTCACGCGGCGGACGAAGGGTTCGTGCGCCCGGTGCATCGCGAGCTCTTGCTGGTGGATTCCGATCCGCGCCGCCTGCTCGATCGGCTCGAGGTCGCGGAGCTGCCGGATCTGAAGAAGTGGATCGATCGCCCGTGATCGGATGAGCGCGTGCGCGCGACGCGACGACTCGATGCGCGTCGGAACCGCGCGACTCACGGGAGCGCGCGGCGTTCGAGCCACACGTACGAATAGCCTCTGCGGTACTCGATCACCTCGCGCACGCGGTAGTGCTGGCGCGTCCACGGGTGCGCAGCGACGGAGCGCTCGACGGGGAACGCGGCGAGGCGCACGAGGTTTCCTTCGTCGTCGAGCTCCGGCGGGGCTTCGGCGTGCAGCAGGATCACCTCCGGGTCGCGCGCCGCGAGGTATGCGACGTCGATGCGCTTTTCCAAGTGTCCTCCGGCGGCGCGCGCGATCGTCGGATCCGTGAGCCCGCCGAGATCGACCACGTCGACGTCGCTCGCCCACACGAGCCATCCGACGTCGACGAGCGCGACGGAGCGCGCGCTCGCCACGCGCTCCACGAGCGGCCGGCTCCGCGCGCGTGCGTCGGCGGACTCCCACCAGGGCGCGAGCTGGAGCGCGAACGTCGCCGCGGGCACGAGCAGCGCGAGCAGCAGGGCTCCGCGCGTCGCGAGCACGAGCGTACGGGGCGTCGCGTCGTGTGCGTCGTGTGCGTCGTGTGCGTCGTGTGCGTCGTGTGCGTCGTGTGCGTCGTGTGCGTCGTGTGCGTCGTGTGCGTCGTGTGTGCGTCGTGTGCGTCGTGTGCGTCGTGTGCGTCGTGTGCGTCGTGTGCGTCGTGTGCGTCGTGTGCGTCGTGTGCGTCGTGTGCGTCGTGTGCGTCGTGGCGTCGCGACCAGCCTTCGCCGACGAGCCACGCGTAGAGCGGCAACACCGGCACGAGCAAACGCCAGCCCGGCATCCAATCTCCGCCCGCGATCGCGACCGCGACGACGTGCGCGAAGAGCGCCGCGAGGAGCGCACGTCGACCGCTGCGAGCCGCCAGCCACGCGCCGCCGAGGCCGGTGGTGAAGAGCGCGCCCACGAGCACGTACGAGAGACCCTGCGCGACGTCGCCCGACTTCGCGTAGTACGCGAGCGGCAGCACGCCCCCGAAGAGCGCGAGGCGAAACGCGAGGACCGACGCTGCGCCGCCGATCGCCCAGGCCCACGCGACCCGGCTCGGCCAGGCGATCAGCACCACGAGCGCGAAGACCGCGAGCTCGGGTCGGAGCCAGGCGAGGGCCGCGATGGCGGCGCCGCGCGCGTGAGCGGATCGCGTGAGCGCGGCGACGGTGACCGCGAGCGTGGCCGCGCCGGTCTCGAGCCCCGCCACGGCCCATGCGGCGAAGCTGCCTTGGAGCAGGAGCACCGCGCTGGTCACGGAGGGCGCGCGCGAGCGGCGCGCGACGAGCACCGCCGCGACGACCGAGAGCGCCGCGCCAGCGAGCTTCTGCCCAAGCCACGCGGGGCCACCGGCGAGCTCTGCGAGCACCCCGGGGAGCACCCACGCGGGACCGGTCACGCCGTCGGTCGCGGGGCCGTCGACGAAGGTCCATCCGAGGCCGTCCACGAGGCGACGCGCGTAGCGGGCCACCAGGAACGCGTCGTCGACGGAGTACGGCCACGCGAGCGCGAAGACCGCGAGCGCGGCGAGAGCGACGCCGAGGAGGACGCGGGGGGAGGGTGCGGTCGTGTCGGAGACCGTGTCGGTGTCGGAGACCGTGTCGGTGTCGGAGACCGTGTCGGTGTCGGGGACCGTGTCGGTGTCGGAGACCGTGTCGGTGTCGGAGACCGTGCGCGAGGGGGCGCGCGGCCGATCACTCGGGGACACGCTCGCCGCGGGCGAGGCGCTCGTCGCGCTCGGCCTCGATCGCTTCGACGAACGGATGCGCGACGTCGGGATCGAACTGCGAGCCCGCACAGCGCTCGATCTCGTTCACCGCGATCTCGTGGGGGAGAGCCTTGCGGTAGGCGCGGTCGCTCGTCATCGCGTCGTAGGTGTCTGCGACCGAGATGATGCGCGCGATCACCGGGATCTCCACCGCCTTCAGGCCGAGCGGGTAACCCTGGCCATCCCAGCGTTCGTGGTGGAGGTGCACCCCCGGGATGAGCGGGTGGAGGAACGCGATCGGCTCGAGGATGTCGCGTCCGTAGTCTGGGTGTTGCTTGAAGACGTCGTACTCTTCTTGCGACAATTTTCCGGGTTTGTTCAGGTTCATCACGCAGCCGATCTTGCCGATGTCGTGCATCAGCGCGGACTGCCGGACGATCTCCTGCTGGCCCTCGTCCATGCCGAGCTTGATCGCGAGCACCTGCGCGTAGCCGGCCACGCGCTCGGAGTGCCCCGAGGTGTAGCGGTCCATCTTGTCGATCGCGCTCGCGAGGCCGCGGATGGTCTGCTTGAAGGTGGCTTGCAGGTCCTCGTAGAGGCGTGCGTTCTCGATTGCGGCGGACGCGCGGTTGCTGACGATGCTGAGAAGCTTCCGTTGCCCTTCGTCGAAGCGTTTGCCGCGCGTGTAGGCGATCGCGCAGAGGAATCCGATGATCTCCCCGCGGATGCGCAGGCGCGTGACCACGAGCGAGCCGACCTCCGGGTTCTCCGGAGGTTCGCGGAAGAAGGGCAGCGCGAGCTTGCCGTGCACGCGGAGCGGCTTGTCCTCCGCGAAGAAGCGCAGGAGCTCTCCCGCGTCGAGCGCAGCGAGCTCGTCGATGCCGTAGGGCAGGCGGTCCTGCACGATGTTCACGCGCTCGTAGAAGCCGCCTTCTCCGTCCTTCAGGAGGACCAGCACCTGGTCGGCGTCGATCTCGTTCAATGCGGCGTCCACGACGGTGCCGAGGACCTGCTCCAGCGACAGGCTCGACGCGATCGCCTCGCTCACTTTGTAGAGGGAGAGGGCCTCTTTGAGGCGAATGTTCTCGGCCTTCAATCGCTGTTTCTCGAGGCCGCGGCGGATGGTGTGGACGACCTCTTCGACCTTGAAGGGCTTGAGGATGTAGTCGTACGCGCCGCGCTTCATCGCGTCGATCGCGGTCTCGACCGTGCCGAAGCCGGTCATGATCACGGTGACGACGTTCGGGGTGTGCTTCTGGATCGCGCCGAGGAGCTCGAGGCCTCCCATCTTCGGCATCTTCAGATCCGTGAGCACGAGGTCGTAGTGCGCGCGGGAGAGCTCGACGAGGGCCTCGCTCCCGTCCGCCGCGGTGCGCACCACGAAGCCCTCCATCGAGAGGAAGTCGGCCAAGATCTCGCGGATGACCTGCTCGTCGTCGACGACCAGGATCCGGGCCGCTTCTTCGTCGGAGTTCAGCATCGATCTCGGCGTCCTCGCCTCCGCCGACGCACGCCGCGGGCGCGCCCGCCGACCGAGAACCAGGCCCGTTGGTACAGTGTTCGGCGCGGAATCGTCAATCGGGACCTCCTCACGCGGTTTGAAGGGCCCGGTCGGGGGTGGTAGTCCGAAACGCGCTTTCTGCTCCGCGCACCGCCCAGCTCGTGACTCGCCGTCGAACCCTCACCGCCCTCGCGGCCTACGCCGCCCTCGCCGCCCTCGCGTTGACGTGGGCCTGGGCGACCATCTGGCCGGCCGGGGGCTCGCTGTGGCGTCATCCGCGGCCCTGGCTCGCCCTGACCCCCGAGCGCTCGCTCGTCGTTTCGCTCGGTGGTGGCGTCGCGCTAGCGCTGCTCGTCGTCCTGGCGTCGCGGGTGCTCGTGCGGCGCGCTCGTTGGGCGAGGCGTCTACACCTCGGCTTTCGCGGGCTCCTCGGCGAGCTCTCGGACGGGCAGGTGCTGGCCTTCGCGCTGGCGTCGGGGCTCGTGGAAGAGCTGGTGTTCCGCGGCGCGCTGCAGCCGCTGCTCGGGTGGGTGCCGACCGCGCTGGCCTTCGGGCTGATCCACGTCGGCCCCGATCGCCGCTTCGTCCCGTGGACGATCTCCGCCGTCGTGGTCGGGCTCCTGCTCGGCGGGCTCTACGAGCTCACCGGTCACCTCGCCGGCTGCGTGCTCGCCCACGTGCTCGTGAACTTCGTCAACCTGCGGCACATCCGCGCGGAGGACCTCGGCGCGCGCGAGCTGCCGCAGCCGCGCGCCCCCTCGCTGGTGGGCGATCGTACGCGCGCGACGCGGCGCTGAGCTCGCCCCGCCGGGGAAGGCCGATCAGAGCGGCGCGCGACGAAGACGATCGAGGATGAAGAAGTTCGAGAAGACGCGGGTCATGCCCAGATCGAGGAAGGCTTTCCCGAGGTAGAGATCCGGATTGTACGGGTCGACCTGGACGAGGAAATCGCGAATGCGCGACTCGGGATTCCAGGGAGAGTTGCGGCCCGATCCGTAGTCGAGCAGGACGGCGTTCGGGAAGTCGTCGTAGCGGGTGCCCGCGACGACGGGGACGACGTCGTAGAAGCCGTGCCGCGTGCTCGGCGCGCCGCCGCCCTTGGGATGCCAGGGGCGCCCCGGGCCGCCCCGTGGGCGATCGACGAAGAGGTTGTAGCCGGCGAGGCGGTCGAGTTCGTCGACGAAGAAGCCCTTCACGAACTTCTGGAAGCCGAGGACCTTCGCGAAGACGGGCGGGTTGAAGCCGCGCCACTCCCAGCCCGCGAGCGCCTCGCGCGTGGGTCGCGCGCCCGCCGCCATCACCCGGTCGAGCTCCAGGCGCGGCATGCGGACGAGGTCGTCGAAGTGGGCGCCGGCAAAGGGGTGCGTCATGCGCGCGAGCATACCCTCTGTGTGAACCACGCACGCGCACGTCGCGCAGCGCGTCACGCAGGATCGTCGTGAGCGTCGTGGTCGTGGTCCGTCGTGCTCGGCGACGTGCTCGGCGACGAGAGTACGGCGACGTGCTCGGCGACGAGAGTACGGCGGTCGTCGTTCGGGCATCGTGGATCGGGACCTCTCGTCGACGCTCGCGCTCGACACAGCGCGAAGCCGCGGTGCGATCCGGTTGGTGCTCGCGATCGGTCGCGGTACGAAGGTGGCATGAAGGTCGCGATCTTCGACTTCGACGGATTGCTCGTGGACTCCGAGCCGCTCTGGCGGCGGATGGAGGTGCGGGAGCTCGGCGCGATCGGGGTCGACGTGACGGAGGCGGAGTGCGAGGCCACCACGGGCCTGCGCATCGACGAGGTGGTCGCGCACTGGAGCCGAGAGCGGCCGTGGACCACGCCGGAGCCGGAGGTGGTGGTGGCGCGGATCGTCGACGCGATGGTGCGCGGGCTGCGCGAGGCGCCGGAAGCGAAGCCGGGGGTTCAGCATGCGGTGCAGACGTGTCGCGCGACCGGGCTGCGGCTCGCGGTCGCGTCCTCGTCGCCGTCGCGGCTGCTCGACGCGGGGCTCGAAGGCCTCGGGCTGCGCGGGCTCTTCGAGCGCGTGGTGAGCGCGGAGCACGAGCGCTTCGGCAAGCCACATCCGGCGGTGTTCCTGCGAACCGCCGACGAGCTCGGCGTGGAACCGACGGAATGTGTGGTGTTCGAGGACTCGCTCAACGGCTGCCTCGCCGCGAAGGCCGCGCGGATGCGCTGCGTCGCGGTGCCGGAGCGCGACGATCCGCGCTTCGTGATCGCGGACGTGGTGTTGCGCTCGCTCGAGGAGCTGCGCCCCGAGCACCTGCGGGGGTGAGCTCGGATCGGCCGCGACGTCTGCGAGGCGCTCGCGACGGGGCGTGCCCTCGTCTCGAGCACGCCGAGCGGAACGACCGAGCCCCCGGACCGAGAGGGTCGAAGGGCTCGTCGTGTGATGCGACCCATCGCTCCGGCCGCGTGCCGAGGCGAAGGTCAGAGGCCGAGTCGGTACGGGAAGGAGATCGCGAACGAGCTCTGCTCGAAGCGCGGCACCTCCACGTCGTCGAGCACGCCCTCGATGCAGGTGTGGCTGGCGGGCGTCGCACCGACCCAGCTCACGTCGCGGACGCGGCCCGTGGCTCCGTCGATCACGAGGCGCGCGGTCGCGGTGCCGGCGTCGTCGGGCGCGCAGCGAGCGATGCGGGCTTCGAGGCCTCGCAACGTCGTGGTGAGCGCGCGGGCGTCGGGGCGCGCGGGGAGCGCCTGGGTCGTGCTGGTGGAGGCGCGGCCTCCGAGGGCTTCGTCGAGCAGACGATCGAGCTCGCTGCGTTCGCGCGCGGAGGCGTTCGGAGTGGTCTCGGTTGCTGCGACGACCGGCGCGGCTCGGCGCGGTGCGCTCGGGACGCGCGTCCGGCGCTCCGTCGGTCGCACGTCGGGCGCGCTCGTCGTGGGCACAGGAGCCGAGGCGGGGGCGACCTCCGGGAGGGGCTCCGGGGTGGCGGGCGGCTGGTGCGCGCCGAGATCGGTGACGAGGGCAGGTGCCTTCTGCTTCGCGTCGTCGGCGGCGAGCGGTGGGAGGGACGTGGTGCCGCGCGGCGCCATGGCGAACGCGAGCGCGGAGAGGGCGAAGACCGAGGTCGCGAGGGCGACGCGAGCGGCGAGCCCGAGGGGACGACGTGCGCGTGGCGCGTTCGTCGGGCTCTGCATGGGCTGCGTACCGAGCGTGAGCTCGCTGCCGACTGGCGCCAGGAGGACGGGGAACGAGACGCGGTCTGCGGTCGCCGAGGCGGTCGCGTGCGTCGTTGCCACGCGGGCCGCGAGCGCTCGGAGGTCGTGGAGACCGGAGTGTTCGGAGCTCGACTCGGACATGGGATTCTCCTTCGCGTTGGCCACCGAGCGGTGGTCGCGGGTCCGACGAGGCGAATCTTGAGCACTCCTTAAGGAGGTCGGCGCAGCCGACCAGCTAAATGCGCAGGATCGAGTGCACCGGGTGCGGGGCGAGGCGCCGCGCGCCCTCGAGGAAGCCGAGCTCGATCACGAACGCGAAGCCAGCCACTTTGCCGCCGACCTTCTCGACGAGCTCCGCGGTCGCCTTCGCGGTGCCGCCCGTCGCGACGAGGTCGTCGACGATGAGCACGCGCGCGTCGTCCGCGAACGAGCCTTCGTGCATCTCGAGCGCGTCGGTGCCGTACTCGAGCGCGTACTCCACGCGCACCTTCTTCGCGGGGAGCTTGCCGGGCTTGCGCGCCGGCACGAACGGGAGCTTCAGGCGCGCAGCGAGCGCGGCTCCGAAGATGAAGCCGCGTGACTCCATGCCGACGATCGCGTTGGCGTCGAGATCGTGGACGCGCTCGGCGAGCAGCTCGAGGCACGCGTCGAACGCGGCAGGGTGCGCGAGCAGCGGCGTGATGTCCTTGAAGAGGATGCCGGGCTTGGGGAAGTCGGGCACGTCGCGGATCTGCGACTTCATCAGCTCGATGCGGGGGTCGGTCATGCTTCCTCTTCGCTCGCGGCGACGTTGGCCGCGAACGCCAGGTGCTCGGGGAACGTGGCGTCGATGCGCAGCGGCGTGACGCTCACGTAGCCTTCGTCGACGGCTTCGGTGTCGGAGCCTTCGACGAAGTCGTGGCGTGGGCCGCCGGGGCCGCCGATCCAGTAGTACGCGCGTCCGCGCGGATCGTCGCGCACGTCGACGCCTTCGCTGTAGTGGCGCACGCCGAGCCGGGTGGTGCGCACGCCCTTCGCGGGCCCGATCGGGAAGTTCACGTTGAGCAGCGGGATCTGCGTGGTGCTCGGGGCCGTGGTCGCGAGCGCGCGACGACACAGGCGAGCCGCGATGCGTGAGGACTCCGCGAGCGCGCTCGGCGTGCAGGGGCCGAGCTGGCTGAACGCGATCGAGCGCACGCCGCGCAGGGCGGCTTCGCGCGCGGCGGCCACGGTGCCGGAGTAGACGACGTCGCCCGCGAGGTTCGGGCCGAGGTTGATCCCGCTCGCGCAGAGATCCGGGCGTCGTGGGAGCAGGTTCCCGAAGAGCCCGACGTAGATGCAGTCGACGGGTGTGCCGTCGATCGCGTGCACGTCGTCGTCGATGCGGTGATGGCGCAGTGGTCGATGGAGCGAGATGGCGTGGCTCTGCGCGCTCTGCTCCGTGTGGGGCGCCACCGTCACGACGTCCGCGAAGGTGCGCAGCGCGATGCGGAGCGCGACGAGGCCCGCGGCGTCGTACCCGTCGTCGTTGCAGAGCAGGATCAGAGGACGCGTCGCGGGCACGCTCGACATCGCTCAGTACCGGAGGCCGGCCGAGAGGGCCACGTTCCACTGGCGCGGTGCGCCCAGCGCACCCGCCGCGGCGTCGGCCGACTCGGGCGTCTTCAGATCCCAATGCATCGTCGCGCCCACCACGAGCGGGCGGTAACGAATCTGGAACCCGAGGGCCATGCGGGGCCGGAACGCGCGGATGCGCTCGAACTGCGTGACGTTCCGATACTCGGTGATGTCGCCGGTGCAGGCGGGCGAGCTCGTCGCGAGGTTGCTGTTGGGGTTGCTCGGATCGGGCACGAAGGGGGTGCCGGGGATCGCGACGCACTCCGACCAGGCGTCGCGCTCGGGGGTGAGATCGACGACCTCGCTGTCGGCGAAGATCCACGAGAGCTGGACGCCGAAGAGCGGTGTGATCGTGAGCGTGCGCCCCGCGACGAGATCCTTGGAGACGAGCAGATCGAGCGAGGCCACGGTCAACGAGAGCTCGCTCTCGCCCGTCATGGTGGCGACCGAGCCTCGCACCGCGACGTCGGGAATGAGCGCGGGCCAGCCTTCGCGGAAGCCTTCGAGGAGCGAGATCTTCACCTCGCCGCCCCAGATCCACGTCTCGGTGCGGGCGAGGCGACCCGCGGAGGCCGCGAGCTCGACGCCGTAGGGGAGGCCTTTGCGGAGCGTGAGGCGGGTGAGGATGTGGTTGTTCGAGACGAACCGGTTGCCGGTCCCCGGCACGCTCGCGCCGTCGCCTTCCGTGCCGCGGCGCCAGTAGCAGCGCTCGCCGGTCGAGGAGTCGCAGTCGCTCGGATCGTCGAGCGGAGTGATCGAGGTCTCGAGGCGGAGCTCGAAGCCTCGTGTGCCGAGCGACGACGCGGGGGTCGTGAGCTGCGGGGTCATCGACGAGCCGACCTGGCCGACGAGCCAGCGCCACGCCTCTTGGTCGGGTGAGAAGCTGCCGTCCGCGTTCGCGATGCGGAGGCGCCCGAGCGCGAGGTCCATCTCGTCGGCGGCGGCAGGAGCGGCCCACGCGAGGGTCGCGAGGCAGACGGCGATACGGAGTCGTCGCACGGGCGGGACGCTATCACAGGGACATCGCACGTCGCGAGGTGCTGAAGGCGCGGTGCGGACGGCCGGTTACGCCCGACCGGAGGGCGCGCCTCGTGGGGAGGGTCTGGCGACAGACCCTCGGAGGGGGAGCTTGCCTGGCGCGCCGCGCGTCGACACAACCGCGCGATGCCTCGTGGTCCGAAGCTCCGCGCTCGTCCGTTGTCCTCGCCGCTGCGGGTGGTGCTGGTGGAGCCCGAGATCCCACCGAACACCGGCTCGATCGCGCGCACCTGCGCCGCGACTCAGAGCGCGCTGCACCTCGTGGGCAAGCTCGGGTTCCGCATCGACGAGCACGCGGTGCGACGCGCGGGGCTCGACTACTGGCCGCTGGTCGACCTCCACACCCACGACACGCTCGACGACTTCGAGGCGAAGCATCCGGGTGCACGCTTGCACCTCTTCGCGGCAGGGGCGCACCCGAGCTACCTCGAGATGGACGTGCGTCCGGGGGACGCGCTCGTCTTCGGCAAGGAGTCGGTCGGTCTCGATCCCTCGATCCTCGCGCGGTACCCGGACCGGATCTGGACGATCCCGACGATGGGCGCGGTGCGGAGTCTGAACCTGTCGAATGCGGCGGCCATCGTGCTCTACGAGGCGCTTCGGAAGCTGGGCGCGTTCGCGGAGACCTTCGTGGCCGACGACGCGGTGGGACGTGACCCGTCCACGTGAGGGCAGGGTCGTGCGCCGTCGCGAGCCACGGCCCCACGTGAACGGACGTACACGATCCGAGAAGAGATCGCGCCGGGCTGACCGGGTCCGTTCACGCAGGTGGGCGCGAAGTCGAGGTTTTTCGGAGCGTTCGGGCGTGGCACGATGATCGCAAAGTGGGTTTCGCGTGAGCGTGTCGGCACCCCGGTCCACACCGCTCGCCCGAAGGTCACCGAGTTCCTGGGCGGCTGTCCCGTTTGGACCGACGACGACTTCGTCGATCCGGGCTGCGACGGAGGTCGCGGGTGCTTCTGCGATGGGGACTGGGACTGCGATCCCGGCCTCACGTGCGACCGTGGTCGTTGCGACGACGACGACACCTGCTTCGACGACTCGGAGTGCGACCGCGGCGAGATCTGCGTCGACTTCCGCTGCGAGCCGGAAGAGCCGCCGCCCGGCATGTGCGTGGTCGACGGTGACTGCGACGCGGGCGAAGAGTGCGTCGATGGCACCTGCGCGCCCGGCACCGAGTGCACGATGGATTCGGACTGCACCGGCGGTCAGGTCTGTGACTTCCGCGGCGTGTGCGTCGACCCGATCCCGGGTGGCTGCTCGAACGACGCCGAGTGCGAGGCGGGCCAACTCTGCATCGAGGGTTCGTGCCGCGCGCCGGCTGACACCTGCCAGTTCGAGTACGAGTGCGGCCCGGGCCGTGCGTGCGTGAACGGCGGCTGCGTGAACATCTGCGGGAGCAACGCGGATTGCGGCTCGGGCACGGTCTGCGACGGCGGGTTCTGTGTGCCGAACCCGGGCGAGTGCACGACCTCCTCGCAGTGCTCGAGCGGTGAGCGCTGCGTGGACGGGCGCTGCCTGCAGGACTGCCGCGCGACCGGCTGCGAGAACGCCAACGACTACTGCGACGCCGACGGCTTCTGCCGGCCGCGTTGGCAGCGTGATCCCTTCTGCTCGAACGACAGCGATTGTGCCGCGGGCAGCCGGTGCATCGACGGCGCGTGCCGCACGCCTTGCACGAGCGGCACCGCGACCGAGTGCATGATGACGGACGTGAGCCTCACGGTGTGCACCGCGATGCTCTGCTACACGACCGCGGAGTCGAACCCCGAGTGTGAGTCGGCGGCCGACTGCGACGCGGGCGAACGCTGCGTGAACGCCATCTGCCGCTGAGCGCTGCGGAACGACTCCGCGACTCCGCGACCTTCGATCGTCGAGAGAGCCATCCTTCGGGGTGGCTCTTTCGCTTGGGGGGATCGATGCGAACCGGACGCTCCACTCGAACCGCTGGATCGCCACGAGCTTGTGACCGCGCTCACGCTCGTTCATCCTTCGCGGGTGCGTGCGGGCTGCCGGGTGTCGGGCGGGCTCGTCGTGAGCCTTTGGCTCGCGAACGGCTTCGCTGCGTCGACCGCCGCGCAGGCCCCCTCGTTGCGTAGCGCACGAGAGGCGTACGACGACGCGCGCTTCGACGACGCGCGGGAGGCGGTCGACGCGCTGCTCGCTGCGCGTCGGTTGGAGTGGGACGTGGTGGTGGCGGGTCTCGAGCTGCGCGCGCTCGCGGTCTTCGCGGTGCAGGACGCGGACGAGCTGGAACGCACGCTTCGCCAGCTCGCGGTGCTCGAGCCGCATCGGACGCTGCCGCCGGAGACGCCGCCCGCGGTGCGCGAGCGTTGGGACGCGCTCCGTGGGCTCGTGGAGCCTTTCGACGCGCGTTTCGAGCTGCGACGCGAAGGCGGGGACGTGGTCGGGGTGGTGATCGCGAACGACCTCGAGGGGCTCGTTCGGAGCTATCGCGTGGGTCTGTCGGGCGGTGGCTCGCGCGTCGACGACGAGGGGCTGCGCGTTCGCATGACGACTGCGCGGGGTGGGAGCTTCGAGCTGACGGTGGCCGCGATCGGCCCTGGCGGGATCGTGCTCGCCGAGCGGCGGCACGCGGCGGAGGTGACGAGCGGAGCGGTGCTCTCGGAGGTTTCGCCGGAGCCGGAGGGTGCGAACCGTCGTGTGCGTCGATCGCTCATCGCGGTGAGCGTCGTGGTGGTGGTCGCGATGGCGGTCGGGGTCGGGCTCTCGTTCGCGTTGCGAAACGACGAGGGCGGCGCGGTGCTGGTGGGGCCGCAGCCATGAGCGCGGAGTCGGCCGAGCGCGAGGTCGAGGACGAGACGCTCCTCGAAGATCGAGCGGAGCTGCCGGAGCTCGGCGCGCTGCGGGCGGGCGCGCCCGAGCACATCGGTCGGTACCGCGTGCTCGCGAAGCTCGGCGCGGGTGGCTTCGCGACGGTGTATCTCGCGCGGCTCGAAGGCGCGGCGGGCTTCGGGCGCTTCGTCGCGATCAAGCGCATCCACGATCACCTCGCGAGCGAGCCGGAGCTCGTCGCGATGTTCCTCGACGAGGCGCGCGTCGCGTCGGCGATCGATCATCCGAACGTCTGCGCGCCGCTCGACTTCGGGCGCGCCGAGGAGGGGAACTACTTCCTCGCGATGGACTACTTGCTCGGCGAGCCGCTCTCGGAGGTACGTCGCGCGTACGGCCGCGTGCACGGCGCGCCGAAGCCGGAGGACGTCGCGTTCGTGCTGCGCGTGATGGCGGACGCCGCGCACGGGCTGCACGCGGCGCACGAGGCGCTCGACACGCGCGGGCGGCCGCTGGAGATCGTGCATCGTGACGTCGCGCCCGCGAACCTCTTCGTGCTCTTCACCGGGCACGTGAAGGTGGTGGACTTCGGGATCGCGAAGGCGGCGCGGAAGCTCCACACCACGCAGCACGGGGTGTTCAAGGGGCACGTGCCGTTCGCGGCGCCGGAGCAGCTCCGCGGGCGCACGCTCGATCGTCGCGCGGATCTTTGGTCGCTCGGGGTGGTGCTGTGGGAGATGCTCGCGAAGCGGCGGCTCTTCGCGCAGAAGGACGAGGTCGCCCTCGTGGACGCGATCGTGCGCGATCCGATCCCGCAGCTCCGCGAGAAGGCGCCGTGGGTGTCGCCGCGCCTCGCACAGACGGTGCATCGCTGCTTGTCGCGCGAGATCGAGGAGCGGCCGTCGAGCGCGCTCGAGCTCGCGTTGGTGCTCGAAGAAGAGCTGCGTCGGTTGCGGGTGCCGATGGGCGTGCACGAGGTCGGGTCGTACTTGCATGCGCTCTTGCCCGAGCGCACGCGCACTCGGTACCGGCAGCTCTGGGCGCTCGCGGAGGAAGCGGGTTTCGCGACCTCGCTCGTGACGTCGCTCGAGCCCGACTCCACGGAGGTGAGCGAGCGGAGGCTGGCGCCGGTGGCGGGCGCGGCGGCAGACGAGTCGGATCCCGACGCGACCATTCCGTTGCCTGCTCCAGTCTTCGATGCGCCGGCAGCGCGGGAGTCGGTCGAGGTCGTGTCCGTCGAGGTCACGACCGAGGAGCGCTCCGCGAGCCCGTCGACGCCAGTGCTGCCGGTGGGGCTCGATCTCTCGGCCTTCGACGCGCCGATCGTGGAGCCGGAGCCCGGCGTGAGGTCGCGTGCGAAGCCGCGCTTTCTCTTGGGCGGCGTGACGTTGGGGATCCTCGCCATCGCGGTGTTCGCGCTCGGACGGTGGACGGCGTCGCCGACCGCTGCGGCGCCGGTGACGACCGAGGTCACGCCCGACGTGGGCCGAGCGAGCGTCACGAGCGCGCCGAGTCCGAGCGACGTGGCGGCGCACGCGAGCGGAACGGCCGCGCCGAGCTCGAACGTCGCGTCGGAAGATGCGTCGGTCGCAGACGAGGCGCCGACCGAACGTCGGGAACGACCACGCACCGTTCGCACGGGGCGCGCAGCGCGGCCAGTGGGGCGGGGTGCGGTGGCGGTGACCGCCAGCGGGGGATGGGGCGAGGTCTTCGTGGGAGGCCGCAAGCTCGGGGTCACGCCGGGTCGGTTCGAGCTCCCCGCCGGCGCGACCACGCTGCGGATCGTGCCCGCCTCGGGACGCCCGCGGACGGTGCGGGTGGTGGTGCCGGTCGACGGCGAGGCCCGCGTGCGCGTCGCGCTCGAGTGAAGCAACCACCTGCGCCGCCGGGCGACCGGCGCGTGATGGCGGTCCGTGTGCGTCCGGCAAAACCGACGCACGAGCGCGGTGTGCTCCGGGTTACTCTCTCGGGATGCAGTCTCCCGACGAAGGGCCCCGCATCAGCCTCCGCCAGCTCCTTCAGGTGATGATCCAGCAAGGCGCGTCCGACTTGCACATCACCACCGGCACGCCGCCGCAGCTCCGCATCGACGGGAGCCTGACGCCGCTGCGCACGCCGCCGCTCGGACCCGTGGAGACGAAGTTCCTGTGCTACGAGGTCATGACCGAAGAGCAGAAGATCAAGTTCGAGAAGAACAACGAGCTCGACTTCTCCTTCGGGGTGAAGGGGCTCTCGCGATTTCGCGCGAACGTGTTCATGCAGCGCGGCGCGATCGCGGGTGCGTTTCGCGCGATCCCTTTCAAGATTCGTTCGCTCGACGATCTCGGGTTGCCGCAGGTGATCAAGGAGCTCTGCGATCTTCCGCGCGGGCTCGTGCTCGTGACTGGGCCGACCGGATCCGGAAAGTCGACCACCCTCGCGGCGATGATCGACAAGATCAATTCCGAGCGTCGTGAGCACATCATGACGGTCGAAGATCCGATCGAGTATCTGCACATGAACAAGCTCTGTGTCGTGAACCAGCGCGAGATCGGCGCGGACACGAACACCTTCAAGGGCGCGCTCAAGTACGTGCTCCGTCAGGATCCCGACGTCGTGCTCGTCGGTGAGATGCGCGACCTCGAGACCATCGAGGCCGCGATGACCATCAGCGAGACGGGTCACCTCGTGTTCGCGACGCTCCACACCAACAGCGCCGTGCAGTCGATCAACCGCGTGATCGACGTGTTCCCGCCGCACCAACAACCGCAGATCCGCGCGCAGCTCTCGTTCGTTCTGCAGGGTGTCGTGACGCAGATGTTGCTTCCGCGTCCGGACGGTCCGGGACGGAGTCTGGCGGCGGAGATCATGATTCCGAACTACGCGATTCGAAATCTGATTCGCGAGAACAAGGTCCATCAGATCTACGGCATCATGCAGACCGGTCAGGGCGCGTCGGGCATGCAGACGATGAACCAGGCGCTCTACAAGCTCTACCGCGCGGGCCACGTCTCGCTCGACGAGGCGATGGCGCGCTCGCTGGAGCCGGCGGAGCTGCAGACGATGATCGAGCAGAACGTCAACGTGCAGTCGGGCGAGCGTCGGCCGCGCTGAGTTCTTGGGAGGGGCGTTCCGGCGCCCCTCCCCCCATCGGGCGAAGCCCGAGTGGGGCCCCTGCGAGGGCTCAGATCTCCATGCGGGTCCACAGACCGCGGCGCATCCACTCGCGGCGGCGGTCGTTGCGGGTGACGACGCGCGCGGCGGACCAGGCGGCGACGAGGCCCCCTTCGAGGCCGAGGCCGGGGAGGTTGTGGGGGCCGCAGAGGAGGAGGCGGCGGACGGGGGTGCGCACGGGAAGCCCGCCGACGCCGAGCAACCCGCGCACGGGGTAGCCGTACACGGGGCGCATGGTGCGCGGGCCGCGCGACCACGGCTCATCGGAGGGGAGGAGCGCGCCGGTCGAGAGATCTTGAGCGTCGCGCCCATCGTGCGGGGAGTCGACGAGCTCGGTGTGCGCGCCGAGGAAGGGCACGAGCTCGCCGAGGGTGGCCAGCATGCGCTCGCGTTGGCTCGCGACGTAGCCAGGCACCTCCTCGACGCCGCGGCGGGGGAGGAGCGCCTCGACGGTCAAACGTGCGAGGCCAGGCGGGACCGCATCGACGCGTGAGCCGCGGCCCCAGCCGTCGTCGAGCTCCACGCGGAGGAAGTTCTCGCCCACGCGCGGGCGGCTCGGATCGCGTACGAACAACACGTCGCGCGCCATGCCCTCGGGGACGCCCTCGCTGCGGAGGAGAATGTGCAGCGTGTAGCGGAAGAAGCGTGGGCTCGGCTCGCCGACGCGCTCGAAGAGCGGATCGAAGGCCGCACGATCGGGCAGAAGGCGCAGGAGCGCGCCGACGTCGCCGCCGTGTACGACGAAGCCCGCGCCGATGTCCTCGCCGGTGGTGAGCTTCACGCCCTCGGCGACGCCGCGACGCACGAGGAGGCGCTCGGCGCGCTCGGTCGGTCGCACCTCGCCGCCGTGGGTGCGTACGCGCTCGATCAGGGTTCGGTGGAGCCAGTCGTAGCCGCCTTCGAGCTTCACGGAGCCGCGCAGCCAGGCCGCGTAGAGGCGCTCGATCGCGAAGGGAGAGAGCTGCGAGGGATCGACGCCGGCGAAGGCGCGGCTCGGCGCGTCGTAGACGAGGCGGAACGCGTTGCGCTCGGGGAGCTCGGCGAGCGGATCGGGGGCGGACCCGTCGCGATCGAAGGGGAGGGTCGCGAGCGCGCGCTGGAGCTCGCGGCGCTCGAAGAAACCCTCCGCCGGCCACACGAGGTCGCGCTCGAGGAACGCGTCGATGCGCTCGCCGTGGCGCGCGAGCTGGCGGTGGAAGTCCTCCACCGCGCGGCGCACGGTCGGCAGCTCGCGCGCGATCTCGCGCTCGAGGCTCGGCTCGTCGAGCGCGAGATCGAAGCGATGGCGCGGCAGCACGACCTGGAGCGCGGGGTCGTACGCGACGCTGCGGCGGCGAAAGAGCTGGCTGAGCGCGATCTCGGAGAGGATGCGGCGCGCGACCGGGCTGTGCGCGGCGTCGAAGGTGAAGGGGAAGCGCGGGAGGCGACGGCCGGCGAGGGTGTACGAAGGGGGGAGCTCGCCCTGTCCGAGCACGAGCACGCGGAAGCCGCGCTTGCCGAGCAACGCGGCCGCGAAGAGAGGCTCGAGCGAGAGCCCGAGCAGGACGACGTCGTAAGAGCTGTGGGTCACGCGCGCGTCGCGCCGAGGCTCGGGTCGGCGAGCGGCTCGAGGAGGAGGGGTGCGAAGAGCGACGACGTGTCGTCGCGGGGTACGTCACGCCACGTGGCGCCGACCAGCACGCCACGCGCGAACGCGTCGACCACGGCAGGCAGCAGGCGGTGCTCGGCGCGTTGGATGCGCGCGTGCAGGCTCGCGGCGTCGTCGTTCGGGTGCACGGGCACGGCGGCCTGCGCGAGGATGGGTCCGGTGTCGACGCCTTCGTCGACGAGGTGGACGGTGCAGCCGCTGATGCGCACGCCCGCGGCGATGGCGTCCGCGGGCCCGTGCGCGCCGGGGAACGACGGAAGCAGCGCGGGGTGCACGTTGACGATGCGCGACGGGAAGCGGCGGACGAAGGGCGCGCCGAGCACCCGCATGAAGCCCGCGAGCACGATCAGATCCGGAGCGTGCGCAGCGACGCGCTCGGCCAACGTGTGGTTCCACGCCTCGCGATCCTCGCCGCGACGGAGGGCCACGAGCTCCGAGGGCACGCCCCGAGCTCGCGAACGTTCGAGCGCGGGCGCGTCGCGATCGGCGATCACGGCCACGACCTCGGCCGCACAACGGCCCGCGTCGATGGCTTCCCAGAGCGCGCCGAGGTTGCTCCCTCGACCGACGACGCGCATCACGCCTCGTACGTCACGCGCGCTTCGTAGTCCTCGGGATCGCTCGCGCGCGAGGGCACGACGCGGCCGATGCGGAACACACGCTCACCGGCTTGCTCGAGCGCGCTCTGCAGCGAGGCGGCGCGGTCGGCGGCGGCGACGAGCACGAGGCCGACGCCGAGGTTGAAGGTGCGGCGCATCTCGGCTTCTTCGACGCGGCCCGCGCGGCGCACGAGATCGAAGACCGCGGGCTCGGGCCAGCGGCCGTCGATCACGGCGCCGAGCGAGGCGGGCAGCACGCGGGGGAGGTTGCCCGGGAGGCCGCCGCCCGTGATGTGGCTGAGCGCGTGGACGCCGCCGACGGAGAGCGCGA
>JALOQC010000254.1 GCA_025453555.1 Myxococcota bacterium | reverse complement strand
CACGCGCCCCCCGCCGTCCTCGCCGTCGTCGCGGTCCTGACGATCCAGGCGCTGCTGAGCGTCGCGGTCGTGATCGATCGTGTGCTCCTGCTCTTCCTCTCGAACCGGAAGAGCCGCGAGTTCGCCAAGAACGTCGACGCGAAGCTCGAAGCGGGTGACTTCGAGGCCGCGCTGAAGATCGCGTCCGAGACGCGCGGCAGCCACCTCGCGAGCTACATGTACACGGGCATCCGGACCTACCTCGATCGCCGCGCGGAGGGCCACGACGCCGACAAGGCGACGCACCTCACGGAGCGCGCGCTCGAGCGTCAGGGCGAGCACGTGAGCGCGAGCCTCAACCGCGGCATGAACATCCTCGCCTCGACCGGCTCCACCGCGCCCTTCGTCGGGCTGCTCGGCACCGTCATCGGCATCCTCTTCACCTTCCAGAAGATCGCGGCCGAAGGCGGCGGCGGCATCGCGACCATCGGCGGTCAGATCGGCGAGGCGCTCGTGGTCACCGGTCTCGGCCTCGTGGTCGCGATCCCGGTCGTGCTCGCGTTCAACTGGCTCTCCAACAAGATCTCGCTCTACGAAGCGGGCCTCGCGAACGCCAAGAGCGAGCTCGTCGATCGCCTCAACGGCGCGGACGTGCACGTCGAGGCGCCGAAGCTCTTCGGCGGCGAGGCGCACCACGACGTCGCGGCCCCCGCGAGCACCCAGCGCACCGCGGTCGCCTGAACGATCGACGCGGACCACGCAAGAGCACGAGCACGAACGAGAACCACGATGGGCCTGTCGAAGAACAGCAAGGGAGGGCGCGCGAGACCGGCGATGAACGTCACGCCGCTCGTCGACATCGTCCTCGTGCTGCTGATCATCTTCATGGTCGTGCTCCCGAACTCGGATCCGGGCGCGTCGGTCGAGCTGCCGACCATCGAGCATGGCGAGGACGATCCGGAGGACGAGGAGCCCTTCACGCTCAGCCTCGGACGCGACGGCCGCATGTTCTTCGAGGCCGAGCGCCTCGACGACGAACGTTTCCACGCGGTGCTCGATCAGGCGCACGCCGCGCAGCCGGAGCGAAAGATCATCCTGCGCGCCGACCGTCAGGTCCCCTACGGCCGCGTGCGATCGCTCTTCAAGATCGCGCAAGACATCGGATTCCCCGGCGTGATGCTGCGGACCAACGCCAACCCGGACGCGCAGAGCGAGCCCGATACGCTCGCCGCGGTGCCGCCCAGCGCGACCAACGGCGCAACGGCCGTCGCTTCGAGGTGATGCCATGGGAATGGACGTCAGCGCCGGCCCGAAGAAGAAGGGGCGTCACACGCCGGAGATGAACGTCACGCCGCTCGTCGACGTGGTGCTCGTTCTCTTGATCATCTTCATGGTGATCACCCCGGCGATGTTCAAACAGCTCTGGATCCACATCCCGAACGAGCCCGAGGATCTGCCGGCGGAAGCCATCGATCCTTCGCAGCCGCTCGTGGTCAGCGTCAACGCGGAAGGTCAAATCCGGATCAACCGCGACGTGGTGCCCGACGAACGGTTCCCCGAGCGCCTCACCCGCGTCCTCGCCGCGCGCGGCGAACGAAAGATCTTCTTCGACGCCCACGACGACGTGCCCTTCGAGCGCGCCGCCGAAGCGATGGATCTCTCCAAGGAAGGCGGCGCGACCACCATCGCCGTCATGACCAAGGCGCTCCCGCGCTGATCGCTCGGTGACGCGCGCGGATCGCACCGCGCCGAGCGCCGACTCTCGAACCCACTCTCCAGCACGGCTCGCGCGAGGAACGCTCGCGGGAAGCGAGCCGCCAGGCCGAGCCTCATGCGTCGCACCGCCACCCTCCTCGCCAGCCTCGCGCTCACGGGCCTCACGAGCCTCGCGAGCCTCGGGGGCGTCGCGCGCGCGCAGCCCCAAGAGGGTCCGCTCGAGGGCCCCCTCGAAGGCCCGCTCGAAGGACCCGTCGAAGGCCCGGTGGAAGGTGCCGTCGAAGGCGCCCCGCTCGGCGACGCAGCGACGCCCGCCGATCTCGGCGACGCGCTCGAAGCAGGCGACACCGGCGTGACCGGCCGCGTGCTCGACGGCGAAGCGGGCGGCGCGCCGATGGGCGGCGTGCTCGTGAAGGTGCTCGAAGGCCCGAGCGAGCTCGAGCGCACGATCGCGACCACCGAAGAGGGCCGCTTCCAGCTCCGCCTCGAGCCCGGCTTCTACACCCTCCGCATCGCGACCGACTTCTACGCCCCCGCGCGCCTCGCGGGCGTCGAGGTGCGCGAGGGCGAGATCACCTACCTGCCCGACCTCGAGCTCCGCATGGACACGAGCACGATGGGCGAGGCGGTGGTCACCACCTACCGCGCCGACACCAACACCGCGGCGACGCAGCTCCAGGTGCGCCAGCGCAGCGCCGCGGTGCGCGACGCGGTCAGCTCGGAGGAGATCCGGCGCGCGGGCGACAGCTCCGCCGCGAGCGCGGCACGGCGCGTGGTCGCGGTCACCGTCGTCGGCGGCCGCTACGTGTACGTGCGCGGTCTCGGGGGTCGCTACGTGGGCGTGACGCTCAACGGCGCGATGGTCCCGCAGCTCGATCCCTACACCGCGGGAGTTCAGGTCGATCTGTTCCCCACCGACATCCTCTCCAGCCTCGCGATCCTCAAGAGCTATCTGCCGGATCTTCCGGGGGCATTCGGAGGTGGTGCGCTCCAGCTCCTCTCGCTCGAGCCGCCGGACGAGCTCCAGATTCGGGCGTCGATCGGCGCGCAATACAACAGCGAGACGACCTGGCAGCAGGGACCGGTCTATCGCGGAGGGAGCCGCGATCTCTTGGGGTTCGACGACGGCACGCGCGCGCTCCCCGACGAGGTGCGCGATCGCCGCCTCGACCTCTCGGGCTTCCCGGATCGCGAAGAGATCGACGCCGCGACCACCGCGTTCAACGACGACTTCCGGGTTCAGCGTCGTCGCATCGGGCTCATGCCCTTCGACAAAGTCACGCTCAGCGTCGGCAATCGCTTCCGCTTCCGTCGCGATCGGACCCTCGGCGTGCTCGTCGCCGGTGGCTACCGCCTCAACCGTCAGCGGCGCGAAGGCGCGATCCGGACGGTGCGGCTCGAGGACGCAGAGGGCACCCGGGTCTCCCCGTTGAACGACCTGCGACGCGAGTCGTACGAACAAGAAGCGCAGCTCTACGCGCTCGGTGCGGTGAGCCTCGAGCTCGGAGAGAACCACGAGTTTCTCTTCGACACGATCTTCAATCAGATCGGGCAAGACTACGCCGCGATCGATCGCGGGATCATCGAGAGCCTCGACAACGTCTCGGAGTCGATGCGCGGTCGATTCCAGTTCGTGGAGCGGCAGATTCGTTTTCATCAGCTCCGCGGTCGTCACTTTCTCGGCAACGCGCGCCTGACTTGGCACGCGGAGACTTCGGCGGCCGACCGAACGGAGCCCGACACGCGAGACTTCCGTTATCGCCCGAACGACCAGGGGACGGGTGAGGTTTGGCCGACGAACCCGTGGGGGACCGATCGTCGTTACAACTGGCAGCCGAACCTCACCGACGACGGTCAGCGCCTCTTCATGAACCTCGACCAGCGCGACTTCGGCGCGGGCGTCGATTTGACCTGGGACTGGCGGCAGGCGGACGTCTTCAAGGTCCAAGCGGGCCTGGCGACTCACCTGTCGGACCGCACGTTCGACATTCGTCGTTTCCAATACCGCGCGCCGAGCGCCGTCACCGCTCCCGAGCTCGCGCTGCGTCCACCCGACGAGCTCTTTCGAAACGATAACTACCGCGCGACCTGGCTGCTTCGCGAGGTCACGGGCGCGAGCGACGGGTTCGAGTCGAGCGAGGATCTCTTCGCGACGTACCTCGCGACGCAGTTCGCGCCGCACGCGCGCTTGCGCATCTTCGCGGGTGCGCGCGTCGAAGCGTTCCGACAGCAGCTCGTGCCCGGTAGCGCGTTCGGAGACATGCAGCTGAGCCCGGAGCAGCTCGAGGCGATCACCGTCAATCGCATGGACATCGACGTGCTCCCCGTCGCGAGCGCCCGCGTGGAGCTCGCGGAGCAGATGTTCTTGCGCGCTGCCTACGCGGTCACGGTCGCGCGTCCCACGCCGCGTGAGCTCGCGCCGATCCTCTTGCCGAACTTCGTTGCGAACCGAAACGAGTTCGGTGACCCGAGCCTGAAGCGGACGCGCATCCAGCACGTGGACCTTCGTTGGGAGTGGTTCCCGGGCGCCACCGAGGTGATCTCCGCCACTGCGTTCACCAAGCTCTTCGAAGACCCGATCGAGCTCGTGATCCTCGACAACAACCGCACGTTCTCGTACCGAAACGTCGGGTCGGCGACGAACTTCGGGCTCGAGCTCGAAGGCCGCCTCTCGCTCGAGCGAATCCACGAGAGCCTCCGTGGCTTCTCGGCGGGCGCGAACCTCACGCTCGTTCGTTCGCAGGTCGAGCTGACGGATGCGCTCGCCAACGTCGCCACGAACAGCAAACGGCCGCTCGCGTTCCAGTCGCCCTGGGTCGCGAACGCCTCCATCGGCTACCAGAACGACCGCGGCTCGCTCTTCCTCTACTACCTGGTCTTCGGGCCCGCGATCGAAGAGGTCGGCGCGAACGGCCAGCCGGACATGTACCACCAGCCCTTCCATCAGCTCGATCTGCAAGGCCGCCTCGCGCTGCGCGAAGGGATGTCGCTCGGGCTGTCGGTGAAGAACCTGCTCAACCGCACCGAGCGCTACACCGGCCGCACCGTCGTGATGCGCTCGTACGATCCCGGCGTGTCGGTGGGCTTGAGCCTGAGCTGGACGCACTGACCACGTCGGATGATGCGGACCGTGGCGAAGCGCGAGCCCGTGAGAGCTCGGTTGAGCCAGCGTCTGTCAATCGCGGCGACGTCGTGACGCTCCCGCGTGTCGATCGCGGCGACGTCGTGACGGGATCGTGCACCCTCGCGCGGGAGGTCGAACGAGCGCGGGTCTCACGATCTCTTGGCGTTTTCGCTCGTCGACGTCAGCGAAAAGCGTCGTTCGCGATCGACGATGCCGTGCTCACTGCGCGTCGGTGAGCGACCGGGGTCATGTCACACGCTCGTTGCGGTGGTGACGCGAGATGGGAGCACGCGACGGGCATTCCTCCGCCCATCTGAACGGTGGACGCGTGGCCGTCCGCTTCGCACGAGGAACACCATCATGATGACTTCGATTCGTAAGTGGACGCTGTTGGGCGTCACCCTGGCGCTCGCCGGGATGGTCGGCTGCGGCGACGACGACGTGGATCCGGGCGTGGACGCCGGTCGCGACAGCGGCACCGAGACGGACGGCGGCGGCACCGACACGGGCATGCCCGAGGGCGACGCCGGCGACGGCGGCGGGACCGTGGACAGCGGCACGCCGTGCGAGGGTGAGACCATCATGGTGAGCGCCGACATCACGAGCGACACCACGTGGCTCGCGTGCAACACGTACATCCTCACCGCGCCGATCTACGTGCAGGACTCCGTCCTCACGATCGAAGCGGGCACCGAGATCCGCGGCATGGGCGGCGCGAACGCGCTCATCATCACGACGAGCGGCCGCCTCGAAGCCGAGGGCACCGCGGAGAACCCGATCGTCTTCACGAGCGCGATGCCGGAAGGCTCGCGCGCGCCCGGTCAGTGGGGCGGCGTCGTGCTCCTCGGTGAGGCGCCGATCAACGTCCCCGGCGGCACGAACAACATCGAAGGCCTCGATCCCGGCGAAGAGCGCGGTCAGTACGGCGGCACCGACGCCGCGCACGACTGCGGCACCCTCCGCTACGTCCGCATCGAGTGGGCCGGCTTCGTCTTCGGCACCGACAACGAGCTCAACAGCCTCACGCTCGGTGGCTGCGGCACCGGCACCACGCTCGAGTACATCCAGACGCACGGCGGCAGCGACGACGGCATCGAGTTCTTCGGTGGCACCGCGAGCATCAAGCACGCGATCGTGACGCAGACCGGCGACGACGGACTCGACTGGGACCAGGGCTGGGTCGGCGACGCGCAGTTCATCGTGATCCAGCAGGGCCCGGGCGTGGGCGACAAGGGCATCGAGGCCGACGGTCTCGAGGGCAACGAGACGGCGACGCCGCGCTCGAACCCGCGCGTCTACAACCTCACCATCGTCGGCGGTGGCCAGATGGGCCAGGAGGGCATGCGCCTCCGCCGTGGCACCTTCGGCACGCTGGGCAACGCGATCGTGTCGAACTTCGGCATGGGTGACTGCCTCGAGATCGAGACCTCGGAGACCGTGCGCAACGCGAACGCGGGCAACCTCGTCGTCCGCAACTCCATCGTGAACGGCTGCGTCGAGCGCAGCGGCATGCCCAGCTACGTGCGCATCTCGCCGACCGAGGGTGACGCCGTCACGCTCACGGCGGACTGGGCGAGCATGAACCGCTTCGGCACCGACCCGATGCTGCCCGCGGCGGCGACGAGCGTCACGGCGCCGAGCTTCGTGCCCCCGGCGGGCTCGCCGGCCGCGATGATGGCGGCGACGGTTCCGAGCGGTGGCATCTTCGAGGCGGCGAACTACGTCGGCGCGTTCGCGCCGGGCGGTGCGAACTGGCTCGAGGGCTGGACGGCGTTCCCCGTTCCGGCCGAGTGATCCACCGCGCGTGAACCGCGCGAAGATCGTGTGATTCGGGCGGCTCTTCGGAGTCGCCCGCTTCGCTTTGGGCGCAGCCGAGGTGTCGAACGGGTCGTGAGCGACGTCGATGGAGACGCGGTCGACGACGACGAGCGTGAGGACGAAGACGGTTCGACGGGCTCCGCGCGACGAACCCTGCTCGCATCGTCTATCCTTCGCCGACCATGCAGAACGAGCGCATCGCCACCTACGAAGAGTTTTGGCCGCACTACCTCTCGGAGCACCGCGATCCGATCTCGCGACGGATGCACTTCGTCGGCACCAGCGGCTTCCTCGCGAGCTGCGTCGCGACCGCGGCGATCAACCCGATCGGCTTCTCGCTCGCGTCGCTCGGCTTCGCGGCGATCTTCAAGGACGGCATGAAGAAGGAAGGCCAGAAGCCTTCGCTCCCGCACGTGCTCGGCATGGTCGCGCTGCCCTCGATGGTGTCGCCGATCTTCACCGCGGGTGTCGTGTGGGCGTACGGCTGGGCGTGGGCGGGACACTTCCTCGTGGAGAAGAACAAGCCCGCGACCTTCGGCTACCCGCTCTGGTCGCTCTTCAGCGACTTCAAGATGTACGGGCACATGCTCCAGGGTCGTCTCTGGAGCGGCGATCCGCTCGAAGCGCTCGGGCTCGTGAACGATCGCGCAGTGAGCGCGAAGTCGAACGGCGCCCGCGCGACCGCCTGAAGCGCGGGTCTCCACGCAATCCGCTCACGCGTCGTGGGCTGCCCCGTCGTGACGCGATCTCACGTCGTCACGCACACCCCGACGCGACCTCACGTCGTCGTGTGCCCGACCGGACGTCGTCGTGTGCACGTGGTGACGCGACCTCACGTCGACGCCGCGCGTCACCTCGCGCGATCGGTCATGCCGTGCAGCCCGCGGTGTCGTCGATCGCGGGGCTCACGATCGCGGACCGACCCAACGCTTCGGCGACCTCGTTCGCCGCCCGCACGCCGGACTCGGCGGCGCCCTCCATGAAGCCTTGGAAGTCGCTCGAGGTGTGCTCGCCGGCGAAGAAGAGCCGTCCGACCGGCTCCGCCTCCGCGCCGTGGAACGCCGCGAACTGACCCGGCGCGAAGCACGCGTAGCTGCCCTTCGCCCACGCGAAGCCCGGCCAGTGAAACGTCGCGTGGTGCTCGTCACGCGCCGCCGCGACGCCGGGGAACACGGTGTCGAGGGCGGCGACGAAGCCCACGAGCGCCTCGCCCGAACGTTCACGCGTGAGCGCTTCGCCGACGCGGCCTCCCGTGAACGCGACGAGGAAGCCCGCGTCACTGCTTGGTTCGGTCGCCGCACGTTCGCTCGGGTCCCTCTCCAAAGACGTCGACTGCAGTCGGCTCCCCTCCCAGCTCGTCTGGAACGGCAGATCCGAGACCACGACGCCGTTCGAGCCATGCGTGGTGCGCCACGGTCGCTCGCGGAAGCCCATCATCAGCTTCGTGTTCGTCCCGTACGCGAGCTCCGCGATCGCGCGTCGCTTCGGTGCCGGCAGCTCGACGCGCAGATCGACCTCCCGCAGCGTCGTGAACGGCACCGCGAGCACGACGTGGCTCGCGCGGACCTCGAAGGCGCCCGCGCCGCGTCGGAACGTCAGCGTGTAATCGCCGTCGCCGCCGCTCAGCGCCTCGAGCCGCGCGCCGAGCTCGAGCTGACCGTCGAGGCCCGCCGCGAGCCGCGTCGCGACGAGGTCGTTGCCGCCGTGCACGTGGAAGCGCTCGTCGCTCCCGCCGACGGGCGCGTAGTGCCGGCCCTCCTCCAGCAAGGGCTCGTAGAGGTAGAGCAGATTGAACGCCGACTGCGCGTCGCACTCACGCCCGAGCTCGGTGGTGAACGCGACGTCGACCACGGTGCGGAACCACCCCGTGACCTCCGCCGCGTCGAGCCACTCGGCGATCGACAGGCGATCGATCGCGGCCGCCTCGGGAGTGGCAGTTCGGTACGAGAGGTCGAAGCCTCCGAGACGCGCGCGCTCACGCTCCAACGCGGCGGCGAGATGGCGGAAGGCCTCGTCCGCGCTCTCTGCGGTGTAGCGCGCTCCGCCGACGTGGAAGATCTCCTTCGTCGCGATCGCGTCGTCGCAGTAGTCCTCGAGCGCGAGGCCGAGCTCGCGGCAGAGCCCGCGCATGACGACGTGATCGCTGTTGACGAGCTCCGCACCGAGCTCGCAGACGAGGTCGCCCGCGAAGAGCCCACGTCCGGAGAACACACGCCCGCCGACGCGCTCCTGCGCCTCGTAGACCGTGGCCCGAACGCCCGCGCGCCGAAGCTGATGCGCGCAGGTCAGGCCCGCGAGGCCAGCACCGACCACCACCACGGCCGACCCCTCGTCGCGTGCATCGCGCGTCGACACGTTGGGTCGGCAGCCGAGCGCGAGGCCGGCGCCACCGATCGCTCCCGTGCGAAGCAGCGCGCGGCGTCCGATGCGCCCCGCCGAGGTGGTGACGTTCGGCGTGGCTTCGAGTGTGCCGTTCGGCGTGCCGTTCGAGGAAGCCGCCGCGCGGGCCAGGCCGGTGCGAAGAAGACGAAAGAGGGGCGTCCGAGCCATGAATCTCCTCGGCGCCGAGCATATCCACACCGACGAGCGCGTGGGCACGTCGTCCGCGCTCGGGGCGGCCCGATCGGCTCACGTGGTTCCGCTTCGTGGGCTTCGTCGGCTCGCGTCTCGAACGAGCCCGCTTCGAATCACCCGAAGATCGGCGCCCCCTCCAGCCGCTCGCGGCCGTGCGGCTCCTCGAGCCACGTCAGGTCGGGCCCTGCTGCCACGAAGCGACGCGGATTGAGCCACGCGTG
>JALOQC010000253.1 GCA_025453555.1 Myxococcota bacterium | reverse complement strand
AAGGCGGGCAGCGTGGTGGTGATGGATCCGCGCACCGGCGAGATCCTCGCGATCGCGGACTACCCCACCTTCGATCCGAACGCGCCGGGTCAGTACCCCGCGTCGCATCGCCGCAACCGCGCGGTCACCGATCGGTTCGAGCCGGGCTCGACCGTGAAGCCCTTCACCGTCGCGGCCGCGCTGAGCTCCGGAACCATCCGGCCCGAGCAGTCGATCGACTGCGAAGGCGGCGCGATGCAGGTGGACGAGTACGTCATCCACGACACCACGCCGCACGAGCAGCTCACGCCGGCGCAAATCCTCGCGTACTCGTCGAACATCGGCACTGCGAAGATCGGCGGGACGCTCGGGCGCGAGGGGCTCTACCGGGCGTTTCGCGCGTTCGGCTTCGGCGAGACCACGGGGCTTCCGCTGCCGGGCGAGGTGAGCGGCTCGCTGCGTCACTTCCGCCGCTGGTACGAGATGGACGCGGCGACGATCTCGTTCGGTCAGGGCGTGAGCGTGACGAGCGTGCAGCTCGCGTCCGCGATGGGCGCGCTCGCGAACGGCGGTGTGCTGGTGAAGCCGACGCTGGTGCGGCGCATCACGAGCGCGCGCGGTGAGGTGCTCGAAGAGCATCGGCCGGAGGCGCGGCGTCGTGTGGTCTCCGAACGAACCGCGCGGCTGGTGTCCGACATGCTCACGGCGGTCACCGGTCCGGGCGGCACCGCGACGGAAGCCGCGATCGACGGCTACCTCGTGGCGGGCAAGACCGGCACCGCGCAGAAGGCGGACTACGTCGGCGGCGGCTACGCGCGCGATCGTTGGGTGGCGAGCTTCGTGGGCTACGTGCCGGCGGATCGGCCGCGCCTCGTGATCAGCGTGGTGATCGACGAGCCGGTGATCGCGCACTACGGCGGCGTGGTCGCGGGGCCCGTGTTCCGGCGCGTGGGTGAGCAGGCGCTGCGGCACCTCGGGGTGCCGGCGTCGACCGGCGGCGAAGCGCTCGCGGAGCACGCGCGCGAACAGACGCGGCGTCGTCGGATCGCGCGGCGGATCGACCGCGAGCAGGGGCGCGCGCGTGCGGAGGCGACGCCCGCGATCACGCCCGCGAGCGCGGCGACCGAAGGCGAGGCCGCGGTGCCTTCGCTGCTCGGCAAGAGCGCGCGCGCGGCGCTGGTGACGCTTTCGGAGCTCGGCTTGCTCGCGACCTTCGAGGGCAACGGCATCGTCGCCGAGCAGCTCCCGAGCCCGGGCAGCGTGATGCCGCGTGGCGAGAGCGTGCACCTCGTGTTGCGCCCTGCGATTGCGGCAGCCGACGTGACGGCGGCGCCGGTGCTCGCGAGCGCGGAAGGCGCCGACGCGACGACTGCGGAGGTGGCCCCGTGAGGCTCTCCGAGCTTCGAAGCGTGGTCGGTGGATCGCTCGTGGGCGACGACGTCGACGTGCGCGACGTGCACCGCGACTCGCGCCGCGTGGGGGAGGGCGATCTCTTCGCCGCGATCGTGGGCGCGAACGTCGACGCGACGCGCTTCGTGCCCGACGTGCGCGCGCGGGGGGCGGCGGCGGTGCTGGCGGAGCGCCCGACCGAGCTGCCGACGCTGGTGGTGCCTTCGGTGCGTTCGGCGCTCGGTCCGGTCGCGCACGCGCTCGCGGGCGATCCGACGACGAAGCTCGCGGTGGTCGGCGTGACCGGCACCAACGGCAAGACGACGACCACGTTCTTGATCGACGAGGCGCTCACCGCGCTCGGTCATCGACCCGCGCTGCTCGGCACGGTCGCCTCGCGCGCGGGTGCGGTCGCGACGGCGTCGAGCTTCACCACGCCGGAGGCGGACGATCTCGCGCGCTTCGCGAAGGCCGCGGTGGACGAAGGCGCGAGCCACCTCGTGATGGAGGTCTCGAGCCACGCGCTCGCGCAGGAGCGCACCGCGGGCACACGTTTCGCGGTCGGCGCGTTCACGAACCTCACCCAGGATCACCTCGACTTCCACGGCACGATGGAGGCGTACGGCGAAGCGAAGGCGAAGCTCTTCCTCACGCATCGCCCGAAGCGTTCGGTGATTCACGTCGGCGATCCCTTCGGGGCGTCGCTCGCGACGCGTCTGGTGGAGGCGGGGCTCGACGTGGTGACGGTGGGAGCGGCGCCGAGCGCGACCCTTCGGGTCCGCGCCGCGGCGTTCGATTCACGCGGGATCGAGGCCCGAATCGCGACGCCGACGGGGGAGGTCGTGCTCCGGGGGGCGCACGTCGGGCGACACAACCTCGAGAACCTGATGATGGCGCTCGGATGCCTCGTGGCGCTCGGGGTGCCCGCGACGGATGCGGCGCAGGCGCTCGGTGCTGCGAAGGGCGCGCCGGGGCGGCTCGAGCGGGTCGCGGATCCGCGCGGCGTGACGGTGCTCGTCGACTACGCGCACACGCCGGACGCGCTCGCGAACGTGCTCGATGCGCTGCGGCCGATCACCGAAGGACGTTTGATCGTGGTCTTCGGCTGCGGCGGCGATCGCGACGCCGGCAAGCGGCCGCTGATGGGGCGCGCGGCGGCGGAGGGCGCGGATCTCGTGGTGGTCACGAGCGACAACCCGCGTACCGAAGATCCGGCGGCGATCGTCGAGGCGATCGTGCCGGGCGTGCGCGCGGGCGGGAAGCTCGAGCGCACCACGCTCGAAGGCGACGACGCGGACGGCTTCGTGGTCGAGATCGATCGCGAGCGCGCGATCGGGATCGCGCTCCGCGCTGCGCGTACGGGCGACACGGTGCTCCTCGCGGGCAAGGGGCACGAGGACTACCAAATCGTCGGGACGACGAAGCGCCACTTCGACGATCGCGAGGTCGCGGCGGAAGTGATCGCGACGATCGTCGCGGCGGGGGAGGGGCGCTGATGGCGACGCCGATCCCGAAGAACCAAGCGCGCTTCTCGCTCGGCGAGATCGCGTCGATCACCGGCGGCACCGTGATCGGCGATTCCGCGCGGATCACGGTCGGCGTGAGCACGGACTCGCGCGCGGTCGGCGAGGACGAGCTCTTCGTGGCGCTCGTCGGCGCGCGGCTCGACGCGCATCGCTTCGTGCCGAGCTCGAAGGCGGGCGCGTTCCTGGTGTCCGACGCGTCGGTGCTCCCGAGCGGCGCGAGCGCGGTGGTGGTGCCCGACACCCTCGGTGCGCTCGGCGCGCTCGGCACGCACCACGCGCGCCGTTGGCGGAGCGCGGATTCGAGCCGTCGCCTCGTCGCGATCACCGGCTCGGCCGGGAAGACGTCGACCAAGGAGCTCACGCTCGCCGCGCTCGCCTCGCACGCGCCGGCGGGCACGGTGGGCAACCTGAACAACCTCGTCGGCGTGCCGATGACGCTCTTCACCCTCGAAGCGCAGCGCTTCGCGGTGATCGAGATGGGCACCAACGCGCGCGGCGAGATCGCGACGCTCGGCGCGATGGGCGAGTCCGACGTCGCGGTGGTGACGCTCGTGGCGGCCGCGCACACCGAAGGCATCGGCACCGAAGAGGACGTCTTCGTGGAGAAGACGTCGCTCTTCTCGACGCGGCGTGCGGGCGGGATCGCGATCGTCAACGGCGACGACGTGCGGCTGCGTCGCGTGGAAGGCGCGGTGCGGTACGGGCGCGCCGAGGGCTGCGAGGTGCGCGTGGTGTCGTGGGCGATGGACGGCGCGCGCACGCACGTGACGTGGGACGTGCGCGGCGAACGGGTCGAGGCGCGCCTGCAGCTCGTCGGCGAGGCGGCCGCCCTGAACGGCGCGGCGGCGCTCGCGATCGTGGACGCACTGGAGCTGCCGCTCGAGGACGCGATCGAGGGCATGGAGGCGCTCGCGCCGGTCGACGGACGAATGCGGCCGATCGAGAGCGCGGACGGCGTGCTCGTGCTCGACGACACCTACAACGCGAACCCGAGCTCGACTCTGCTCGCGCTCCGCACCGCGCAGACGGTGGCGGACGCGCGCGGCGGTCGGCTGATCGCGGTGCTCGGCGACATGAAGGAGCTCGGCGCGCTCTCGCGAGAGAAACACGCGGAGGTGCGCGCGGCGGCGGAGTCGATGGCGCGCGTCATCTTCGTGGGGCCGGAGATGGCCGCGATCGGTCGCGCGGAGCCCGACGCAGACGCGGCGATCGAGGTGCTCGAAGCGCTCGGCGAGGCCGGCGTGATCGGAGAGGACGACGTGGTGCTCGTGAAGGGCTCGCGCTCGATGGCGCTCGAGCGGGTGGTGCAGGCGCTCGCGGCGGATGACCCCGCCGCGTCCGAGCGAGCGGCGGATGACCCCGCCGCGTCCGACCGAGCCGCGGCGGATGCGGACGACGAGGGGGGCGCGTGATCTACTACCTCCTCTACCCGCTGACGGACGACTTCCGTTTCTTGAACGTCCTGCGTTACGTGCCCTTCCGGGTGCTCGCCGCGACGCTCACGGCGATGTTCCTGACCTTCGGGCTCTACCCCTGGTTCATCCGCGCGCTGCAGAAGAAGCAGGTCGGCCAGGTGGTGCGCAAGGAAGGCCCGCAGTCGCATTGGAGCAAGGCCGGCACCCCGACCATGGGCGGCTCGCTGATGCTGCTCGCGCTCGTGCTCTCCACGGTGCTCTGGGCGGATCCGAAGAACCCGATGGTCTGGGTGGTCACCGCGATCACCGCGTCGTACGGCGTGGTCGGCTACATCGACGACGCGGCGAAGGTCCGCAAGAAGAGCACGGGCGGCCTGGCGGGACGCTACAAGCTGCTCTTCCAGTTCGCGGTCGCGGGGGCGCTCTGCGCGTGGCTCTTCTACGCCGAAGAGGGGCTGCCCCCCGACTGGATCGCGATCCGCGATCGGCTGCACGTGCCCTTCGTGAAGTTCCTCTCCAACGAGCGCCTCGCGGAGCTCGGGCAGGAGCCGCTGGTGCTCCCGAAGTGGCTCTACGTGATCTTCGCGAGCTTCGTGATCGTGGGCACCTCCAACGCGGTGAACCTCACGGACGGTCTCGACGGTCTGGCCATCGGCCCCGTGATGATCAACGCCGGCACCTACGCGATCCTCGCGTATCTCGGTGGTGCGGTTCTCTTCAAGGTCTCGGTCGCCGAGTATCTGTACATTCCGTACCTCGACAGCAGCTCCGAGCTGGCTATCTATTGCGCTTCCGTCATCGGAGTCGGCTTCGGCTTCCTCTGGTTCAACACGTACCCCGCGACCGTCTTCATGGGCGACGTCGGATCGCTCGCGCTCGGCGGCGGGATCGGCGCGCTCGCGGTGGTCACGAAGAACGAGCTCACGAGCCTGCTGCTCGGTGGGATCTTCGTGGTCGAGGCGCTCTCCGTGATGATTCAGGTGGGCGTCTTCAAGGCGACCAAGGGCAAGAAGCGTGTCTTCTTGATGGCGCCGATTCATCATCATTTCGAGAAGAAGGGCTGGCCGGAACCGAAGGTGATCGTGCGGTTCTGGATCGTCTCCATCATGTTGGCCGTCGCGACCCTCGCGACGCTGAAGCTGCGTTGATCGCATGGACCTCAACGAAAACGTAACTGCCGATTCTGCAAGCCGCCCTACTGGACGGCGCGCAGCGAGCGCAGCGAGCGAAGGCTCGTGGGAGGGGGGCCCAGGCGGCTTCACGCCGCATGGGGGAGGGGCTGGCGACAGCCCCTCGGGGGGAATGAGCGGCAAACGCATTCTCGTGGTCGGCCTCGGCAAGAGCGGCATCGCGGCCGCGCGTCTGCTGATGCGGCAGGGCGCGCGCGTGGTGCTCAACGATCGGCGCACCGACGTGGAGGGGCTCGAGCCGCTCGTCGCGCTCGGGGCGGATGCGCAGCTCGGTCACCACGACGCGGCGCTCTTCACGAGCGTGGACGCGATCGTGCTTTCGCCCGGCGTGCCGCCGCTGCCCGCCCTCGATGCGGCGGATGCGGCCGGAGTGCCGGTGTGGAGCGAGATCGAGCTGGCCGCGCGGTTCCTCTCCGGCTGCACGGTCGTGGGAATCACCGGCACCAACGGCAAGAGCACGGTCACGAGCCTGATCGGCGCGATGGCGGCGAAGTCCGGTCGTCCGACCTTCGTCGGCGGCAACCTCGGTATCCCCTTCGTCGACGTCGTCGGCACCGAGGCGGCGGGGCCGGACGGCTTCGTGGTGGTGGAGCTCTCGTCGTTCCAGCTCGAACGCGTCGACACGTTCCGCGCGAACGTCGCGCTGCTGCTCAACATCACCGAGGACCACCTCGATCGATATCCGGGCATGGCGGAGTACGCGGCCGCGAAGGCGCGCATCTTCCACGGGCAGCGCAAAGAAGACCACGCGATCGTGCCGGCGGGCGACGAAGTCTGCGCGTCGCTCGCGCGCGCGGGCGCCGCGAAGGTGCACCGCTACGCGGGCTTCACGAGCGGCGACGAGAATCCGAAGCCCGAGGTCTGCGTGGTGGGCGACGCGCTCGTGGATCAGAAGTCCGGCCTGAGTTTCCCCATCGCGGAGCTGAAGATCCGCGGCGGTCACAACCTCGCGAACGCAGCGTCGGCGATGCTCGCGGCGCGCCTCGCGGGCATCGGGCAGGACGCGATCGTGCAGACGCTGCGCACCTTCGCCGGTCTGCCGCACCGCATGTTCTTCGTGCGCGAGCGCGGCGGCGTGCGCTTCTACGACGACTCGAAGGCCACCAACGTCGGCGCCACCGTCGCGGCGCTGGACGGCTTCCGCACCGATCCGAACTTCACCGGCAAGGTCGTGCTCCTCGCGGGCGGCAAGGACAAGGGCGGTTCGTACGCGCCGATGGTCGACGCGCTTCGCGCGGTCGGGCGCACGGTGGTCACGCTCGGCGAAGCGGCGCCGCTGATCGAAGCCGCGCTCGACGACGTGCCCTTCGAGCGCGCGAACGACTTCGACGACGCGGTGGTGCGCGCGGCCGCGCTCGCGAAGCCGGGCGACGCGGTGGTGCTCGCGCCCGCGTGCTCGAGCTTCGACATGTTCCGCTCGTACGCCGAGCGTGGCGAACGTTTCCAACGCGCGGTGCTCGCGCTGCCGGAGGTGGCCTGATGGGCCTTCTGCGCAGTCTGCTTCGGCGCGACACCGCCACGTCGATCCCGAAGGTGGTCGGGCCCGCGGATCCGGTGCTCACTGCGGCCATCGTCGCGCTCGTGGGCTTCGGCGTCGTGATGGTCTTCTCCGCGAGCTCGATGTTCGCGGACGAGCGCTACGGCACGCCCTTCTACTTCCTCGCGCGCCAAGGGATCTTCGCGGTGCTCGGGCTCGGGCTGATGCTCGCGATGGCCCGCTTCGACTACCACCGCTTCCGGCCGCTCACGTACCCAATCCTCGGCGGCGCAGTGATCCTGCTCTTCGTGGTCGTGCTCGGCCTCGGCCGCAGCGCCGGTGGTGCCGCGCGCTGGATCCAGCTCGGCCCGATCAACGTGCAGCCCGCGGAGGCCGCGAAGGTCGCCGTCATCCTCTGGCTCGCGTACTCGCTCTCGAAGAAGACGGAGAAGATCCGCAGCTTCCAGGTCGGCTTCCTGCCGCACATCCTGGTCGCGGGCTTCTTGATGTTGCTCTGCCTCAAGCAGCCCGACTTCGGCAGCGCCGTGATGATCGGTCTGCTCACCTTCGTGCTGCTCTTCGCGGCGGGTGCGCGGCTCGGGTACTTGCTCGGCGGACTGCTCATCGCGGCGCCCGTGATCTACCTGCTCGTCGCGATGAGCCCGTACCGCATGCGGCGCATCCAGGCGTTCCTCGAGCCCTTCGAGCACCGCTACGGCATCGGCTACCAGATCGCGGAGTCGCTCATGAGCTTCGGCGCGGGCGGCGCGACGGGCGTCGGCCTCGGCGACAGCAAGCAGAAGCTGCTCTACCTGCCGGAGGCGCACACCGACTTCATCAGCGCGATCGTCGGCGAAGAGCTCGGCTTCGTCGGCATGCTCTGTCTGGTCGCTGCGTTCTCGCTCGTGGTCGTGCGCGGTCTCCGCGCCGCGATGCGCGCGCCGGACGAGTACGGCACCTACATCGCGATCGGCATCACCTTCTTCGTCGGCGCGCAGGCGTTCACGAACCTGTCGGTCGCGATGGGCATGTTGCCCACCAAGGGCCTGGTGTTGCCCTTCATCAGCTACGGCGGCTCCGCGCTCCTCGTGAACTGCGCGGCGGTCGGCATCCTCCTCAACGTGTCGCGCGCACGTGAGGAGCTCGACGCGCCCGAAGCGGACGACGAGGGCGAGCGCGAGCCAGAGGTTCTCCGTCGCGGGGCGACGCGACGGAACGTGCGGCGTGGCGACGCCGCCGAAGGGGCCCTCGAGGGCGGATTGGCGATCCGCGCGGGAGGTGCCTCGTGACGGTGAGTGGGCGAACGGGTTCGGTGCGAGCGGTGGGGCGAACGTCGTCGACGCGGTCGACGAGCGGGAGGGACGGCATGAGCAGGCGAATCCTCGTGGCGGGCGGTGGTACGGGCGGCCACCTCTTTCCGGGCATCGCGCTCGTCGAGGAGCTGCGTCGTCGGCTCGACGTCGACGTGCTCTTCGTGGGCACCGCGCGTGGCATCGAAGCGCGCGTGATCCCGGAGCGCGGCGACGCCCTGGAGCTGCTCGACGTCACGCCGCTCAAGGGGCGCAGCGTCGGTGGGCTGATCGAGAGCCTCGGCAAGCTGCCCGGGGCGATGAGCCGCGCGGCGAACGTGGTGCGGCAGCATCGCGCCGATCTCGTGGTCGGCGTGGGCGGCTACGCTTCGGGTCCGGTGCTCGCGGCGGCGGCGGCGATGGGGACGCCGACCGCGTTGCTCGAGCAGAACGCGCACCTCGGGCTGACGAACAAGATGCTCGCGAAGGTGGTGGGGCGCGCGTACCTCTCGTTCGAAGAGACGCGTGGCACGTTCGGCAAGAAGGCACGCGTGGTCGGCAACCCGGTGCGCGCGGAGCTCGCCGCGTGGGCGAAGCGCGCGAGCGCGGATCCGGAAGGCTTCGAGTCGCGTGCGTCGCGCATCTTGGTGATCGGTGGATCGCAGGGCGCGAAGGCGCTGAACGAGACGGTGCCGGCGGGGCTCGCGAAGCTCGCGCCGGAGCTGAAGCGACTCGGCCTGCGCGTGGTGCACCAGACGGGCGCGGCGATGCGCGACGAGGTGGTCGAGCGTTACGCGGCGCTCGGCCTCGAAGCGGACGTGGTCTCGTTCATCGACGACATGGCGCAGGCCTACGCGAGCGCGGCGGTCGTGATCGCGCGCGCGGGCGCGACGACGCTCGCCGAGCTGCAGGCGATCGGGCGGCCGTCGATCCTCGTGCCGTATCCCTTCGCGGCCGACGATCACCACTGCAGGCGATCGGGCGACCGTCGATCCTCGTGCCGTATCCGTTCGCGGCCGACGATCACCAGACGAAGAACGCGAAGGTGCTCGTGGACGCGGGCGCCGCGCTCGCGATCGCGCAGGACCAGCTCACGCCGGAGAGCCTCGTCGAGGCGCTCGGTGGTCTGCTCGCGGACGAAGGCGCGCGGCGCGCGATGGCGGCGGCGGCGCGTCGACGCGGGAAGCCGGACGCGGCGGCGGCGATCGTGGACGACCTCGTGGAGTGGCTCGGCTGGGAAGAGGCGAGCCGCGCGGAGGCGGCGCCGATCGTGGTGCTCGACGAGGCGCACGAGGACGACGAGCCGGTGAAGCGACAGCGTCTGCGTGGCGATCACCACTACGAGCCGGGTTTCCGGCGCAGCGTGTACCCGAGCGCGCGGCGCCCGC
>JALOQC010000252.1 GCA_025453555.1 Myxococcota bacterium | reverse complement strand
CGTGGGATGGCCCGCCAAGAAGGAGCAGGACATGAAGGACAAGCGCATCGGAGTCTTGTTGGGTGGTCTCGGCCCGGAGCGTGACGTCTCGCTCCGCACCGGGGAAGCGATCTGCGGTGCGCTGCGTCGCCTCGGGTACGACGCGCGCGAGATCCTCGTGGACCGCGACATCGACCAGGTGCTGCGGCGCGATCCGATCGACGTCGCGTTCCTCGCGCTGCACGGCCCCTACGGCGAGGACGGCTGCGTCCAGGGCCTGCTCGAGCTCATGGGCATCCCGTACACCGGCAGCGGCGTGCTCGCGAGCGCGCTCGCCTTCGACAAGCTCAAGTCGAAGGAGATGTTCCGCCTCCACAACGTGCCGACCCCGCCCTACTACGCGTTCGACGCGTCGGAGCTCGACGACCTCGAGTCGACCCACGGCTCCTTCGGCTTCCCCGCGTTCGTGAAGCCGCGGCGGGCGGGCTCCAGCGTGGGCAGCGGTCGCGCCAACGATCTCGCGGAGCTCCGCGAGCGCTGCGCCGAAGCGGCCGCATTCGACTCCTCGATCTTGGTCGAGCGCTTCGTGCCGGGCCGCGAGGTCACCGTCGCGGTGCTCGACGGCCGCGCCCTCGGCGCGCTCGAGATCGTCCCCAAGGGCCGCTTCTACGACTACCAGTCGAAGTACCAGAAGGGTCAGAGCGAGTACCACCTGCCCGCGCGCCTGCCGCCCACCCGTTACAAGGGCGTGCTGAACATCGCGGAGCGCGCAGCCAAGTGCCTCGGCACCACGGGCGCGGTGCGGGTCGACTTCCTCGTCACCGAGGGCGAGAACGAGTACGTGCTCGAGGTGAACACGCTGCCCGGCATGACGGAGACCTCGCTGCTCCCGATGATCGCGCGCGGCGCCGGCATGGACTTCGACTCGCTCTGCGAGACCATCCTGCTGCGTGCGTCGCTCGGTGGCTCCGCTCCGCTCGTGACGCCCGTGCGCTCGCGCCGTCCGCTCGCGAACGTGGGCGACGAGCGGCGTGACGCCTGAGATCGGAGCCGCCGCAGCGACACCCCGAAGGGCCCGCGCGAGTGGGCCCTTCGCGCTCCGTCAACGTGCCGGTCGCTGCGCGCCGAGCCAGAGCGCTTCGTCGCCTCCGACGTCGGCTTCGCGCCCCTCCCACGTCGCGATCCAGAGCGGGGTCGACGCGTCCGCCTCCACCTCCAGGCGCCCCCGCCCGTCCGAGGCGCGATGACAGACCTGCACCTGCGCGCTCGAACCAGGCTCAGCCTCGATCGTACGCTCCGCGAAGCGCAGCCGCAGCCGCACGTTCCCCTCCGCCTGCACGGCCAGCGTCGCGCAGCGCGCGGGGGCGACCACGAAGGGCGCGACCCACGGCGCACCAGCGTCGATCCGCGTCGCGTCACGCGTGGCGCGCAGCGAGAACCCTCGCGCGCGCAGCGTCGCGTCCAGGGAGCTCCAGCGATCGACCTGCGCCCGTCCGCCCGCGATGCCGAGCTCGACCCGGACTGGCGCCGCGTCGCCCACGAAGTCGACCCACGAGAGCTCGCCCGCGCCTGCGCGCGCCTCGATTCGCGCAAACGCGGGTGCAGCGCCGCAAACCTGCGCGAGCGCGTGCGCGTCGGGCGCGTCGTCGGCGGCCAACAGCGAACCGTTCGCGTCGTAGAGGGTCACGTCGAGATCGCGAAGCCCACCGTGGCTCCGCACCGCGAGCGCGCGGCATTCGGAGCGGCTCGACTCGAGGCGGAGCGTGAGCCCCGTGCGCTCCACCAGGACCTCGACCCCGAACGCGATCACGCCTTCGCGCGGCGCCCACGCCGGCGGCGCCTGCGAGACCGCAGGGGCTTCGACGATCGTCGAAGGAACGGGTGCCGTCGCGCCGCCACAACCCAACACGAACGCGATCGCTGAATGGAATCGACCACGTCGACTCACCACGACGCCTCCTCGACCACGATCCGACCTCCGGGCCCGAGCTGCACCAGCTCCCACGTGCGCACGGCGGCGCAGGCGTCCACCCACGCGGCTCGCCCGGGACCTCCGCGGCCACGCCCGACCAGCACATCGTCGACTCCGAGCGCGCGGAGCTCGAAGCGTGCCTCACTCGCCTCGTCCGCGCCGACCGCGATCCCGCGCCGACAGCCCTCCAGCTCCCGCGCAGGCCAACGCAGGGTCTCGCCCGCACGCAGATGAGCTTGAGCGGGCGGCGCCTCGGTCGCCGAACCGCGCGCGACGGACCGCAGGCCCGTCGATTCCGCGCCTCCCACGATCCAAGTCGAGGATCCGGCGCGAGAGACGCGTACGGCGGCGGGTCCTTCGCCTTCGAGCTCGAGCACGCTCGTTCCGTCCGCGCACACCGCGGCCCACGCCCCGTACGGCGCGCTCCAGAGCGCGAAGGGACGACCTCCGATCACCACCCGACCGCCGTGCACCGCGCCCGCGACGTCGATCCGGACGCACCCCTCGCGCGCCCCGAGATCCACACGGCGCGGGAGCTCCAGAACGAGCTCCGTGTCGGGGGTCCACGGAGCGTGCACGGGCGGAAGGATCCGCGGTTGCGATGGCGGCTCGGGCCCGAGGCGCGGTGGTCGGCTCTCCACGCCGGGTCTCCGGGCGCGACACGCGGCGTCTGCGAGCTCCGGGGGAGGATCTCGAAGCTCTACCACCGTCACCGCCACGCTTCGCGCAGCCTCGATCACCACCCGCGGCCCTTCACCGCATCCCCGCACGAACGCGAGCGGGCGAGCAGACGCCTCGTGCCAGGTGCGCCCGTCGCGTGCGAGAAGCTTCACCTGCAGCTCGACCGGCTGCGCGGGGACCACCACCACCCCGACGCAGCCCGACCCGTCCAGCGCACCGACCCAAGGCTCGTGGGGAACCACGAGCACCCGCTCCGTGCGCCGAACGTCGAGACCCGCCCACGGGGCCGGGCACGCGTCGGCATCGGCGACGTGGGGCTCGGCCGTGCTCTCGACGTGCGGATCGGACGGGGCGGCGCGCGCGTCCTGGCCGGGCTGATCGTCGGCGGCCGTCGGGCTCGCGACCACGAGCAGCCCCCAGACGAGCGCTCGCGCCCGACCCGTCGGCAGCCCCTTCACGAGCCGGGAGGACCGAGCCACCGCACCACCACCGTGCCTTCGCCGCGATATGCGACGACGTCGAGCGCGACCCCGCTCGAGCGTCGCTCGACCACCGCCCATGGCGCGGGGCCGGTGTCGGACGCGACCAGCGCATCGTCCTCCGCGCGGAGGAACGCGTCGACGTCGAGCACGCCCTCTCCGCCGATCAGCACCACGCGAGCGGGGTCGACGTCGGCGGGGACGTTCATGCGCACCGTCTCTCCCTGAGCGATCGTGACCGACTCTTCGGCGAGCCACGTCGTGTCACCCACCGCGAGCGCCCCACGGAGCGCGACGAGGTCCGCGTGCTGCGTGGCGCCGGTGGCGAGGGTGTAGCGCCCTTCCCCGTACGACTTCGCGGTGAGCACCAGCGGCGTCGCCTCGGTCGCGCACGCCGCGACCGCCCCGCTGCGTCGTACCTGGACGTCGCGGTCGATGAGCTCGCCGTCGCGCGCGAGGTAGAGATCCAGGTCGAGGTTCTCGGGCGCGCCGACCGCCACCCAGGCCGCACAGCCGGGGCCGACGACGACGGTGTGGCTGCGGGCCTCCCCGGGGCGGATGGGGACGTCTTCTTCGAGGCGTCGAAGCGGCCCGAGTCGGGCTGCGTACTCCGCGAGCTCGACCTCCATCGCACGGGCCGGCGGCGTTTCCGCGCTCGGCACCTCGGGCGTCGCCTCCCGCGGTGGGCCCTTGGCGACGACCATGCCGACCCCACCTGCCCCCGAGAAGCACCGCAGCTCGACCACGACGTCACGCGCCTCGTCCACGCAATGCTCGAGCCGAGGCGACGCGTCGTTGCCGAGATCACGTGCGATCTCGGCACCTTCCGCGTCGAACATGAAGAGATCCACGTCCACGATGCCTTCACCACCACGCGCGGTGACCATGTAGCAATGACCCGCCGCGAGCCGAAGTTCGCGCCGCCAGCCTTGGCCCTCCGCCATGCGGCGAAACAGCGGTCCTCCCTCCGGCACCATCCCGCGCGCGCGGAGCGCGTCGACCTCTTCGGCCAACCGCTCGCGCACGACCCCGAGCGACACCGCGGGGGCGACGAGCCCGTCGAAGAGCTCCTCGAAGCCTTCGCCCGCGCCGATCGAGGAGTGAAACTCCGCGAGGATCACCGCGCCGTTGCCTTCGCCCGCGCGGACCTCGAGGTAGTGCGGCGAGGCACCGCCCGGACAGACGTGCACCAACGCCCCCTGCCCCGATCGATCGTCGCGACCGACCTCGACGCCGTCGCCGTCGTGGAGGGCCAACGTCACGTCTTGCAGCCCACCCCCACCGAGCGCGATCCAGGTGGAGCACCCGTCGCTCGCCAGGTCGACGGGCACCACGAGGCCGCGCCCCTCCATCACGAAGCGTCGCGCGGCGCGCCGTGGAGGACCGTAGCCGCGCTCGTCCATGCGGTCGCGCAGGCGACCGAAGCGGCGCGCGAGCTGATCGAGCGGACCGAGGTCCACGACGGAGGGGGTGACCGTGGGCGCCGCTGGCTCGCACGCGGTGAGCAGCCAAGCCAGAAGCGAGCACCGAAGCAGGCGGCTCATCGGCGCACGAGCTCGTCCAGCGCGAAGCTCACGCCGCTCGGACCTCGAAAGGCACCGACCGCGTAGAGCCCGGCTCCCCGCGCATCGAGCGCGAGGTAGTAGGTGCCACTGCGCGAGGGGCACCAGCGGAGCGCGGACACGCCCTCCTCGCTGCGGGCGACCTCGGCGCCTTCGGCGTCGTGGATGCGCAGGGAGAGCTCGCGCAGCGCGGTCGACGACGAAGCCGCGAGCACGTAGCAGCCATCCCCCCGCGCGCGAAGCTCGTGGACGTCCCCCCCGTGCTCCACCAGGAACCCGCGGAAGGTCTCTCCTTCCACCCGGAAACCACGGCGTTCGAGGGCGCTCGTGACCTCGTCGAGCTGTGTATCCACGGCAGCGGAGCGAAACTCGTCCGCGCGCGGCGCTGCGGCGGGCGCGTCGGGAGCCTCGGGGCAGCCGAGCGCGACGACGAGGGGCAGGCCGAGCAACGCGAGGCGAACGAGCCGCACGGCGAGCGGTCTACCACGGATCCCCAGACCTCGCCGTCCGTGGTCACCGTCCTCGCTGCCTACCGCCTGGCACGTCGCCCTCGGCGAAGCCTTGCCGGCTACGGGGTCGGTGACGTCAGGACTCGAGCGGCACCACGTGAGGCAAGAGCGCGAAGAACAGCTTTTCGTCGAGGCTCGTGAGCCCCGCGGGCACCACGACGTGCGAGAGATGCCGCAACGGCTCACCCGGACAGCGCGAGGCCACGAGCGAGAGGCGGGTGGGCTCCTCCCGGATCCAGTCGAAGAGCGTCCGAAGTCGTACTCGCTCGGCCTGCGCGGAAACGAGCGCCTCCACCGCACCGAGCGAACGAGCGGGCACGAGCAACACGTCCTGGAGCGACGGCGACACGTCGGGCCGCGGGCGCCCGAAGGTGGTCTGGAACTCGTCGTCGGAGAGCATCGACTCCCACGCCTCGGGCGGGTGTTCGAGGAACGACAGCTCGTCGAGGTCGATCCGAAAGAAGGCGCGCTCGAGCTCGTCGACCGTTCGAGGCTCCGGCTCGGGGATCTCGCGACCGTCGTACCGACCTTCGACGAAACGAGCCGCGCCGGTCGTGGTCTGGAGCACGTGGAGGTACCCCTGCGCGTGCTCGGCCGCCGGGCTGCCGTAGCTGACGTGGATCACGGCCACGAACGGTCCGGTCGCGCGGGGGAGCTGGCGAACGAGCGTGTCGTGCTGCGTGGGGTGAAACGCCGCGACCCGGATCGAGGCGGCGGCGTACCACAGCGGCGAACGCCCCCACGAGCCGTGGTAGCCCCCGACCCGCGAGGGCAACGCTGCGCGGGCGAGCAGGAGGACGTCGTGGCTCATCGAGCACTGCCGTGGTGGCGACTGTCGTCTTGGCTCATCGAGCTCGATGGGTTCGGGTTCGCTTCGTCCGGGCTCGGAAGATCAGTTCGGGGCGGGAGCGGGGCTCGGGGTCGCGTTGCCCGCACGCTGCTCGGCCGCGCGCTGCTGGATCGCCTCGATGGCCTCGTCGACCGCCGCGCGCGCTTCTTCGGACCGCTCGGACTGCCGAACACGCCGCAGCGGCGGGATGGCGAGCGCGTCACCGACCTGCCCGAGGGCGCGAATCGAACGTACCCGGATCCGTTCTTCGGAGTCGCTCAGGAGCTGCACGAGCACGTTCACCTTGTCCGGGGAGTCGAGCGACGCGATCGAGTTCACCGCTTCGAGGCGCTCGTCCATCACGTTGCTCGCGTTGCGCGCGAAGTCCTTCAGCGGATCGAGCGCGGTCGGATCACCGACGCGACCGAGGCTGCGGATCACGTCCATGCGGACCGCGCCCTCCGGATCGGCGAGCACGCGGAGCAACGGCTGCGTCGCGCGGCGATCGCGCACGACCCCCAACGCGAGCGCGCCCCATTGACGCGCGGCGGCGTCGCGATCGTTGAGGAGCTCGACGAGCCCCGGCACCGCGGCCGCGTCGGGCAGACGCCAGAGCGCCGCGGCGGCCACGACACGCACCTCGACCTGCGGATCGCGGAGCGCCGCGACCAGGTCCGGAACCGCGGTCCGCACGCTGAGGCGCCCGATCGCGCGGCCCGACGAGGCGCGCACGCGCCAGTCGGGATCTTCGCGCAGCAAACGCTGCAGACGCGGCGCGATGTCGCGGCGGAGCTGCCAGCCCCGGCGCCCGAGCGCCTCGACCGCCTCGATGCGCTTGTCGGGCGAGGGATCCTCGAGCTGGCGGAATTGAGCCTGCATCTCCTCGGGAGTCAGGCGCTGAGCCGACGCGCTCGGTGCCGTCAACAACGACAAGACGAGAGCGGCGCCGGCGACGATCGTCGTCAGGGCTTTCATCGTGAACCTCACCCCCGCCCCGTTTCGGGGCCCCCTTCCGGGACACGTTACCACAGCTCCCACGAAACCAGCGTCTGGAAACCATGGGAGATTGTCGGGCTTGCGCCCTCGCCTCACCCACGCTCGAGGCTCGGCTACGACGCCTCATCGGGGCGAACGATTCACATCGCTCGTTTTGGCTTCCCTCGGTCGCCAAACCGCGCGCGGCGCGGGCTTGCGGTCCCGGGCTCGGCCGGGTCCGCGGCCGACGAAGCTTCTCTTCGGGCTCCACATGCACGCGCCGCCGCGCGGAAGCACACGAGGCTCACGCTGCTATGGTCGGCTCATGGTGGAGTCGAAGCGCGGGACGGTTTACCTCCTCGGCGCGGGGCCCGGCGATCCGGAGCTCATCACGGTGCGCGCGCGGCGGCGACTGCAGGAGGCGGACGTCGTGCTCTACGACGCGCTCGTGCACCCCGACCTGCTCGAGCTCTGCAAGCCCAGCGCGTCGCTCGAGTTCGTCGGAAAACGCGCCGGGCGCGCGAGCGAGCGGCAGTCGGACATCAACGCACGCCTCGTCGACGCGGCACGGGTCGGGCTCACGGTCGCGCGTCTCAAGGGTGGCGATCCGTACCTCTTCGGGCGCGGCAGCGAAGAAGCGGAGCACCTCGCCGCACACGACATCCCCTTCGAGGTCGTCCCCGGCGTGCCCTCCCCGATGGCGGCGACCGCGTACGCGGGCATCTCGCTGACGCACCGCGAGCTCTCGTCCTCGGTCGCGTACGTGACCGCGACGGAATCGCCCGAAAAGGACGCGTCGAGTCACGACTGGAGCAAGCTCGCGACCGCGACGCAGACGCTCGTGATCTTCATGGGCATGCGGCAGCTCGGCGCGTTGATGGACCTCCTCGTGCGGCACGGGCGTCCTCCGACGACGCCCGCCGCGGTGGTGCACTGGGCCTCCACGCCGAAGCAGAAGGTGGTGGTGGGGACGGTCGCGGATCTCGCGGAGAAGGCGCGCGCGGCGGGGCTCGGGTTGCCCTCGCTGGTGTTGGTCGGCGAGGTCGTGCGGCTGCGCGAGCGGCTGCGTTGGTTCGACGTCGGCCCCCTCTTCGGGAAGGCGGTGCTCGTCACACGCGCGCCGCATCAAGCCGCCTCGCTCGCCGCGCTCTTGCGCGAGCGCGGCGCGGACGCGCGGGTCGCGCCGACGATCGCGATCGTGCCGCCCGAGGACCCCGAGCCGCTGCGACGCGCGGTGCGCGAGGTCGGCGGCTACGACGCGCTGGCGCTCACGAGCGCGAACGCGGTCGAGCGGTTCTTCGCCGCGATCGACGAGGACGGCGGCGACGCACGGAGGATCGGGCGCGCGAAGGTCGTCGTGGTCGGCGCGCAGACGGCGGCGGCGCTTCGAGCCCACGGCGTGCGCGCGGACGTGATCGCGAGCGAGCAGCGCGGGGAAGGTGTGCTGGACGCGCTGCTTGCGGACCTCCGCCCCGGCTCGCGGGTGCTCTTGCCGCGCGCGGACGAAGCGCGGGAGGTCCTGCCCGAAGGGCTGCGCGCGGCGGGCCACACCTGCGACGTGGTGCCGGTGTACCGCACGGTGCCGATCGACGACGAAGGACGCGCGAGAGTCCGGGCGGAGTGCGCGGAGTGCGAGGCGGTCACGCTGACCTCGGGCTCGACGGTCGATCAGCTCGTCGCCGCGGTCGGGGTGGAGGCGTTGCACGGCAAGGTGCTCGCCTCGATCGGTCCCGTGACCTCGGACGCGCTGCGACGACACGGGCTCTCGCCGACGGTGGAGGCGCGAGAGCCGAGCCTCGCGGGGCTGGTCGACGCGCTCGCGACGCACTACGAGGGCTCGCGATGACGAACGCACACCGGGCGGCGCTCGGCCCAGGGCTCGCGACTCTGCCGACGATCTTACGGTTCCTGGGGCTGGTGGCGCTCGCGGCGGTGGGCTGCGGCGAAGCGGGCGCGCAGACCGTGGTCGAGGTGGGTCTGGACGAGCTTCCCTGTGCGAGCGGAGACGCGAGCGGCTGGGAGAGCACCTCCTGGCCCGACGGAAGCGGCGCATGCCCGTGGCTTCGCTACGAAGGACGTACGACCCATCGCATCGCGCACGAGCGCGGCTCGGTCCCTCGCAGCGTGAACGTGTACCTCTCGTTCGACGAAGCGGGCACCGCTTCCGCCGCGAGCGCGGGGGACATGGTCCGCATCGTCAGCGTCACCAGCACCCACGTGGAGCTGCGAAACGCGACGAATCAACGTTTCTTCTTGCGGGTGGTGCTCGATTGAGCGCCCCGCGCGGTGCGAGGAACGGCGACGCGAGCACGCACGACGCGAGCACGCACGACGCGCGCACGCACGACGCGAGCACGCACGACGCGCGCACGCACGACGCGAGCACGCACGACGCGACACGACGCGAGCACGCACGACGCGAGCACGCACGACGCGAGCACGCACGACGCGAGCACGCACGACGCGAGCACGCACGACGCGAGCACGCACGACGCGGACGACGTCCGTTGGCGGCTCGGGCTGGACGTTCGTGCCGAACGATCCGTCGCGCGGCTGCGTCTCGTGGGCGCAGTCGTGGCGCTCTCGATGGGCGCCGTGCTCGCGATCGGCGGTGCGGGCTCGGTGGGCTGGACGCTGATCGGTCTCTCCTGGCTGATCGGGCTCGCGTGGGTGGGCGCGTACTTCGCCGCCAAACGCAAAGCGCGCCGTGCGGACACGTGGTTCGTCGAGGCGCGGACGAACGAGCTCGTCGTTGCCCTCGGGCGCGAGCCGACACGCCTGCGCTGGCGCGACGTGCGGGGGGTGGACGTGGACGAGGATCGGCTCGACGTGGTGGTGCGCCACGCGAGCGGGGAGCTCCGCGTCCCGAGCGTGTGGCAGGGGGTCGGCCCGCATGCGCTCGCGGAACGGCTCGAGGATGCGCGCGCAGAGGAACGAGCAGGCGTGAGCGAGTAGAAGGGACGCGAGCGAGCGGCGGCGGTCGTCGCTATGCTGCCCCGCCGCGCGGATCCCGAAGGGGCGCGCGAACGAAGGAATCGAGCGCGGCGATCGGCCGCGCGACGCGGAGCATCGAGGAGGCCATGGCGGAATTCGACGACGAGCTCGGGGTCATCACCCAGACCAAGCCGGAGAAGAAGACGAAGCGGCCCAAGCTCTTCAAGGTCCTGATGCACAACGACGACTACACGACGCGGGACTTCGTCGTGTGGGTGCTGCAGACGGTCTTCAACAAGAGCGAAGGCGACGCGATCCGCGTGATGCTGCACGTGCACCACAACGGCGTGGGCGTCGCGGGGCTGTACACGCGCGAGGTGGCGGAGACGAAGGTCACCAAGACCGAGCACCTCGCGCAGGAGCACGAGTTCCCGCTCCGCGTGACGATGGAGCCGGAGGACGGCGACGAGGACTGAACGGTCGCGAGCGGTCCCCGTCCGGCGCGTCACGCCAGGCCTCCGTGCCGCGACTCACCCTTTACCGAACGACAGCGCGGTCATACACACAGGAACCTCATGGCCGGACCCATCATCGCCAAGGCGCTCCAAGCCACCCTCCGTCGCGCGTTCGACGCGGCGACCGAACAACGCCACGAGTACGTGACGCTCGAGCACTTGCTGCTCGCGCTGCTCGACGACCCCGCCGCGAAGAAGGCGATCACCGCGCTCGGCGGCAACCTCAAGCGACTGCGCGCGAAGCTCGAGGACTTCATCGACGAGCACGCGGAGGTCGTGCCGGACGACGTGCCCTACGAGGTGCAGCAGACGATGGCGGTGGAGCGCGTGCTGCAAGCGGCCGCGGTGCACGCGATCAGCAGCGAGATGAAGGAGATCGACGGCGGGAACGTGCTCGTGCAGCTCTTCCGCGTGCCCGACTCCCACGCGGTGTTCTTCCTCGGCGAAGAAGGCATCACGCAGTTCGACTTGAAGCGCTGGGTCTCGCACGGCGTCGCGCCCGACGGCTCGAGCGACGCGGATGCCCTCTCCTTCCCCGGCGGCGCGGGCGCGAGCGAAGGCGACGAAGAGGACGAGGACGGCGAGCCGCGCAGCAAGGATCCCCTGCAGGCCTTCACGACGGATCTCAACGCGGAGGCCGAGGCGGGCCGCATCGATCCGCTGGTCGGTCGCGACCGCGAGGTCGAGCGCACGATCCAGGTGCTCTGCCGTCGGCGGAAGAACAACCCGGTCTACGTGGGCGAGCCGGGCGTCGGCAAGACCGCGATCGCCGAGGGTCTCGCGCTGCGCATCGTGGAGGGCACGGTCCCCGAGGTGCTCAAAGAAGCGCGGGTCTACGCGCTCGATCTCGGCTCGCTCCTCGCGGGAACGAAGTTCCGCGGGCAGTTCGAGGAGCGGCTCAAGGGCGTGATGAAGCGCCTCGAAGAGCTGCCGCACGCGATCCTCTTCGTCGACGAGATGCACACCATCGTCGGCGCGGGTGCGACCACCGGCTCCTCGATGGACGCGAGCAACATCCTCAAGCCCGCGCTCGCGTCGGGGAAGATCCGCATGATCGGATCGACGACCTTCAGCGAGTTCAAGCACGTGGAGCGCGATCGCGCGTTCGCGCGGCGATTGCAGAAGATCGAGGTGCTCGAGCCGAGCATCGACGAGACGATCGAGATCCTGCGGGGGCTGCTCCCGAAGTACGAGGAGCACCACGGCGTGAAGTACGACGACGACGCGGTGATCGCGGCCGCGCGCCTCGCGGCCAAGCACATCGTCGACCGCTTCCTGCCCGACAAGGCGATCGACGTGATCGACGAGTGCGGCGCCGCGGATCGCATGAAGGCGGAGGCCGATCGCACGCACCGCGTGACCGCGGAGGACGTCGAGAAGGTCGTCAGCAAGATCGCGCGCGTGCCGGTGGACAGCGTCTCCGCGCAGGAGCGCGATCAGCTCAAGGATCTGGAGCCGAAGCTCAAGGCGCAGATCTTCGGGCAGGACGAGGCGATCGAGGCGATCACCGACGCCATCACGCTGCAGCGCGCGGGGCTCCGCGCGGACCGTAAGCCGGTCGGCAGCTTCCTCTTCGCGGGACCGACGGGCGTCGGCAAGACCGAGCTCGCGCGGCAGCTCGCGGAGAAGATGGGCGTCGAGCTGCATCGCTTCGACATGAGCGAGTACGGCGAGCGCCACAGCGTCTCGCGGCTCATCGGTGCGCCGCCGGGTTACGTCGGTTTCGATCAGGGCGGCCTGCTCACGGACGCGATCCGCAAGCACCCGCACTCGGTCGTGGTGCTCGACGAGATCGAGAAGGCTCACCCCGAGCTCTTCAACATCCTCCTGCAGGTGATGGACAACGCGA
>JALOQC010000251.1 GCA_025453555.1 Myxococcota bacterium | reverse complement strand
AGACGCGGTCGCGCCCGACGCGAAGGAGCTCGCGCGCCAGCAGGTCTGCTCGGCCACGAGAGAAGGCGGCTACGGACACCGCGAGCTCTTCGTGCGCGTGAACGCGCTCGACACCGCGTGGGGTCACGCAGACCTCGTGGCGGCGGCGACGAGCGGCGCCCACGCCGTGCTGCTCCCGAAGGTCGAGAGCGCGGACGCGGTGCGAAAGGCGGATCAGATCCTCCGTGCGAGCGGTGCCCCGGAAGAGCTCGCGCTCTGGTGCATGATGGAGACGCCGCGCGGCATCTTGCGCGCGGAAGAGATCGCCGACAGTTGCCCACGCCTCGCGGGCTTCGTGATGGGAACCAGCGATCTCGCGAAGGACCTGCACGCCGCCCACACCGCGATGCGCCTGCCGATGCTGGTCGGCCTCGGCACGTGCCTGCTCGCCGCGCGCGCGGCCGGCCTCGCGATCCTCGACGGCGTCTACCTCGACCTCGAAGACGCCGAAGGCTTCGCCGCGAGCTGCCGCCAAGGCGCCGAGCTCGGCTTCGACGGCAAGACGCTCATCCACCCCAAGCAGCTCGAAGCCGCCAACGCGGCCTTCGCGCCGAGCGAAGAGCTCATCGCCCAGAGCCGCACGATCCTCGCGGCGTGGGACGAAGCCTCGAAGGCCGGCAAGGGCGTGGTCGTCGTGAACGGCAAGCTCGTCGAGAGCTTGCACGTCGAGAACGCGAAGCGGCTGGTGGCGTTGGCGGACGCGATCGCGAGCCGCTGACGGCGCGCGCTCTCCGAGGGGTCGCGCGCCCCCTCCCCCGACCGGCCAAGCCGGCGGTCCACCTTTCGAGCTTTTCTCCGCTCGCACGGATGGAATCCGCGCAAATGGAGCGCGCTCTCACTCACACGGCTCGGCGCGCGAGGAGTCCTCTTCGCAGCGCTCATCGACGCACGCGAACACCAGGCCGCAGGCCGCGCCGGGGGGCGTGCAGTCCTCGTCGATCACGCAAGGCCGCCCATCCGGACGCATCGGCTCGGTGACCTCGCGTGGACAGGCGGTCGCGAACGGGACCGTCGCGAGGAGAAGGAACGTCGGGAGCACACGCACGGAGGTCAAAGTATCCCGTGCTCCTTCAGTCGTCGATAGAACGTGCGCCGCGGATACCCGAGCGCGCGCGCCGCGCGAGCGCGGTTCCAATGATGCGATTCGAGGGCGGCCAAGATTCGGCGCTTCTCCGCGTCCTTGAAGTCGTCGACGTTCTGCGGGGTCGGCTCGTCCGAGGGCACGCGCGCGGGGCCCGACACCGCGCTCGCCGCAGCCGACACCGACGCGGCCGCATCGCGCGTCTCGGTCTCGAGCCGCGACGGTCGTTGCCGGTCCGCGGGGTCAACCGCGGACGATCGCGCGCTCGGACCGTCGAGCGCGAGATCGTCTTCCTCGAGCAGCTCGCCGTCCCCCATCACACACGCGTGCAGCAACACGTGCTCGAGCTGGCGCACGTTCCCCGGCCACCCGAACGCCTCCATCCGCTCGAGCGCACCCCGCGAGAGCCGTCGTCGCGGACGCCCCTCTTGCCGCGCGATGGCGGTGAGGAAGTGATCGGCGAGGAGCGCGACGTCGCCGATGCGATCGCGCAGCGGAGGCAGACGCACCTCGACCACGTTGAGCCGGTAGTAGAGATCCTCACGAAACGCGCCCTTCGCGACCTGCTCGTCGAGGCGTTTGTTCGAAGCCGACACGATGCGCACGTCGACCGTCGTCTCGTCCTCGCCGCCCACCGGACGGACCTTCCCGTCCTGGAGCACGCGCAGCAGATCGACCTGCATCTTCGCCGGCATGTCGCCGATCTCGTCGAGGAAGAGCGTGCCGCCCGACGCCCGCACGAGCACACCCTTGCGATCGCGGTCGGCGCCCGTGAAGGCGCCGCGCGTGTGCCCGAAGAGCTCGCTCTCGAGCAACGACTCCGGGATCGCCGCGCAGTTCAGCGCCACGAACGGCCCCTTCGCGCGCGCGCTGCCCTCGTGGATCGCGCGCGCCGCGAGCTCCTTGCCGGTGCCGCTCTCGCCGTGGATCACCACTGGCACGTCGCTCTCGCACACCCGATCGATCACCGCGAACACCCGGCGCATCGCGTCGCTGCGTCCGATCATCCCGTGGTGCGCGTGGCGGCTCCGCAGATCACCGCGCGCCCGATCGAGCGCGCGCCGAGTCTCTTCGAGCTCGTCGGTGCGCGCCACGAGCACGCGCTCGATCTCCGCCTTCGCGCCCTCGAGCTCGCGGTTCGTCTCCGCGAGCGCGCGCCGCTGCGACTCCAGCTCCGCCACGAGCTCCGCGTTCTCGAGCGCGATCGCCGCTTGATCGGCGAACGCGACCAGCAGCTCGAGGTCGTCCTCCGCGAAGCGCCCGCGCCGAACGCGATGCTCGAGGTAGAGCACCCCGAGCACGCCCACGCGCCCGCGGATCGGCACGCACGCCACGCTCTTGAGCAGCAGCTTGTGCACCGAGAGGTACTCGGAGAGCCGCCGATCGTCGCGCGCGTCGACCGTCACGATCGGCTCGCCGTCGATCAGCACCGCCTCCGCGATCGATCGACTGAACGCGACGCTCGGATCGTCGGGTCGCGTGCCCGCCGCGCGAACGAGGCGCGGCTCGAGCTGGCCATCCGATCCCACGAGCAGCACGAAGCCTCGCTCGGCTCCCGTGAGATCCACCGCGGCGTCCGTGATGCGCTCGAGCAGTCGTTCGATCTCGTGCTCGCGCGCGACCCGCTTGAGGACGTCGAAGAGCCGACGGAGTCGCTCGTCGAGGCCCTGTGGCGACTCCGCGCGACGTCGATCGGTCGTCGCGCTCGCGCGCAGCCGCAGCCGACGACGCATCGGCTCGCGCCAGAATCCCTCCCGTCGATCCGCAGGCAAGGCGAGCGCGACGCCTTCGAGCAGCTCCACCGCCGCGAGCTCGTGTTTGCGTGCCGCGAAGTCGCCGCCCCGCTGCGACTCCAGCTCGGCGAGCGTCGCGAGCACGCGAGCCCGCAGCTCGTCCGATCCGAGCGCCACCGCGTCGCGCTCCGTCGCCGCCGCCTCCGCGACCGCGCCGTCGAGATCCCCCGTCGTCGCACGCGCCCGCGCGAGCACGCGACGCAGCTCGATCCGCAGCGGGCTCGTCGGCTCGCGGCTCTCGAGCAGGCTCCGAGCCTCCGCGAGCCGCCCGACCGCGGCCGAGCCATCGACCGGCCCGCTGCGATCCAGGAGCGCATCCGCCGCGGCCAGGGACGCGCGCGCCTGCGCGAGGGGCGCTTGGTCGGCCCGCGCGGTCGCGAAGGCGTCGTCGAAGGCGAGCAGCGCAGACTCGAAGTCGCCTCGCGCGAGCGCCACCAGCCCGACCGCCAGGCGCGCCGCGCTCGCGTCCTCCCCCGCGCGCGGCGCCGTCGCGGCCACGTCCAAGGCAGCGTCGAGCTCCCCGAGCCGCGCGTGCAGCAGCGCGCGCAAACCGGGGGTCGAGGCCGCGCGCACGGCCTCCAACCAGCGCCCCGCGTCGACGAGAGATTCCGTGCCGTCCAGTGCCATGGAGGCACAACCTAGCATGAAAGCTCGCGAATTGACTCAGAATCGCGCACTCGCCGCCGGGCAAAAAGCGCCCAGATGCGCCAGGATGCGACGCTAGGTGCTCGCTCGATCGGGGCTGCCTCCCGGCCGTGGTGTTCGAGAGCGCGGGCTGCGCGTCGTGCCATGCGCCGTGAGCGTGACCACCCTCATGCTCCTGAGTGGTGTTCGAGAGCGCGGGCGGCGCGTCGTGCCATCTGGACGAGCTCGCCCGCTGGCGGGCTCCGTGCGCCACTTCTCGGACCCCGCGAGTCGGTGGTTGGCGTGGCTCGGTGCGTTCGGTTGGTCGCTCGCGTTCGTCGTCGCGCGACCGCCGAACGAGGTGGGTGTGAGCAGGCCCGACACTCGACAGCTTTCCGAGTCGATTCATCGAGAACAACTCGTTCGACGCGTCGATGTGTGCTTGCGATGTTCCAGTCATGCGTTGGCTCTCGCTCCCCCTGCTCCTCCTCGTCGCGTGCACGGACTCCTTCGAAGTCGGTCCCATGCCCGACGGATCCGCCGACGCCGGTCCCTTCGACGCCGCGTTCCCAGCGACCGACGCCACCGCGACGCGTGACGCGGAAGTCCCACGCGCCGACGCCGGCTCCCTGTCACGCTGCGAGGTCACCACCGGTCCGACCGTCGGCGACGGATGCTTCTGCCGCGGGCCCATCGTCGCCACCGACGACTACGTCTACCGCCAGTCGCTCGGAATCCAAGTCTTCGCACGCGACCGTTTCGAGTCGCCCGTCTTCGTGGTCGACGAACGACCGAGCGCGCAGGGCGGCCTCGTCCGCGTGGGCGAGCACCTCGTCAGCGCGGTCGACTTCGAGGACCCCGCGCTCCGCGTCTACTCCCTCGCGGATCCGGCGCGCCCGGTGTTCGTCGTGGGCTTCGGAGACGGCGCCGGCTCGCCGATTCGACTCGCCGCCGACGGGCATTTCGTGGTCGCGGCGCACCACCGCGACGAGCGCGTGGCCGTGGTCCTCTACGATCTCACGCGCCCGACGCGGCCCGCGCGCGTCTTCGAGCGCACGCTCGACGGCAGCGCCCTCGCCGTCGCCGTCGCCCCGTCCGGCGTGTTCGTGATCGAAGCGGACGTCTCGCGCGATCGCGGCCAACTGCTCTGGCTCGACCTCGACGGCACCGAGCGTGCGTCGCTCGCGATCGTCGACCCACCCTACGAGCCTTCGCTCGCGATCCGCGACGAGCTCGTCTACTTCACCGGCGGCACCGCGCGCCTCACCCGCGTCCGCGCCCGAGCCGACTCGCTGCGCGTGGTGGACGTCGTCGGTGAGCCCATCGGCGTCGGAACCGCGATCGCGTTCGACGACGGCCTCGTCGTCCTCGGCAGCCTCGACGTCTACGAAGAGTCCTCGCTCCGCCCGCTCGCCACGACCGACACCTTCGGTGGTTACTCCAACCTCGCGGTGGCGAACGGCGCGCTCTACGCCTCGTCCGGCGGAGGCGTCACGGAGCTGCTCCTGCGCTGCGAGTGATATCCCCGAGGACTCAACGGCCAGAAGGGATCAGCGCGCCCGAAACCAAGAGCGAGCGAACGAGCCGGAAAGCCTCCTCGACGAGCGCCCTCGGCGCGTCCTGGGGCAGAACCTCGAGCAACGCCTCGGACACCGAATTGCACGCGACGATCGTCTCGAGCACGGCCGCTGCTCCCTCCGAGAGCTCATGGCGAACCGTGGAGGCCTCGAGTCGGATGGCCACCCGCTCACTGACCGGATCACGGTCCACGCGGATTCGTGCGCCGTTCGGGAGTTGCAGCCGACTCGCCCCCAGAGCTTCCTCGCTCCTCGATGCTAACTCGGCCCCACGCCATGCCACCTCGAACTCCGAAGCCGAGACGCCCCCGAAGCGCTCCCATCGGCGCTCCGCAGCAAACGCCACGTCGGAGCGACGAACGTCGATCAGCGCGTGCAGCGTCCGCTCGACGCCGACGTCCGCGAGGTGCGCGCGGTACGCGACGATGCGGTCCGCGAACCGGCCCGTCGACGAGCTGGCGAACGCGCCGAGTTGAATCGCAAGCATGTCCGCGTCGACCACGCCCCCGAAGCTGACCAGCACACCGAGCGAGCCACCCGTACCGAGATGTTGAACGACTCGTCGCGCCCACGGCGCTCCGACGTCGGGGAGATCCGCGAGCACGAGCGCACGGCCTCGTTCGCCGAGGAGAGGAGGAATCTCGGAGAGGAGCCGAAGAAGAAGCTCGTCGCCGCGGCGCCCCCCGTGCAAGAAGGTCGTCGCCTCCGCGTCGGGGCTGGCGACGAACGGGGGTTGCGAGACGATCCAGTCGAAACGTTCCCCGCGCGCAGGAGCCGTCAGGTCACCGATTCGCGCATCACACGCGACGTCGTTGAGTCGTGCATTGAACTGCGTCATGGCCACCGCGCGCGAGGAGATGTCGACCGCCACGACGCGTGCGCCTCGGGCGGCCCCGACGAGCGCGACCGTCCCCGCACCACAGCCGACGTCGAGCAAGTCGCCCGTGAGTTGCGGAGGAAGCGCCGCGAGCAACGTCTGCGTCGTCCGCCCCGGACCCATCACGGGGTCACCGTCGGACGTGAGGTCGTCCGACAGCACGTGTAGGCCTTCGACTGGCACCATGCGAAACAGCGCTCGTACGTTCCCGTCGCGCAAGTCGACGAGCCCGAGCTCGATCGACTCACGCAGCAACGATGCGCCGAAGACTCGCTCGGCTCGGTCGCCTTCGACCGCATCGCCGTACGCGAACAGGCGAGCGAGGACTGCCGCGGCTCCCTCGCGTCGCCGCAAGTGCCATCGCACGAGATCGACGCGAAGCACGTCCGGCTGGTTGGGCGCGATGGACTCACACGATCCGAGAAACACGTCGTCGAACGCGGCCTCGCGAAGCACGTGACGCAGCGAGGTCAGGAAGGCGCTCGATGCCTCCGCGAGACGGTCGAAAGCAGCGACGTTCACGGTCGCGAGCTCCAGAGAAAGTACGAGAGCGGACCGAGCACGGCACCGATGCCACCAGCGAGCGCGAGGTGGATCGAGGCGACGACGATGGCCATCGGCCCCGTGACTTCGCCGTATCCGACGCCTCCCCCGTAGAGGCGGGCCAAGACGTACGTGCGTTGCTGCACGAACCCGCGTACCGCCCAGGTCCCGAACAAGGACACGCCGACGACGCAGAGCACCGGGATCAGCACCTTCAAGAAGCCCACGTCACGCATGAGCTCGGCCGCGCGCGCGAGCGCTCCGTAGAATCCCCTCATGCGCGCGTTTCTATCGCGCTTCATCGCGCAGGGAAACGCGAGAATCGACGAGACCGAACATCCTCGCACGGCTCGATGGGTCGTCTTGGCGCTCTTCCCTCGTGCTTCCGGTTCGACGCCCGCGAACCTCAGCGAGGACGTCGGTGCGAAACGTCGAACTGAACCTCCCCCGCCCCCCCCGTCGCATTTCCGACTTCCGCGCCGAGAACGACGTCTCGCACGCAGCTCTCGAGCCCACGCGGAGCTTCGCAGTACGGATTGCGACTGACCTCGGTGACCCGTCCTGCCGCGTCGACGCGAAGCGTGAACGGTCCTCCCACCGAAGGCTTCCCCTGGTAGCACCGAGTGAGCGCCGGCCCCCACGAGTACGTCAGGTCTCGAAAGGCATCCATCGGAACCAAGTTGTTCGTGCGACGCATCGCGACGACGATCTGGTCGCCCCCGCGCACGATGGGCGTGTCCTGCACGAGATCACCGCACCGCACTGGCGCCGAAGTCGCGAGGCGTGGGCGCGGGGCCGGTCGATCTGGCGGGCACGGCTCACGCACCTTCTCCATCCAGATCCACCCTTCCGCCGGCGCGGCGATCCGTCCCCAGGCTTCGCCACGCCGCTCCAACACCTCGACCCGCGCTCCTGTGGGCAACTCTGCGCGGATCGCCGCGCGAACGGACGGTTCGGCGCGCACACGAAGAGGCGTCTCGTCCTCGACGATCGCGCGGCAGTCGCGTTCTCCCTCGTCGCCCGATCCGTCCGAGCCCTCCTCGGTGGCTTCGCCCGAGCCCGTGCTCGGCTCGGTCACTCGGCCCTCGCGCGGCGCGGAGCCCGCAGCCATGTCCACGGCTTCAGGAGCGTCCAACGCCGCGCCATCATTCGCTCCAGTCGCCTCCAGCCGCTCACTCGTCTCGTGCATCACACGCTCGACGATCGCGAGCGCGCGGGCCTCCGCGGCCGCTTCGAGCTCCGCCGCAGCGTTCGGGGTCGCGTCGGAGCCCGAGGATCTCACCAGCACGAACCCCGCGAACGCCGCGGCCGCGGTGAGGCCGAGTGCGAGCCACGGCCACCAGCGTCGCGAGCGCGGCGTGATCGCAACGCTCGGCTGGATGGCGGCCGGTCGCGCCGATTCGCTCGCGGTGACGGCCGAAAGCGCTTCGGGGGTCACGGTGGCCGCCATCGCGACCTCGCCGTTCACCCGAGTCGGCGGGGGACGCGAGGGCACGCGTGACGGGCTTCGAGCGGAGAGCGGACCGAGCGCATCGAGCGCCGCCCGCATCTCCGCCGCCGAGGCGTAGCGCGCGTTCGCCTCTTTGTGCATCGCGCGATTCACGACCGCCACCAGCTCGGGGTCCAATCCCGAGACCAGATCGGTCAGCGGCGTCGGAATCTGATCGACGATCGCAAACATCAGCTCGTGATAGTTCGAGCCTGAAACGGGCATTCCCCCCGAAAGGGCCTCGTACATCACGACGCCGACCGCGTAGAGATCGCTGCGCGCGTCGACGGGTCGACCCCGTGCTTGCTCGGGCGACATGTACGCGGGGGTCCCGAGCACTTGGCCGGTCGCCGTCATCTTCTGATCCGCGTCCTCGACCAGCCGCGCGATACCGAAATCGAGCAGCTTCACGAGGTCCGCGACTCCGCTCACGCTGGTCAGGAAGACGTTGTCGGGCTTGAGATCGCGATGCACCACGCCGCGCGCGTGCGCCGCTTCGAGGGCAGAGAGGATCTGCGTCGCGATGAACCGAACGCGCTCGGACGTGAGCGGCGCCTCGCGCTCGATGACCGCCCCGAGGCTCTCCCCTTCCAGCAAGTCCATGACGAGGAACGCGGCGCCGTCCTCGACTCCGAAGTCCGTGACTTGAACGATGTTGGGGTGCCCGAGGGACGCTGCGAGCTCCGCCTCGCGCTGAAAGCGAGCGACGAGCGTGGCGTCGCGCGCGAGCACCGGAAGCAGCACTTTGACCGCGACCTTGCGCCCGAGGGGCTCCTGCAGTCCGACATACACTGTGCCCATGCCGCCCTCGCCGAGCTTGCGAAGAAGGCGGTAGCGGCCGCCGAGGAGCGAACCGACGCGCGAGTCATCCACTGGCTCAAGGTACTTCGTGCGGCGCGCTTCGAGAACCCGACGTGCAGCTCGTGGAAAGGGACGGCCCCCTCACGAGCGTGACACTTCGACGGCACGTGCCGTCACGACGAGGCCGCGCACCTCCGCACCGAGCTCGCGAAGTCCCGCTGCAGCACGCCTGCGTCCACCCGACGCACGCGGTGCACTTGGTCCGTCGGGTCGACGACCAGCATCGTCTTCGTGCGGCTCCGCGTCGTGTCGCTCGGCGGGTCCGGGTAGTGGTAGCGAACGACGTAGCGCGGTCCCGCGTCTTCGCCGTCAGGCGTCGTGAACTGCACGCTCGTCGACGTCAGCCGCGCGCCCACGTACACGTGCCGCACCGCCACGCGACCGTGCGCGTCCTCGCGCGCGTCGAGCAGGCGTCGCCCTCGCGCGTCGTGCTCGAAGGAGAGCGTGCCCGACGCGCTCTTCGCGCCGAGCAAGTGTCCGCGCCTGTCGCGCGCGAAGACCTCGTCCACCCCGAAGCCGTCCACCGCCGCGTCCGTGCGCCGCGCCAGCATCGTGCGCAGCGGCCCGCGCTCGTAGGTGACGAG
>JALOQC010000012.1 GCA_025453555.1 Myxococcota bacterium | reverse complement strand
ACGCTCCGCCACGACGGGATCACCGTCGACGATCAGAGTCACGGGATCGCGGATCGGACGCAGGCGACGCGGCATCGTGCGCGCACGTTAGCGCGTCTCCCTGAAGAGAAGCTCGGCCGATTTCGCAAGCCGCCCTACCGGACGGCGCGGAGCGAGCGGAGCGAGCGAAGGCTCGTGGGAGGGGGCCCCTCGGGGCTTCATGCCCCGTGGGGGAGGGTCTGGCGACAGACCCTCGAGGAAGCAGGCGCCGCGCGCGACGCTTCGCTCACGCGACCGAGGGACGTCGCGCGCACTGGCGTGAACGACCGCGAGCGAGGAGCCGAGCGGTGGTTCGAACCAACGCGACGGCGCGAGAAGCACGCGCACCGCGAGCTCGGCGTACTTCGCGCGGATGAGGCAGCTCGTCTTGATCTCGCTCGTGCTGATCGCCTCGATGTTGATGCCCTCGTCCGCGAGCAGACGGAACATCTTCGCGGCGACGCCCGCGTGGCTGCGCATGCCGAGGCCGACGATGCTGACCTTCACGACGTCGTCGTCGATCGTGACCTCGCTGGCGCCGACCTTCTTCACGAGCCCGTCCGCGAGATCGCGCATGCGCTGCAGATCGTCGCGCGAGACGGTGAACGTGAGATCCGTCGAGCCATCCGTCGCGACGTTCTGGATGATCATGTCGACGGTGACGTTCGCCTCCGCGAGCGGCTCGAAGATGCCCGCGCACACGCCCGGCTGATCGGGGACGTTGCGGACGGTGACCTTCGCGGCCTTCTTGTCCGAGGTCACGCCGGCCACGACCACCGACTCGAGCGCTTCGTCTTCACCCGTCACCATGGTTCCCTCCGCGTCGGAGAACGTCGAACGCACGTGGATCGGCACCGCGTACTTCATCGCGAGCTCCACGGATCGAATCTGCAGCACCTTCGCGCCGAGCGCGGCGAGCTCGAGCATCTCTTCGTAGCAGATGCGATCGACCTTCCGCGCGCTCGGGCAGACGTTCGGATCGGCGGTGAACACGCCCTCGACGTCCGTGTAGATCTCACAGACGTCGGCCTTCGTCGCAGCCGCGATCGCGACCGCCGAGGTGTCGCTGCCGCCGCGCCCGAGGGTCGTGATGTTGCCCTCGGAGTCCATGCCCTGGAAGCCGGCGACGACCACCACGAAGCCGTCCGCGAGGGCCTTGCGCACGCGCTGATCGTCCACGCGCGTGATGCGCGCCTTGGTGAAGACGTTGTCCGTCTCGATGCGCGCTTGGTGCCCGAGGAGGCTGATCGCTTTGACGCCCATCTCGTTGAGCGCGATGCAGGTGAGCGCGGCGCTGACTTGCTCACCGCTCGCGACGAGCACGTCCATCTCGCGCTCGGCCGGCCGTTGGCTGAGGTTCTTGCCGAGCCCGAGCAGACGGTCCGTCTCGCCGCTCATCGCGCTCACCACGACGATGACGTCGTGGCCCTGCGCGCGCGTCTTCGCGACGCGCTTGGCGACGTTCTGGATGCGGTCGAGAGAGCCGACGCTGGTGCCACCGAACTTCTGGACGTAGAGGGCCACGGGGCCGTGAGATTGCTCAAGAGCGACGTCCCGTCAACGCGATGGATGCGTCGTGAAAGGCGTCGTCGCGCGAGCTTCACTCGCCCGCGGAGGTCTCGGCGTCCGGCGGCAACGGGAGGGAGGGCGTGCCGTGCGTGCCGTCGCTCGTGCTCGCGGCGGCCGATCCTTCGGGCGCGGGGCCCAGGAGCACCGCGACCCACGCGAGATCCTCGGTGTGCGCGAGCCAGTTCTTCAAGAACATCGTGAGCGGCCCGGAGAGCAGCGCGCCCACCGGGCCGAGCAGGTAGCCCCACGCGAGCATCGAGAGGAAGACGACGAGCGGTGAGAGCCCGAGCGCTTCACCCATCAGACGCGGCTCGAGCAGGCTGCCGATGATCGCGTTGACCACCGTGTAGCCGCCCGCGACGGCGAGCGCGGTCGCGGGGCCGTGAATGACGAACGCCAGGATCACGGGTGGGATCGCCGCGATGATGCTGCCGACCGTCGGGATGAAGTTGAGCAGGAACGCCAGCACGCCCCAGAGGAGCGCGAGGTCGACGTTCAGGTAGCGACACCAGAAGCCGACGAGGATGCCGGTCGCGATGCTCGTGCCGAGCTTCACCGCCAAGAAGCCCTTCACCTCCCGCATCGTCTCGCGGATGGCCGTGAGCTCTTCGCGATCGTGCAGCACGCGGCGGATCTTGCTGCGCAGCGTGGTCGCCTCGACGAGCATGAACGCGGTCACGAAGAGCACCAGCACGAGCCGCGAGACGACCGACGCGAGGCTCTTGAGGGTGGCGCCGAGCGCCTCCACGAGGGCGCCGGGGCTGGTGAGGCCGGGGAGGATCTCCTCCGAGGTCTCGATGCCGTACGACGCGAGCCAGGCGGAGGTGTTGGTGATGAGCTCGTCGACTCGGGTGCGGTAGAGTTCTTGCCGCGCCCCGAGCTCGGCGATGGCGCCGCCGAGCACGAGCCCGACCGCCGTCACGGCCGCCGCGTCGACCAACAGACCCGCGAGCACCGCGAAGATCGTCGGCACCCTTCGACGCTTGAGCCAGAGCACGAGCGGCGCCGTGGTGACGGCGAGGAAGCCCGCGAGCAGCACCACCGAGAGCACTGGCCGCGCCTCCGCGATGCCGTAGGCCACCACGACGGCGGCCGCGCCGATGATGAACGCATTCCGACCGCGACGATGCACCACGGCGGTCACGTTAGCAGGGGCGCCGCGTTCCGTCCTTCGTTCGCGCGATGCGCCTTCGGGCGCGCCGTCGTCCCGCCGCCTTCGCCCCGACGCTGGTACACCCTCGCGAACGTCGCCGGACCCTCGTTCGCGATGCCGAACGCGACGTCACTCGAAGGCCGGCAGCTCGAAGGTGAAGCGCGCACCGCCGAGCGGCCCTTGGCTCGTGTAGGCGAGCGTCCCACCGTGCGCCGCGACGAGCTCGCGCGCGAGGCTCAGCCCGATCCCGAGCCCCGCACGCCCGCCGCTCGGCCGCTTCAGATCGCGGAAGGCGAGGAAGATCCGTTGGGTGTCCTCCGGAGGAAGCCCGACCGCGTCGATCGTCACGACTGGGCGTTCGTCGATCGTCTCACCGCGAACCTCGAGGCACCCCGAGGTCGTCATGCGCACCACGTGCGCGAGCACCCCCGCGAACGCCTGCACCATGCGCTCGCGATCGAGCTCCAACGTCGGCCAAGGCGGGAGCTCCACCGTGACGTCCAAGCTCGACGACGTCGGCGCCGCGCGGCGCGCGCGATCCACTGCCTCGGCGATCACCTCGTCGAGCGAGGTGGGCTGTCGATGGATCTGGAGCCGGCCCGCCTCGAGCCGCGCGGTGTCGACGATCTCCGTCACGAGCTGCGAGAGCACCTCGCCGCTCTCCAAGATTGCGCGCACGCTCGTGTGCTGCTCGGCGTTGAGCGGTCCGTCGACCTCTTCGGCGAGCAGATCCGCGAAGCCCGTGATGGAGTGGAGCGGCGCGCGCAGATCGTGGCTCATGTGCGCGAGGAAGCGCGTCTTGAGGCGTTGCGTCTCCTCGACCGTGCGACGCGCTCGGGCCTGCGCGGCGGCGCGCTCGCGGTGTCGGCTCGCGAGCGCGTGCACCCGGGTCGCGACGTCGCGCGCGAGCGGTGCGCGCAGGCGCGAGGTCGGCAGCTCGACGTCGCCCTCCGGCGCGGCTGCGAGCGTGCGCACGTAGCGCGCGAGGATCCGGACGTCGCGCGCGATTCGTCGTCCCACGCGCGCGCCCATCAGCGCCCCCACGAGCCCGAAGAGCCACACCGCGACCACCGGGCCGACGGAGGCCGACGCGTCGTAGGCGATGGGTACGGCGAGCACAGTGCCCGCGAGCAGCACCACGGCGGAAGCGAGCCGCAGCGCGAAGCGGAGGGCGAGCTGCGGCTTGCCTGTGATCGGGATGCGATCGATGGGCAGACGACCGAGGTGCGATCGCCAGATCGACGCTCGCCACGCGAGCGCGAGGTGGAGCGCGGCGTTCTGGTGAAACGCGAACGCGAGCGACACGGCCGCGAGCCCATCCCCACGCCCGACGCCGCCGCGCCCGAGCCCCGACAGCGTCCCGCCGCCGATCGCGTCGACGGTGCCGACGGCGACGAGCGCGAGGGTGGCGACCGACGCGGCCCGCAGCGGCACCGCGAAGAGCGCGCGGATGGCGCGCTCGGAGAGCTGCTCGGCGGACGACGCGAGCGCCGAGCGCACGACGAGCGCCGCGGTGGTCGACACGAGGACGAAGACGACGCTCATCGCGGCGAGGAGCCGCGCGAGCCCGAGCAGCCGGGGCGCGTCCCACGGGAGCGCGAGCGCGGCCACCGCGAAGGCGAGCACGCTCGCCCCGAGGGTCAGCCCGAACGCCACGACGACGAGCCGAACGATCTCGCGGATGCTCCCGCGCGCGCTCGGATCCCTCGGCGGCTGACCCCGCCGCCCCGGTGGATCCGTGTCGCTCACGACGCGTCTCCGATCGGCAAGTGCACGGTGAAGGTCGAGCCCACGCCCACCTCGCTGCGCGCTTCGAGGCGACCGCCGTGCAGCTCGACCAAGCTCTTGGCGATCGCGAGCCCGAGCCCCGCGCCTCCGCGACGACGACGCTCGGGGGTCGACTCCACGAACCGATCGAACTCCTCGAAGATCCGATCGAGCGCGTCCTCCGGGATGCCGATCCCGGTGTCGCTCACGCGGATCTGCACTCCGTCCTCCGCGCGCGCGACCTCGAGCCGCACCTCGCCCGCGTCGGTGAACTTGATCGCGTTGCTGCCGAGGTTGGTGACGATCTGCCGGAGGCGCTTGGGGTCCGCGAGGATCTCCGGCACGTCGCCTTCGATCTCCACCACGAGATCGAGGTTCTTCGAGCCGCGCAGGCCGCGAAGCTCGGCCGCCACCTGCGAGACGATGGCGCCCGGCGCGACGCGCACGCGCTCGAGGCGGAGCTGATCGGTCGCGGCCGCGCTCAGATCGAGCACGTCGTTGAAGAGCGCCACGAGGTGCTCGCCGGCGCCCCGGATGATTCGGAGATCTTGCTCCTGATCGGGATTGAGCGGCCCGTCGATCTCGCCGAGCAACACGTCCGCGAAGCCGAGAATCGCGTTGAGCGGCGTGCGGAGCTCGTGGCTCACCGCCTGGAGGAATTCGGCTTTGACCGCCTCCGCCGCCTCCGCCTCCCGCAGCAGGCGACCTTCGCGCGCGAGCGCGTCCTCGAAGGAGCGGCGCAGATCCTCGAACGCGTGCACCAGCAGGCCGAGCTCGTCGAGGGTGCGGAGCGAGCTCGCGGCGCGCGGGGGCTCGTCGGCGATCATCGCGCGGAGCCCGTCGTCGACCAGCAAGAGATCGGTCGAGAAGTCACGACCGGCGAGCCAAGCGGTGAGCGACGCGAGCGCCAGCGCGGCGAGCCCCGCGAGGGAGAGCGCGACGAGGAACTCGCCCTCACGCGCGCCCGCCGCGCCGAGACCGAGGGTCGCCGCCAGCGCGAAGACACCGACGCCGAGCGCGACGACCAACGCCACCGTCGCGCGCACGAGCGCGGTCCGCGCGGTGCGGCGCGAGTCGTTCCGCGGGTCCGACCGTAGCTCCATCGGCGTGATTCAAGCGTGGAGCGGGGCTTCGCGCGAGGTCCGAGCACGCGGTGGTGCGTCGCTCGCGCGGCTCTCGCGGGCCGCCTCGACGTCGACCACACGCGCCACTTGGACCAGCGTCGCGACGTCGACGAAACGCGCGACGCGACCCGCGGGTCCTCGCACCACGGAGAGCTCGGGGAACGCGGCCGCGACCAGCCGCTCGGCGGGGGTCGACTCGCGCGTGACGACGAGCCCGAGGAAGGAAGGCTCGAGCCCGGTGGTCCGCGCGGTCTCCGTCGCCACCACGTCGAGCCGAATCACGCCGGGCGCGCGCGAGGCGGTGACGAGGCGGAGCCGTGCGTCCTGGAGCACCCCTTCGGTGTCGCGGTGGACGGCGAGCTGCAGCGCGAGGCCCGAGAGCTCGTGCGCGCTCGAGGCGAACGCGAGCGCGCGCAGGCGCAAGAGGCGCTCGTGCACCGTGCGCGGGAGGCGATGGCGCGTGAGCAGCAGCGGAGGAAGCGCGGCGAAGAACAACTCTTCCGGCATCACCGGGCCGAGCCGCGTCGCGCCCGCGAAGAGCACCGCGAAGAGCGCGAGACCCGCGGCGCCGGTGCCGTCGACCCACGCGAACGCCGCCACGCGAGAGCGCCGCACCGCCCGCTCGGCCTCCGTCAGCTCGCCCCGCCCCGCACGCTGCCACGCGCCGAGCCGCGCGGCTCGCACCTGCGCGCTTCGAGGCCAGACGAGCGCGACGACCGCTGCGAGCGCGAGACGACGCGCGTCGACCGAGTCGACTCCGAAGGTCGCGACCGCGATCGCCGCGAGCACGAGCGACACCCGGATCGCGATCGGCACCGGCACGACGAAGCGCTCGCGCGCCCCACGACGACGTGCTTCGCGGGTGAACACGCTCACGCCGAACAGCGCGACGACACCCACGAGGAGCACCCCGGGCCGAATCGGCGTCGGCTCCACACGCGCGGCGGAGCGCAGCGGCGTCGCGGCCACGGTCGTCTCGGCACCAGTGTCGTTCACCCGCGATCCGTCGGGGGCCGGCAAGGCCGCGGACCCGAGGTGGGGCGCGACGGCGCGACGCGGCAGCTCGAAGGCGAGCTCCCACGCGAGCGTGCGCGGCAGGTGGGCGCGCCGCCAACGAAGGATCGTGCGGTCGCCGGCTTCCTCGCGCGTACGCGTGAGGGTGACGAGCGCGTCGTCCTCTCCGACGAAGCGGGCACCCGAAGGCGCGTCGAGGACGACCTCGACTCCGTCGAGCCCCGACTGCCAGCCGGGGAAGGTCCAGCTCGCGCGCACGTGCTCGGGGTCGCTCGGTGCGAAGCGCGCGGTGAGATCGGCGCGATAGCGGAGCACCAGCGTGTAATGCCCGCGACGCGGACCCGCGCGGCGCGGGAAGACGATCGACACGCGGCCGTCCTCGGTCGCGCTCGCCCGCGCGGAGATCCGCTCGCCTTCGTCGGACACCGCGACCACGTTCTCGTCGACGAGCGCGAGCGCGGGATCGAGCCCCGCCACCTCGAGCGCCTCGAGCCACCCGCCCCGCACGTGCACGCGCACCGTGAGATCGACGTCGAGCGCGCCCTCTGCGCTCAGCCGCAACGCGGCCGAGGCGGTCTGCACGTGCGCATCGGTCCACGCGTGCGCCGTCACCGGCGCGAGCAGGAGCAAGAGGACGGCCAGGCAGAGCCCACGAACCACCGGACGACGCTACTCGCAGCGATCCGACCACGCGAGTTTTCGGAGAGATCGCGCCGAAGTCGACGCGACGGCACGACGTGCGGACTTCGGTGCGCCGCCGACGTGACCCGTAGCGTCGCGAAGCGCAGCCAAGCAGAGCGCAGGGTCGTGTCCGCGGAGAGAGGGGCGCGGGGAAGCTTCCCACCAAGATCAAAACGTTCGCATCCAGCTCGGCATGAAGAGCAGCACGAAGAGCACGAGGCACAGCCACGCGACACGTCGGCGTCCCGGGGAGAGCGCCCCGTCGTCGGTCGGGGGGTGCGCGATGCCGCCCCCCACGCGCGCGAGCACCGTCAGCACGAGCCCCCACACGATCCAGTTCATGCCCGCCGCGAAGTCGCGCAGCACGAAGTCCCACGGCTCCTTCGCGAGCAGCGTCGGCAGCCCGTAGGCGAGCCCCACCACCACGCCGATCACGGGCAGGGAGATCAGCACCACGCGGGAGAGGCGTTCGTGGTGCGCACCGAAGAGCGCGTACGCGATGTGTCCTCCGTCGAGCTGCCCGAACGGCACGAGGTTGATCAGCGTGAGCAACAAGCCCGCCCAACCGGCCAGCGCGGTCGAGGTCAGGAAGACGTCGTGCCCCTCGGGCATCGGCCCGTGGGTGGCGAAGAGCAGGAGCTCGTAGAGGATCGAGTGACCTTCGAGGAGCACCGTCGCGTCGATCGCGCGCGGCGTCATCGGCTTCACCTCCGAGGTCGCGAGCCCGTAGATCAACACCGGGATCGCGACCACCAGCCCCGCGAGCGGTCCCGCGGCGCCGACGTCGAGCAACGCGTCGCGCCGGGTGATGCGGGCGCGCATGCGGATGATCGCGCCGAGCGTGCCGAACGCGGTCGGCATCGGGATGAAGTGCGGCGGCGAGAGGTCGACGCCGTGCAGGCGCCCCGCGACGTAGTGGCCGAGCTCGTGCGTGAGCAGGATCGCGAGCAGCGGGAGCGCGAACACCCAGCCTTTCGCGAGGTCGGCGAAGGTGCGCACCTCGTGCCCTTCCAACATCGCGCCGCCGTAGAGCGTGGTGCCGATCGTGGCGACGAAGAGCAGGACCGGTACGGCCCACTCGCTCAGCAGGCCCCGCGGCGCAGCGCTGCGCCCTTCGCCGCTCCCATCGGCGTCGATGCCCCCGGCGGTGGTGCTCGCGTCGCGCGAAGGGTCGACCTCGGCGTCCGACGTCGCGGGCCCATCCGCCCGTGCCTCCCGCGCGTCACTCATGCGAGCAAAGCCCGTCGCAGCGCGTCCAGCCGAACGACCAGCCGCCCGTCGAGCGTGCCGAGGTCCGTTCGGGCCACGCAGTCGCCGCGCGCGAGCGTCGGATCTTCCTCCACGCGCGCGCTCGCGAGCTCCGGCATCCCCTCGAGCAGCGCACGATCCTCGGGGCTCACGATCACGACGAGCCGCGTCGCCCGCTTCGCGCGATCCAACACCCCGCGCACCACGTCGCGGATGCGGTCCGGATGGAGCTCGAGCTCCGCGTGCACGAGCCGCTCTGCCGCCGCGACCGCGAGCCGCTTCAGGTCCGCCTCCGCGCCCTCGCGTGCAGCGTCCACGATCGCATGCGCCCGCACCAGGAGCGCCGCGACCTCCGCGCGCCCCGCTTCTTCCGCGGCGGTGCGCGTCGATTCCCGCGTGCGCTCGGCTTCGAGCCGCGCCTCGGCCACGACGCGCTCGGCCTCCGCGTGCGCCACCGCGCGCATCGCCTCCGCGCGTCCGCGCGCGTCGAGCACCTCGACCGGAATCACCTTCGGCCCCGCGCGTACGATGCGGCTCACGTCTCCCCCATCCCTCGAAGCTCTGCCGCCGACGGATCCACTGGGTCGGCGGGGTCAGCCGCCGGCTCCACTGGGTCGGCGGGGTCAGCCGCCGACGGCTCCGTCATCCGCAGCTCGCGGCCCGCGCGCACCGCGCCCTCCCCGTTCGCGCCGTCGTAGCCCGCGACGATCGCGCCGAGGAGCTCGGCCCCGCCGCCGACCACGACCAGCGCGCGCACCGCCCGCTCGTGCGTCGACGTCCGCGTGTCGTCGAGCGTGCGCAACGTCCGCACGGCGCCTTCCTCCTCCGCGCCGAGCCGCGCGACCACGCGCTCGAAGAGCGCACCGTCCTCCACCGCCGCCATCGCCGCGCGCCCGAGCCCGCGCCACGCGGGATCCACGCGGCGCGGCGCCACGAGCAGCGCGCGGCGCAGCGTGTCCGCGAGGCCCGGCGGGGGCGCGTAACGTTTGCGAGGCGTCGCGCCCGGCGACCCGAGCAACGCCCGCACACGCGCGGGTGCGGTCAGCACACGCTCCGTGGGGGGTGCCGGTCGCAGGCGTGCCGCGACACGCTTCGCGAGCGCCCGGGTGTCCGCGCCGCGAGCGTCGAGCGCAGCACGCACGTGTGTCCCCACACTGCCTTCGGGGGCATCGCCGAGGAGACGCTCGACGAGCCGGAAGGCGTCGAGCATCGCATCGCTCCACCCAGGCTTCGCGGCCGACGAGCTCATGCGCGCGTTCGTGCCCGCGCCGCGCGACGACGACGCACACCGAGCGCGAGCCCCACGAAGCCCACCCCGAACGCGCCCGCACCGAGCTCGCGCGTCGCGCCCGGCGCAGACACGGAGCACGCCTCGAAGTACGTCCCTTGAACCGGCTCGAAACAGACCGGCTCTCCGTCCGAGTCCACGTTGCCGAGCCCGTCCACCGCATGCACCACGAAGCAGACCGGCGCGACCGCCTCGGCGTCCGAGAGCAAGAACGCCATCGTGACCTCCGAGGTGGCCAAGCTCCGCACGCGCGTGCGCAGCTCGGGCGCCTCGACCGTCGCGCCGCGCGTCAAGTAGAGCAGGTACTCGATGCTCCCCGCCGGTCCGTCATCCGTCGCGGCATCGAAGCGAACGTCGACGCGGAAGCCGCGGCCACCGTCGCACGGGAGGTCGGTACGTGCGGTGGAGGGGGCCGCGACGTTGCCGAGGAGCGGTGCGCGCAGATCGCGCGCGATTCCGGTTCGGAACGTGAACGACAGATTGCCCTCCGCGCCCCGGGCGATGCCCGCGTACTGCGCGTTGGCGAGGAGCTCCCCGTCCGGCACGAAGAACACCCAGCGGTCCCCCACGATCTGCGCGCGCCCCGGCACGAGCTCGCCCGCGGTCTCGCACTCGAACACCCCGAGGTCGCCGCAGTGGCGCAGGTCGATCAGGCTCTCCGGGTCGAGCTCCGGTCCGAGCGTGCCTTCGCCGTAGAGCACCTTCACGCGGGCGTCGATGGTGACTCCGCCCGCGCCGCTCGCGGGCGTGACCTCGAGCGGTCCACGAAACGGAGGCTCGTCGCACGGCACGCCCGCGTCTTGGGCGGACGCGGAGGACGCGACGAACGCCGACGCGACGAACGCCGACGCGACGAACGCCGACGCGACGAACGCCGACGCGACGAACGCCGACGCGACGAACGCCGACGCGACGAGCGCGAAGGTGCTCACGACGTGCATCACGAAGTGCATCACGAAGCAGTTCGCGAAGTGCCGCGTGCGCGCGGCGAAGGACGAAGCCGATCTCGACACCCGCGCACTATACCCACGTGCGCGGTCGCGCCGCACGCTCGGCCAGCTCGCGCCGCGTTTCCGACACCACCGACGTGAGCTGCTACGTTGCCCCGCGTGGAGCTTCGTCCGCGCCAGACCTACGAGGACCCCGCGAAGGCGACGTCGACCGCGACGACCCAGGCCGGCGTGGCTCCCGCGCCCACGCGCGACGAGAAGCTCGGCCCGCTCCGCGCGATCGGATGGATGTTCGCGTTCGGGATCCTCGCGAGCGGTCTCTTGGTCGGCGCGCTGCTCTACCGACTGCTCTCTCCGCCGCCGCCCGAGCCCACCACCACCGAGACGGTGCGCAGCGGCGCCGCCACCGTGACCGCGATCCGCGATCTCGCGCGCCTCGAGACCGCGAGCTTCCACATGGAGCGCGTGATCGATCTGAAGCAGCAACAGCAGGCGCTCTTCGGGCTCGTGCAGGCCGAGGACGCGATCCTGCTCGTGGCGGCAGCGGACGTGCGGGCGGGCGTGGACCTCACGCGCATGCGCGACGGTGACGTCACGGTCGACACCGAAGCGCGGCGCGCGACGATCGTGCTCCCGGCCCCCGAGATCTTCGACGCCCGCCTCGACAACGAGCGCACCTACGTCCACACGCGCGAGACCGACGCCCTCGCGCGTCGCAGCGAAACCCTCGAGACGCGTGCCCGCCGCGCCGCGGAGGCCGACCTCGAGCGCGCCGCCATCGACGCGGGCGTGCTGGAGCGCGCGAGAGAAAACGCGCGCACGGCGATCGTCACCCTCGTGCGCGCCCTGGGCTACGACGACGTCGTGGTGCGCTTCGCCGACCAACACGCGAGCACCGAGTCGACGATCGCCCCCACGGCGCGGTGAGGACGTCGATGGCGCAGCTCACGTCGCTCACCGACGACGATCGACGCCGGGCGCTCGAGGCCATCGCGCACCACCACCCCGACGCCGAGGTGCTCACCCTCGGGATCGGCGACGCCTACGCGGAGGACGACGGCCCGCGTCGCGTGCTCCATCTGGAACCGCGTCGCACCTGCCTCGCGGGAGAGCCCTACGCCACCTGGGTCGTCACGCTGGTCGCGGGCGACGTCGTCTCGGTCGAGCGGCTCGTCTCACACGCTTGCCGCACTCGGTGAGAGCCGACGCCACGTTCATCGACGCGCGTGCGCGGCGATGAACTCTCGGCTGACTCCGCTCGCGTCTATGAATTCTCGGAGCGAGTCGTCGAGCTGATCGATCACCTCGCCTGGCCCCCCGCTCACCACGACCTCACCGAAGTTCAGGAACGTGAGCCGATCCGCGATGCGGAACACCGAGGCCATGTCGTGGCTGATCACGATGGAGGTCACGCCGAACTTCGCTTCGGTCTCCGCGATCAGTTCGTCGACCGTGCGCACGGTGAGCGGATCGAGGCCGGTGGTCGGCTCGTCGTAGATCAGCACGTCGGTCTCCAGCACGACCGCGCGCGCGACCGCGACGCGTCGCTGCATGCCACCCGAGAGCTCCGCCGGCCATTTGTTCGCCGCGCGCGCGATGCCGAGCCCTTCGAGCCGCTCCATCACCCGCTCGCGGATCTCCTTGCGCGAGAGCTTCGTGTGCTCGCGCAGCGGAAACGCGACGTTGTCGAAGACGGTCATCGAGTCGAAGAGCGCCGACATCTGGAAGACCATCCCCATGCCGCGGCGCTTGCGCTCGAGCGCCATGCCCTCGAGCACCGCGTAGTCGATTCCGTCGACCAGCACCTGCCCGGAGTCCGGCTTCTCGAGCCGGATGATCTGGCGCATCAACACCGATTTACCGGACCCGGAAGGTCCGATGACCACATTCGTACGCTTTCGGAGGATGTCGAACGAAACACCTTTGAGGACGTGGTGCGGCCCGTAGTGTTTGTGCACGTCGCGCACGCGGATATGAACCGGATCGTCCTTCGCGCCCGGTGCGGGTTCCGTCGGCGGCTGACCCCGCCGACCAGGAGAATCCGTGCTGACCGCCGCTCGGCCCCCGAAGATCCGCATCAGAAGAGCCCCTGCCCGAGGATGACCGCGGTCACGACGTAGTCGAGCGCGAGGATCGCGATCGCGTTGTGCACGACGCTGCGGTTGGTCGCGCGCCCCACGCCGGCGGCGCCGCCCGTCGCGTGGAAGCCCTGCCGGCACGCGATGAGCGAGATCGTCCCGCCGAAGATCGCCGCCTTCGTCAGCCCCTGCATGACGTCCGGCCAATCGACGAGCCACTGCATGCGTCCGAGGAAGATGCCCGGGTCGATGCTGAGCATGTGCACGCACACCAGGTACGCCCCCGTCATTCCCACGACGTTGAAGAGCAACGTGAGGATCGGCGCCGTGATGACGCCCGCGAGCACGCGCGGCACGATGAGGTACTGCACGGGGTTCACCGCCAGCACCACGAGCGCGTTGATCTGATCGCTCACGCGCATCGAGCCGAGCTCGGTGGTCATCGCGCTGCCAGCGCGCGACGAGATCATCAGCGCGGTGAACACTGGGCCCATCTCGCGCGCCATCGCGATGCCGACGACCGCGCCCGTCTGGTTCTCCGCGCCGAACTGCCGGAAGCCGTCCACGAGCTGGAGCCCGAGCACCGCGCCGATGAAGAAACCGGTGAGGCTCACGAGGAACACCGAGCCGACCCCGATGAACTCCATCTGCTCGAGCAGCAGGCGCCCTCGGTACGGCGGCCGGACGAGCCAGAACATCGTCTCGAAGAGCATGCGCGCGAGCATCCCGAGCTCGGCCAACGGCGCGAGCACGAAGGTCCCGACCCGCTCGCCTGCGGCCTTCCAGCCGGGCTCTCCCGCATCCGCCGCCGCGGGTGCAGGCGCGGGATCGGTCGGGGCCTCGGCGCTCACGTCCGCGGTATATCACGCCGCACGCGCCGCTCCTCGCGCACCGCCTCACGAACGAGGAATCCGCGTCGATCCCCCCCGCTTGCGCTCCCTCGGCTCCGAGTCCATGACCACGCCCCCATGGACCCGGTCGCCCTCGCCGACGCGCACGAGCCGCTCTGGTATTACCTCGTCACTCCGCTCCTCGTGCTCACGGCCCTCGTGCTCACGGTGCGCCTGCGCGCGCCTCAATGGCGTCGTTTGCCCGACGCGATTCGCGCGCTGCGCGGCCCGAGCGAAGGCATCACGCCCTTGCCGGCGTTCGGTCTCTCGACCGTCGGGACCTTCGGCGCCGCGAGCGCCATCGGCGCCTTCACGGCGGTCAGCCTCGGTGGCGCGGGCGCCCTGCCCTGGCTCTGGCTCTTCGGCTTCTTGCTCGCGCCGATTCCGTACGCGGAGATCTGGCTCGCACGCACCGACGCCCCCGGACGCGCGGGCTCCGACGACGACGCGACCGGCTCGCTCGCGCGACGCCTCTACCGCATGGGCGAGCGCTGGCGCCTGCTCGGCGCGCTCCTCGCGCTGCTCGTGATCTTCGCCGCGTTCACCTTCGGCGGCGCGGCCAACGCGGACGCGCTCGCGCGCGCGACCAGCACCATCCTCCCGGGCAGCACGCTCGCGCTCGTGGGCGCCGCGGCCGGCGTCGGCGCGCTGCTCGCGCTCGGCGGCTCGCGCACCCACGCCATCGCGGGTTGGCTCGGCCTCGTCGGGCTCGGCACCCTGCTCGCCGCCGGCCTCTGGGCGCTCTTCTCCGATCCCGGCGGATGCTTCGGTGCGCTCGCGTCGTCGTTCACGGATGCGTTCGAAGGCGCCGCGCAGCGCGACGCGTGGACTGGCGCGCTCGCGGGCGAGATCGCGCGCTCCACCACCACCGCGCTCTTCGTCCCGCTCGCCGCCCCCACCGGCGCGAGCGGCGCGGTGCACGCGCTCTCCGCCCACAAGACCCGCGACCAAGCCGCGCTCTCCTTGCTCGGCAGCCTCACCGCGGTCGTGATCGCCACGTTGCTCGTGATGGTCGGCGTCGGCACCGGCGCACTCGGACAGCGCGTGCAGTCGCGCCGCGCGATCCTCGACGACGTGCGCATCCACCGCCTCGCCGCGGAGTCCGCGAGCCAGCGCGCGGAGGAAGAGCGTCTCTACACCGGCATGGAGCGCATCGCGGACGGTGCCTCGCGCAACCCGTCGATCTCGGTCGCGACCGCGCGCGGGATGATCCACGAGCCGCGCTTCGTGCAGGTCGAGAACGGCGAGACCAAGCCGGCCGACCTCGCGCTCCGCGTGGTGCGCGGTCGCCCCGATCGCGTGATGCTCCCCGGTCGCTTCGGCGCGCTGCAGGAAGCGCCGCTCTCGGTGCTCGAAGACGTCTACGTCGAAGGGGAGATGGTCCCCGACGGCCCCGAGCTCGCTTCGGCCTCGCTGGAGCGCGCGCACGACTTCGCGCCTCGCCTCGCGCTCGCGGCGTTGCTCGCGCTCGCCGCGGTCGGCTTCGCGGTCTGGGGAACGAGCGCCGCGCGCGCGCTCTCGTCGCGCCTGCCGCCGGCGCTCGCGCTCGGGGTGTCGATCCTCCCCGCCGCCGGAGCCGGGCTCGCGATCTCGGGCGTGGCTCCGTGGCTCGCACCGCTCGGAGCGCTCGCGGCCGGCGCGCTCGTCGCGCTCGCCGCGCTCGTGATCCTCGCCCGCAGCCGCGAGATCGCCACCCTGGACCGCTGACGGCGCGGTCGGCCGATGAGGACACTTCCCCCGTCGTGAGCGAAGCGGGAAGCGCGCAGCGAACATGACCGTCCCCTTCGACGCTCGCGCCCCCACGTGTTAGAAGCCGCCGCCGCGCGCAGCTCGCTCGGCCTCACGACGCGCGCCGATCGCACGACGCGCCGAACGGAGCACGCGCTCGCAGAACCGCTCGCAGGATCTGGCGCGCGCCGAGGATGGACGAATGACGCAACGGACCGTCGGGGTGATCGGAGGCAGCGGCCTCTACGAGATGGAAGGGCTCGAGCGCGTGGAAGAGCACGCGGTCGAGACGACCTACGGCACCCCGAGCGACGCCGTGATCTCCGGCTGGCTCGGCGAGACGCGTTTCCTCTTCCTCCCGCGCCACGGCCGCGGCCACCGCGTCGCGCCGCACGAGATCAACTACCGGGCGAACCTCCTGGCGCTCAAGCAGCTCGGCGCCGAGCAGGTGATCAGCGTGTCCGCCGTCGGCTCCATGAAGGAGCACATCGCGCCGGGTGACATGGTGATCGTCGATCAGTTCATCGATCGCACGCGCAGCCGCCCGAGCACGTTCTTCGAGGGCGTCGGCGTGGTCGCGCACGTGGAGCTCGCCGATCCGATCGACGCCGCGCTCGCCGAAGCGCTCTACCGCGCGAGCGTCGAGGTCGGCGCGCGCACGCACAAAGGCGGCACCTACGTGTGCATCGAGGGCCCGCAGTTCTCGACGCGCGCGGAGTCGCGGCTCTACCGAAGCTGGGGCGTCGACGTGATCGGCATGACGAACCTGCCCGAGGCGCGTCTCGCCCGCGAAGCGGAGCTCCCCTACGCGACGATCGCGCTCGCCACCGACTACGACTGCTGGCACCAGACCGAAGACTCGGTGACGGTCGAAGCGGTCATGGCGGTGATGAAGAAGAACGTCTCGACCGCCAAGGCCATCTTGCGCTCGGTCGCGACCAAGCTCCCCGATCCGTCGAAGAGCCCCGCCAGCACCGCGCTCGCGCACGCGATCATGACCTCCCGCGATCGCATCTCGCCCGAATCCAGAGCGAAGCTCGCCCCCCTCGCCCAAAAATACCTCGGCTGAAGCCCCGCTTCTCACTTCGCATCACGAAGGAGCTCCCAGATGTCCTCCATGCTCGTCGTCGGCTCGGTCGCCTTCGACACGCTCCACAACTCCCGCGGCAGCTTCCCGCGCGTCATCGGCGGCAGCGCCACCTACGCCTCGCTCGCGGGCTCGTTCTTCACCGAGGTCCAGCTCGTCGGCGTGGTCGGAAAAGACTTCCCGGACGAGCTCGTGCAGACCATGCGCCAGCGTGGGATCGACTGCGACGGCCTCGAGGTCGCGGACGGCCCGACCTTCCACTGGGAAGGCCGCTACACGGACGACCTCACGTCACGCACCTCGCTCAAGACCGAGCTCGGCGTCTTCGCGGACTTCGATCCGAAGATCCCGGAGAAGTTCCGCAGCACGCCCTTCGTGATGCTCGGCAACATCGCGCCGGAGCTTCAGCTCTCGGTGCTCGATCAGGTGAAGTCTCCGAAGCTCGTCGTGGCCGACACGATGAACTTCTGGATCGACGGCGCGCGCCCCGCGCTCGAGAAGCTCCTGCGTCGCGTCGACGTGCTCGTGATCAACGAAGAAGAGGCGCGCTCGCTCACCGGCAAGCACCACCTCGTGCAGGTCGCCGCGAAGCTGCTCGACATGGGCCCCAAGACCGCCGTCATCAAACAAGGCGAGTACGGCGCCTGGCTCTTCGCGGGCGAGCACGTGTTCAACGCGCCGGCGTACCTGCTCGAAGCCGTCGATCCGACGGGCGCGGGCGACTCCTTCGCGGGTGGCTTCCTCGGCTACGTCGCGCGCGCGGGCAACATCGAGCCCGCCACCCTCCGCCAAGCGGTGATCTACGGCTCCGCGGTCGCGTCGTTCTGCGTGGAAGGCATCGCGGTCGATCGCCTGCTGAGCCTCACGCGCGAAGAGATCGTCACGCGCGTGCACGACTTCCGGAAGCTGGTGGACTTCCAGGTCGGCCATTGAGCAGCCGTGCAGCAAGTCTTGCACTTGGTGCGTTGGTAGACGCCGCGGAAGCTGGCATAGTGCGTCGTCCCCGCGCGGAGCGGGGACCCCTCGTCGCCACGGGTGTTGGGTGACGGGGCCAACGAGGCGCTTCGACGCTCTCTTCGGAGGACGTCGAGACCTCGAACGGGTTTCTTGGACGGGTTTCTTGGACGAAGTCGACTTGGTCGACGGGGAGCGGAAATGAAGCGAGCGCAATGGCTTTGGTTGGCGCTGTCGGTGGCGGGTCTCGCCTTCGCGGGATGCGGAGACGACGACACGAACCCGATGGAGGATTCGGGCACGCCGGTGGACGGTGGCGGCACGGACTCGGGCGAGTTGGTCGACCCGCCGTGTGAGATGGAAGACGTGCAGTCGGGCGCCTGCTGCTACCGCGAGTCGAACGCGGACCAGCTCGATGCCCCCGAGCTTCGCATCGCGTTCCTCGGGCTCGAGACCCCGCCCATCCTGGCGTCGAACGTCATCGCGAACATCCTGAACGAGGCGGTCCGCGAAGAGCGCTTCAACTGGCTCATCCGCCTCGAAGGCGCGGACGCCGACGGCCCGGTCACCATCACCACGGGTTACGGCCGCAAGTCGGAGACCGGCACCTTCGCGTTCGCGATGGGCGACGCGGATCCCCCGGGCGACGCGAACCGCTGGGACCCCCAGTCGATCGAGGGCACCCTCACGGGCGAGACGATCACGACCGAGGCGCTCTCCGAGGTCTTCACCGTGCCCGTCCAGGACGACGACGGCTCGGTCATCCTCGAGCTCCCGCTCCGCGGCTTCCGCCTCGTGAACGCGACGCTCAGCGAGGATCGCTCCTGCATCGGCCGCGGCATCACGGCCGTGCGCTTCGACGCGACCCAGGGCCGCGTCGAGACCTACATCACGGTCGAGGACGCGAAGGCCGGTGAGGTCAACGCGGGTGGCATCACGGCGTCGCTCTGCAACATCCTCCGCAACGCGCTCGCCGCGGGCCTGGATGACTGCGACATGACGCCGCGCTCGATGTGGGCGACCCCGCCGAACTCGACCTGCGACGAGGCCGGCGCCTGCACCATGGGCGGCTGCACGGCCGAGACCTGCAACGCGTGGCAGGTCGTCGGTGGCTTCGCCGCGCACGGCGTCGACATCACGAACTGAGTCGACTCGACTCTTCCGAAGAAGCCCCGCGGAGACGCGGGGCTTTTTCTTTTGTCGCGCGCACGACGCTGCGGAGGCGACTCCGCGTGAACGACTCCGCGCGAACGGCTCCGCGTGAACGACTCCGCGAGAACGACTCCGCGCGAACGACTCCGCGAGAACGACTCCGCGCGAACGACTCCGCGTGAACGACTCCGCGTGAACGACTCCGCGTGAACGACTCCGCGTGAACGACTCCGCGTGAACGACTCCGCGTGAACGACTCCGCGTGAACGACATCGCCCGAACGGCTCCGCGTGAACGACTCCGCGCGAACGACTACGCGCGAATCGCGCGAGGCTTCAGGGCCCCTGGATGTCGAGGCGCTTCATCTTGCGCCAGAGCGTGGTCGCGCTGAGCCCGAGCAGCTCCGCCGCCCGCTCCTTGTTGCCGTCGACCTCGCGCAGCACCGCCTCGATCGCGTCCTTTTCTGCACGATCCACTGCGTCCTGCAGCGAGCGACCGTGGCGTAGCGGCGTGGTCCCGGAGCCCATCGCGGCCGGGCCGTCGCGCAGCTCGGGCGTGATGATGTCGTCCATCGTGATCACGCCCTCGAGCGCGAGCGCCACGCCCTGCTCGATGAGGTTCTCGAGCTCGCGGATGTTGCCCGGGAAGTCGTACCGCAGGAGGTAGTCGAGCACGCCGTCGCCGAGCCGCACCCCACGGCGCCCCATCTTGCGCCCGTACTTCTGCAGGAAGTGCTCGACGATCAGCGGGATGTCCTCGCGCCGCTCGCGCAACGGCGGGAGCACGAACCGCGCGACGTTGAGGCGGTAGTAGAGGTCCTCGCGGAACCGCTTCTCTTCGATCGCCTTCTTCAGATCCTGATTGGTCGCCGCGATGATGCGGACGTCGACGATCACCGGCTTGTTGTCGCCGAGCCGTCGGATCTCACCCTCTTGGATCGCGCGCAGGAGCTTCGCCTGGAACGCCGGCGGCGTCTCCGCGATCTCGTCGAAGAAGAAGGTGCCGCCGTCCGCCTCCTCGAAGAGGCCCTTGCGCGAGCTGACCGCGCCGGTGAAGGCGCCGCGCACGTGCCCGAAGAGCTCGCTCTCGAGCAGCGTCTCGCTGATCGCGGCACAGTTCACGCCGACGAAGGGGCGGTCGGAGCGCTTCGAGTTCGCGTGGATCGCTCGCGCGACGAGCTCCTTGCCGGTACCGCTCTCGCCCGTGATCAGCACGGTCGCGGGCGTGGGCGCGATGCGCACGATGCGACCGAGCACGTCGCGGATCGCCTGCGAGCGGCCGATGATGTTCTCGAAGTGGTAGCGATCGCGGAACTCCGCCGCCATCACCGACACCGCGCCGGCGAGCTTCCGCTTCTCGAGCGCCTTGTCGACCTTCACCAGGAGCTCGTCCTCCTCGAAGGGCTTCTGGATGTAGTCGTGCGCGCCGATGCGCATCGCCTCCACCGCGCTCTCGATCGTCCCGTACGCGGTCATCACGATGACCTCGGTGAGCGGCGACTCTTGCCGCGTGTGGCGCAGCACCGTCATGCCGTCGGTGGCGCCCATGCGCAGGTCCGTGAGCACGAGGTCGTAGCCCTCGGACACGACCTTCTCGCACGCCTCGTCGCCGTCGGTGGCCTCCTCGACGTCATGCCCCGCACCACGAAGCATCATCGCGAGCGTGGTGCGCATGTTGCGCTGATCGTCGACGACCAGGATCTTGGCCATGGGTGGACGAATCCTACCCCAAAACTCGCGCTGTTGTGTTCGCCACGGCCTGCGGCCTCCGCTCCGGCTCGCTCACTCCGCGAGCTCCGGCGGTGGGCCGAGCCCGCTCGGCGCGGGCGCGTTCTCGCGGAGCGCCTCGCCCATCGTGCGGACGTCGTCGAGGTAGCGCTGGCCGAGCCACGTCGCGTAGCCCGCGAGCACGAGCGCGACGAGCGCGAGCGCGAGCGCCGCAGCCGCGAGCCCACGCGCGAGTGGATCGCGGGGCGCGCTCTTCGAGCTCGCTTTGCTAGAACCGCTCGGAGCGCTCGAGCTCGTCGACTTCGACGCGCCCGTGCTCGAAGTGCTCACGGCGCCCCCGAAGTCGACGGTCGGACGATCGCGAGGAGGTCCTCCACGCGCTGCTCGACGTAGTCGCGGGAAGTGATCCGCACCGCGGCGGGCGCGCCCTCGAAGCGACCCGTCACCGCCTCGAGGTCGTAGCGCGCCCCGTCGTACACGAGGTCCACGATCGGAACGACCTCGTACACGCCGGCCACCGCGAAGGTGTCCTCCGGACACTGGATCGAAGCAGCGATCGAGGTGCGCGTGGGCCGCGAAAGGCGCCGATAGAAGTCGACGATCGGCACGATGGTCGTGCGCGGGATCGCGCAGCGCACGGAGCCGAGGGGTCCGCGCACGTCGAACGAGAAGAGATCGTCGCGCACGTAGATGCGGCCTCCGCCCTCGCCGCGGATCGTCACGGAGAGCACGGGCGTGCCCGCGGTGCTGGTGGGCGCGAGGCTCACCGTGAGCGCGCTCGGCGTCACACGGGTCGTCGCGGTGGTCCAGGTCGTCGTCGCCGTGGCGGTCGTCGTCGCCGTGGCGGTCGTCGCTTCCGTCGTCGTGGTCGGAAGCGCGAAGGTGAACGCGTCGCCCGGCACACGGTTCGGCGGCCGTCGCTCGCCCTCTTCGCGCACCACCGCGCGGCTGCGTGCGCGAAAGCCGTAGCTCACCTCGACCGTGACCTCGCCGCTCTCGAGCACCCGCGCCGCGCGTCCCCAACACAGCTCCCGCAGATCGAGCCACTCGACGTAGGTCTCCCCCGCGCTCATCGCCGCCACGCGCGCTTCGACCGGACGCGCCGGGGCGCCCGCGTAGCGACACACGTGACGACGCGGCCGGCCCCGCTCACGCGCCTCGAGCACCGTGAGCTCGAGCAGCCGACGATCGCGCACGACCTCCTGCGCCCGCAGCGAGCGCAGCACGAGCTTGCGCTTCCACGGCCCCGCCTCGGGGAACGCCTCGAGCGTCACCGAGAGCCGCGGCTCTTCGGGGACGCGCGCTCGCTGCGCGTCGACGGAGGACGTCGGCGTGAAGCCGGCGAGCGCGAGGGCGAGGAATGCGGCGAATCGTGCGAAATGCATCACGCGGAGCCTCGGTGACGGGGACCGAATCGGAGTCGAAGTCGAAGTCGAAGTCGAAGTCGAAGTCGGTGTCCACATCGCGGCCGCCGCTCGTCACGTGCGAGTCGACGTGGCTTCGACGAACGGTCATGTCTGCTCGCCGCGGGCGCTGCAAGCGCGGCGGCGCGCACACATCAGGCGGGGAGCAGGTCCTCGAGCGCGCTCAGGATCGGCTCGCGCAGCTCGGCCGGGAAGAGCAGCCGCGGTACGCGCACCGTCTTTCCACGGAGCTCGCCGAGCAAGAACGACGCGTCCCCGAGCCGCTGCGGCGCGCGGTGACGGATGAGCACCCAGAGGCCCTCCGCGGTCGGCTCGCTCGGCTCGTCGTACGGAGTGTCCTCCGCGACGTCGAGACGGACCTCGAGGTCCGCGCGCAGCCCCGCCCGCGTCGCGACCTCGCGGGCGCGCCGCTCGCACTCCCGCCAGACCGCGTCGAGCGCGCCGACCTCCTCGGTGTCGTTCGCACCCCGCGTTCCGCTCGCGTCGCGATCCGCCTCCGTCGGCAGCGGCAACGTCTTCGGCAAGCGCCGCACACGCAGCCGCGCCGCGAGATCCGCGAGCACCGCGTCGTCGCTCTTCTCCCACGACGAGAAACACGAGAGCAGCGCCGCGTCGTCGAGGTCCAAGTAGTCGCCGAGCGACACCGTCGCGCCCTGCGCTGCCGAAGCGAGCGCGGGCGGCAATCGCTCGGGCGCGCGCCCTTCTCGCACCAGCTCACCCGCGCGCGCGAAGAGCCCGCGGATCAGCGCCTCCGCCGCCCGCGTGGCTTTGTGGTGGTAGACCTGCTGGTACATGAAGTGCCGACCGAGGAAGAAGCTCTCGATCGGCGGCAGGCCCTTGCGCCCTTCGACCGCGAGCACCCACTCGCCCGCGACCTCACCGAACCCGAGCGCGCGCAGCAGCCAGTCGAGGTCGTAGAGCCCGTACCGCACGCCCGTCATGTGACTGTCGCGCAGCAGGTAGTCCGCGCGATCGACGTCGAGCGTGCCGCTCACCGCGCGCGCGAGGTACCGCAGCCGATGGCGGCCGCGCAGCATGTCCGCCACGCGCGTCGCCATCCCGGACGAGATCCCCTCGAGCGCGCGGTGCACGTCGGTGCCGGGATCGCGGATGGCGTCGACCGTCCAATCTTCGTGGTGCCTGTCGCCCGGCTGCACCTCTTCGAAGAGGTGACTGAACGGCCCGTGCCCGAGATCGTGGAGCAGCGCGGCCGCGAGCGCGTCGCGCATGCCCTCCGCATCGAGACGATGCTCGATCGGCAGCGCGTTCTCGATCGCGCGCAGGCGCGAGAAGAGCCGTGTCATCACGTGCGCCGCGCCCACCGCGTGCGCGAAGCGGCTGTGCTCGGCGCCGGGGAACACGAGGCTCGTGAGCCCGAGCTGCCGGATGCGCCGCAGACGCTGCACCTCGCGCGTCGCGAGCAAGGGGCCGATCACACGCTCGGCGTCGCCTTCGAAGTCGACCAACCCATGGACGGGATCACGAAGGATCACGTCGACGCCCTTCGAGCACGGTGAGATTCGTCGCCAGGCGGCGCGTCACTGCGGCGCCTCGGCGCGCAGCACGATCAAGCCGACGTCTTCCGCGATGCCGGGGGTCGGCACCACCGCGAAGCCGTACCAGCGCCGAAACGCCTGGAACTGCCCCGTGAACCCGCCTGGGCTGCGCTGCAGACCCGCCGCGCGCGCGGCCGCGTCGGGGAGCGTGTCGTTGAGCTCCGGCGGCGCCTCGGGCCCGTAGAAGACGCGGTCGCCCTTGTAGAGATAGGCCCAGAGCGTGAGCCCTTGTTCGATCTGCGGTGCGTGATCGACGCGCATCTGCCGCGACAGCCGCTCCGCCTCGCGCCAGAGCGGGATGCCCGCCACCACCGCACCGACGATCTCACCCGACCGACGCGCGGGCGCGACGAAGATCATCGAGTACCCCGGCGGCGCGCCCTCTTCCTCCGCCGCGAACTCCGCCAGCTCGTAGCCGTGCGCGCCCGACTCGAGCGCCGCGCGCACGCTCGCGTAACGCGCCGCGAAGTCTTGGCCCTTCATCTGATCGTCGTCGCTGTCGCGCGCGATCACGATCCCGTCGCTGCCGACCGCGGCGAGGAACGACATCGGGGACGCGACGAAGTGCGGGACGTTCCCCCGCGCGGACGGCTCCTGGATCCGGCGCAACGCGGTGCGCATCTGTCGCTCGCGCGCCGCCGGATCTTCGACGAGGAAGCCCGGCGCCACGAGGCGCGCGGCCTCGACGATGCCTGCGTAGTGTCGCTCGCGGTCTTGCTGGAGGTGCCGCTTCATCGACGGCACGTGCTCACTCAAGATCGCGCGCTGCGACTCGGGCGCCCCGTCCGGCCCGCAGGCGGCGAAGACACCGAGGGTGATCGCGAGTAGGACGGAGCTCAGGCGCTTCATCGAATCCTCCGTGGGCACGCTATCGCGTCGAGCGAAGGACCGCGAGAGCGAACCGATGTTCCACGGCTGCGCGGCGCGCGCAGGACCGCGAGAGCGAACCGATGCTCCACGGCTGCGCGGCGCAGAACGTGCGCGGCGTCCGTGCGCGCGTCAGTGCGCCGCGCCCCAGCTCGTGCCCCAGCCGACCTCCGCCACGAGCGGCACGTCGAGCTGCATCGCGCCTTCCATCTCCCGCTTCACGAGCTCGCCCACCACGTCCTTCTCCGCGATCGGCACCTCCAGCACGAGCTCGTCGTGCACGCTCAAGATCATGCGCGCCTCGTAGGGTCGCAGCGCGCGGTGGATGCGCACCATCGCGCGTTTGATGATGTCCGCTGCGGTGCCTTGGATCGGCGTGTTCTGCGCGATGCGCTCGGCCGCGTGCCGCAGCGCCGGGTTGCGGCTGCGGATGTCGTTGACCGCGCGCCGACGTCCGAGGAGCGTCGTGACGAAGCCGGTCGTGCGCGCCTGCTCGACCACCGTCTCCATGAACTTCGCGATGCCCTGGTAGCGCTCGAAGAACGCGTCGATGTAGCGCTTCGCTTCCGTCTTCGTGATGCGGAGGTTCTGCGCGAGCGCCCACTGGGTCTGCCCGTAGATCACCGCGAAGTTCACGGTCTTCGCTTGCCCACGCATCTCGCGCGTCACGTCCTCCGCCTTCACGCCGAAGAGCGCCGTCGCGGTGCGCACGTGCACGTCCTCGCCGCGCGTGTACGCGTCGACGAGCTCCGCGTCGTGGCTCAGGTGCGCGAGCACCCGCAGCTCGATCTGCGAGTAGTCGGCGGAGAGCAGCAGGCAGCCCTCCGCGGGCACGAAGGCGTCGCGGATGCGGCGCCCGAGCTCGGTGCGGATGGGGATGTTCTGTAGGTTCGGCTCCGAGGAGCTCAAGCGCCCCGTCGCGGCGACGTACTGGTTGTAGCGGGTGTGTACGCGCCCGGTCGCCGGATCGATCGCGGCGGGCAGTGCGTCGAGGTAGGTGCCCTTGAGCTTCGAGACCGTGCGGTGCTCGAGGATCACGTCCGGCAGCGGGTGCTCCAGCGCGAGCTCTTCGAGCACGCTCGCGTCCGTGCTGCGCCCGGTCTTCGTCTTCTTCACCACCCGCAGCCCGAGCTCGTCGAAGAGCACCGCCTCGAGCTGCTTGGGCGATCCGAGGTTCAGATCGTGGCCGACGATGGTGCGCGCCTTCGCCTCCAGCCGCTCGAGATCCTTGGCGGCGTCCTCGCTCATCGCGCGCAGGAGCGTGGTGTCGATGCGCACGCCGGCGCGCTCCACGTCCGCGAGCACGTGCGCGAGCGGCAGCTCGAGATCGACGAAGAGCTCGTGCAGGTCGCCGCTCTCCATGCGCGGCGCGAACGCGTGCGCGACGCGAAGCACGTAGTCGACCTCCGTCCCCGCGACCTCGCCGACCGGCTCCACCTCGAGCTCGTCCACGTGCCGCTTCTCGCCGCGCTTGGGCTTGAGCAGCGGCTCGATCGAAGGCAGCTCCGCGTCGAGCTCCGTGCGCGCGACCTCCGCGAGCGAGTGTCCGTGACGGCCGGGATCGTAGAGGTAGCTCGCGAGCGAGGTGTCGAAGCGCCCTCCGCGGAACGTCACGCCGACGCGACGCCACGCGTGCTCCTCGCGTTTGAGGTCCGACGCGAGCTTCGGGAAGAGCGAATTCTCGATCAGCGGCCGCAGCACCGCGAGCGCGTCCTCGCGCGCAATCTGCGTGGGCGCGCCGATGTAGCGGTGACCGAGCGGCACGTAGACGCTCAGGCCCTCCGTCCACGCGAGCGCGACGCCCACCAGATCCGAACGCAGCGGATCGTCGCCCGAGAGCACCGAGGCGACCGCGAGCTCGCCCGTGTCGCGGATCGCCGCCGCGTGACGCTCCAGCGTCGCCAGCTCCGTGACCACGCTCGTGCGCCCCTCGACCTGCGGCGCGGGCGAGAGCTGCGCGAGCAGACGTGTGAACTCGAGCTCCGTGAAGAGCCCCCGCAGCGCGCGCTCGTCACCGCCGTCCACGGTGAGGTCCGCGCCGTCCGCGCCGAGCTCCAGATCGTCGCGCAGCGTCACGAGCTCGCGCGAGAGGTACGCATCGTCGCGGTGCGCCTCGAGCTTCTCCTTCACCTTGCCCTTGATGGTCCCGAGGTTCGCGTAGAGGCCGTCGAGATCCCCGAAGTCCGCGAGGAACTTCGCCGCCGTCTTCGGGCCCACGCTCGGCACGCCCGGCACGTTGTCGGAGCTGTCGCCGGTGAGCGCGAGCAGGTCGCGCACCTGATGCGGCGGCACCCCCATGCGCTCGATCGTCTCCGGCACCCCGAAGACACGATCGCGCATCGTGTCGTACATCACGACGCCTTCGCCCACGAGCTGCAGCAGGTCCTTGTCCGCGCTCACGATGACGACGCGCTTGCCCTTCCCGCGCGCCCAGCGCACGAGCGACGCGATCACGTCGTCCGCCTCCATGCCGCTCTGCCCGAGCTGCGGAAAACGAAACGCCTCCACCACCGATTGGATGCGCACCACCTGCTGGTGCAGATCGGGCGGCGTCTCCTTTCGGTTCGACTTGTACTCGGCGTAGCGCTCCTTGCGGAACGACTCGTGGCTGTCCTTCGCCACGCAGAGCAGCTTCGGCTTCCGCTCCGCGAGCAGCTTCAGGATCATGTTCGTGACCCCGTACACCGCGTGCGTCGGTTCGCCGCGGCTCGTGCTCATCGGTGGAAGCCCGTGGTACGCGCGGAACACGTAGCCGCTGATGTCGAGCACGTAGAGCGTGTCGGGATCCCCGACGGGCGGCAGGAGCGTGGGCGCGGAGTCGGGAGCCGTCATGCGGCCGCGACCATCGCGTGAGCGCACGGGCGAAGCAAGGCCGTGGCCCTCCGTGCGTTGCCGATCGCCGAACCCGCGTGCTACGCCGCCCGTTCCCCACCCCGGGTCCCGATCGCCATGTTCGAAACGCTGCAAAAAGGCTTCCGAGCCGCCAAGAATCGACTCGCTGGCGTCAGCGAGCTCACCGCCGAGAACATCGAGCCCGCGCTGCGTGACGTGCGCCTCTCGCTCTTGGAGGCCGACGTCGAGTTCTCGGTCGTCAAGGCGTTCCTCGGGCGCGTGAAGGAGAAGGCGGTCGGCAGCTCGATGCAGAGCTCCGTCGTCGTCGCCGGTCGCAAGCTGAAGATCGGCCCCGTCGAGCAGTTCGTGAAGATCTGCCAGGACGAGCTCGAGGCGATGATGCGCTTCGAGGACGAGCCGATCGTCTTCGCGGAGAGCGGCATCACCGGGATCATGATGGTGGGCCTCCAGGGCTCCGGTAAGACGACCTCCGCCGCGAAGCTCGCGCGGCTGCTGGAGCGCGAGCACGACCGCAAGGTGCTCCTCGTGGCGGCCGACGTGGCGCGCCCGGGCGCGATCGAGCAGCTCCAGGTCCTCGGCGAGCAGATCGGCGTGCCGGTCTTCGCGATTCCCGGCGGCAATCCGGTCGACATCTGCGACAAGGGCCTCAAGCACTGCAAGTCGATCAAACGCGACACCGTCATCTTCGACACCGCCGGTCGCCTCGCGATCGACGAGCAGTTGATGGGCGAGGTGCGCACGATCCGCGAGCACACCAAGCCGCAGAACACCTTCCTCGTCGTCGACGCGATGATCGGCCAGGACTCGGTGAAGACCGCGAAGGCCTTCCACGAGCACGTGGGCCTCTCCGGCGTCGTGGTCACCAAGCTCGACGGCGACGCGCGCGGCGGCGCGGCGCTGTCCATCAAGGAGGTCACCGGCGCGCCGGTGAAGTTCGTCGGTCTCGGCGAGACGATGGACAAGCTCGAGGTCTTCCGTCCGGAAGGCATGGCGAGCCGCATCCTCGGGATGGGCGACGTCGTCGGCCTGATGAAGGACTTCGAGGGCGTCGTCGACGAGAAGAAGGCGGAAGAAGACGCGCAGCGGATGCTGCAGGGCGACTTCACGCTCGACGACTTCCTCGAGCAGATCGAGACGATTCAGAAGATGGGTCCGCTGCAGGACCTCTTCGAGAAGCTGCCGTTCATGGCCGACGCCATGCCGGAGGGCTTCCAGATCGACGAGAAGGAGCTGGTCCGCACGAAGGCCATCGTCTCGTCGATGACGAAGGCCGAGCGCCGCAACATCACGCTCTTCCGCGACGAGCCGCGCCGCATGGAGCGCGTCGCGAAGGGCTCCGCGCACACGACCAAGGAGGTCGCGGAGCTGCTGCAGCGCTTCTTGTTCATGCGGAACATGATGGGCGACATCGGCAAACAAGCCGGCATGCTCTCGAAGATTCCGGGATTGAAGCAGCTCGCGCAGGCCAACAAGCTCCGCAACGCGGTCAAGACCGGTGGGCTCGAAGCCAACCCGATGATGGCGCAGCTCGCCGAGCAGCTCCTGGAGGCCGCGGTGGCCGAGGGCGGCGGCAAGGGCAAAGGCGGCTTCCCCGGCCTTCCCGCGGGATTCCCCGGGATGGCCGGCATGGGCGGCATGCCCGGCATGGGCGGCTTCCCCGGAATGGCCGGGATGCCCGGCATGCCCGGCATGGCGGGTGCGCGCGCTCCCAAGAAGATCGACAAAGAAAAGAAGAAGTCCAAGTCGAAGATGCAGAAGAAGGCGCGGCGCAAGAGCCGAAAGTGATCTTCTCTCGCGTCACACCTTTCGCGCCATCGCCGCAAACACCGTGGCAAACACCGTGACAAACACCGTCACGAGCGACCGCTTCCTTCCCGATTGTTTCTTGAGGACCCCGTCATGACTCGAATCCTCGCTTCGACGCTGCTCCTCGCGCTCTGCCTCGGCGGCTGCGTGGAGAAGTCCAAGAGCCTCACCGCGGCCGAGCGCCAAGAGCTCGCCGAGCACGTGAGCCAGACCGCGACGAGCCCGAGCCACCCGCTCGACATCTCGTTCGAGAACAAGGTCGAGCTGATCGGCTACGACGTGAGCGCCGAGAGCTGGGCGCCCGGCGCGACGATCACCGTCACGTGGCACTGGAAGGTGCTGCGCGCGCTCGAGGACGGCTGGCTCCAGTTCACGCACGTCGCGGACGGCGGCAACAACCGCCTCAACGAGGACGGCAACGGCGTGGTGCGGCGGCTCTACCCGGCCGGCCAGTGGAAGGCGGGCGAATACGTCCGCGACTCGCAGGAGATCACGCTCCCCGAGGATTGGTCGGGTCGCGAGGCGACCTTCTACCTCGGCTTCTGGAACGGTCCGCATCGGCTCCGCGTCGTGCGTGGCCCTGCCGACGAGGACAACCGCGCGCGCGCGCTCGCGCTGCCGACCCGCGCCGGCGGCGGCGGCGAGGTGCGCCCCGAGCCGAGCGTGCCCTCGCTCGAAGCCCGTCGCGCCGAAGGCATCACGCTCGACGGTCGCCTCGACGAGGCCGCCTGGGCCCGCACGCCGAGCACGGGCGCGTTCGTCGACACGATGAGCGGCGCGCGCGCGTCGTTCGGGGCGCAGGCGAAGGTGCTCTGGGACGACGAGAACCTCTACGTCGGCTTCGAGGTCGAGGACGACTACCTCAAGAGCTCCTTCCGCAACCGCGACGATCACCTCTGGGAGCAGGACTGCGTCGAGATCATGGTCGACCCCGACGGCGACGGGCGGAACTACTTCGAGCTCCAGGTCTCGCCCCGCAACGTCGCCTTCGACACGCGCTACGACAGCCGCCGCGTGCCGCAGCCGATCGGCCACGCGGATTGGAACGCGGAGCTCCGCAGCGCGGTGCACCTGCGCGGCACGGTCGACGACGACGACGAGGACCAGGGCTACGCGGTGGAGATCGCGATCCCCTGGAGCAGCTTCGCGACCGGCACCCCGCCCGCGACCAAGCCGAGCGCCGGCCAGGCGTGGCGCATCAACTTCTACGTGATGGACTCGCGCGAAGAGGGCCAGCGCGCCAACGGTTGGTCACCGCCGCGCGTGGGCGACTTCCACGTGCCGGACCGATTCGGTCGCGTGACCTTCGTGGCGCCCACCGCGCAGGTCGCGCCGACCGGCGATCAGCCCGCGCTCGTCGCCCCGACGGCGCCGTCGGGCACCACCGCGATGCCCGTCGTGCGGACCCTGCGACCCGAGCTCGCGGACTCCGTCCGCCAGCAGCTCCCGAACCTCCGCGACCGCGTGCCCGCAGTGCAAGACGAGCAGGCGCGCCGCGAGCAGAATCAGCGCCAAGGCGACGAGCCGATCGTCGGCGCGCCCGAGTGAGGCGCGCGGCGCGACACGACGGAAAGGCTCGCTGCGGCGGGCCTTCTTCTTTCGTGCCCGGTCGTCGAGCCTGGGGACGCGGTGCGCCCCGCGTCGCGAACGTCCCGTCGCGAGGAATCCCTCGCGCGCTCGGGTGTACTACGCTGCCCGTCCCGCACGTCGCGGGCGTCGTGAGGTTCGTGTGAGCGAAGCAGAGCGGTTCCGATCCACCACCATCGTCGCGGTGCGTCGCGACGGACGCGCCGCGATGGCAGGCGACGGTCAGGTCAGCCTCGGCAGCACCGTGCTCAAGGGCGGTGCGAAGAAGGTGCGGCGCATCGCGGACGGCAAGTGCGTGGTCGGCTTCGCGGGCGCGACCGCGGACGCGTTCACCTTGCTCGAGCGCTTCGAGGCGAAGCTGAAGGAGCACCGCGGCGGTCTGCACCGCGCCTCGGTCGAGCTCGCGAAGGATTGGCGCACCGACCGCTTCCTCCGACGCCTCGAGGCGATGCTGATCGTGATGGACTCCGAGACCACGCTCTTGCTCAGCGGGACCGGCGACGTCGTGGAGCCGGACACCACCGCGGAAGGTGGTGTGATCGCGATCGGCAGCGGCGGCAGCTACGCGCTGGCGGCCGCGCGAGCGCTCTTGCGGAACACCTCGCTGGACGCGCGCACCGTCGCCGAGCAGTCGCTGCGCATCGCGGCGGAGATCTGCGTGTACACCAACGACAGCTTGATCGTGGAGGAGCTCCCGTGAGCCGCGAGACCAACGTCAGCTTCACGCCGCGCGAGACGGTCAGCGAGCTCGACCGCTACATCGTCGGGCAACGCAAGGCCAAGCGCGCGGTCGCGATCGCGCTGCGCAACCGCTGGCGTCGTCAGCAGGTGCCACCCGAGCTGCGCGACGAGATCGCGCCGAAGAACATCATCCTCATCGGGCCGACCGGGTGCGGAAAGACCGAGATCGCGCGGCGCCTCGCGAAGCTCGCGCGCGCGCCCTTCGTGAAGGTCGAGGCCTCGAAGTTCACCGAGGTCGGCTACGTGGGCCGCGACGTGGAGTCGATGATCCGCGATCTCGTGGAGGTCGCGATCCAGCTCGTGCAGCGCGAGGCGATC
>JALOQC010000250.1 GCA_025453555.1 Myxococcota bacterium | reverse complement strand
TCGTAACTACGCGACCGACAAGGTGGCGCGGCTCCAGAAGTTCCTCCGGGCTCCGCTGACCGCCGACGTGACGATCTCGATGGAGCGGCACCTGCACGTGGTGGACATCTCGGTGACGGCGGACGGGGGGCGCTTCGCCGGTCGCGAGGAGTCGGACGACATGTACTCGTCGATCGACCTCTGCCTCGACAAGATCGACCGGCAGGTGCGGGAGGCCAAGGCCACGCAGGCGGCCCGCAAGCGCTGAGCACCGCGTCGCGCGTGGTGCCGCGACGTGCGACCGGCTTGCGCGCATACGGGCAGATCGAGTAACCCGACTCCCGATGCTGCTCGCGGAGTTGCTCGGACCAGAGCGCGTGAGCCTCTCGCTCGAGGCCTCCGACAAGCCTTCCGCCTTGCTCGCCTTGAGCGCGCTCTTCGTGGCTGACGGCGTCGAGCCCGATCGCGTGTATCGGTCGCTCATGGCGCGTGAATCGCTCGCGAGCACCGGGGTCGGCAGCGGCGTCGCGATCCCGCACGGGCGGGTCCCCGGCCTCGACGGCATTCGGGCCGCGCTCGCGATCCACCACGCCGGCGTCCCGTTCGACGCGGTCGACGGAGAGCACGTCCACGTCTTCGTCGCGATCCTCGCACCCGAGGATCGTCCGAGCCAACACCTGAAAGCGCTCGCGGAGGTGTCGCGGCTGCTCCGGCGTCGCGACGTCCGCGAGCGGCTCTTGTCCGCGAAGTCGGTCGCGGAGGTGCTGGCGATCCTCGGCTGAGCGTCGACGCGCGGGTCGCTGCGCACCCAGCTCGCCTCAACGTGCCAGCGCCCGCAGGACCTCTTCGAGGTGCTGCGCTGGCAGATCGCCGTGGGCGGCTCGCCCTTCGACGATGCGCACGGGCGCGTCGTCCTCGAGCGAGTCGCCGACCGTGACGCCGCGCGCGCTCGCGTAGGCGCGCAGGCGCTCGTTCTCGCGGCGCGTGCCGCCCTGGCCGATCACGTACGACACGAGGCGGCGATCGGGGCGCTCGAGCGCCCAATCCGCGAACGCGTGCGCGCCCGCGTAGAGCGCGTCGAAGAGCACGACGGCGCGGATCCGATCGCGCACGTCGCTCCGCAGCCACGCGAGGGCGGTCTCGAAGCCCGCGGAGTGCGCGGTCAGCACGATCGGATCGTCGGCGAGGCCGAGCTCGTGGAGGTAGGCGCGCGCGAACGCCGGCTCCCGAAAGCGACCCGGCGAGCCGTCGCGGGCGCGAAAGGCGAGCTGCGGAAAGAGCCAGCGCGCGCGGCTCGAGCGCGCCGCCGCGAGCAGGTCCCACCCACGCTCGCGTCGATGGCGACGCGCGCACGCGAGCTCACCGCGGTTCGCGAGCACTCGCACGCAGCCGCTCCAGCCGTGGAGGAAGACGACGGTCTCGCGTTCGGCCCGCGCCGGTACGTGAACGATCGCATGGGGCGCGTCGGAGGGCACCGGATGGCTGGGCGCCTCGACGCGCACCTCGCGGGTCCCGGTGAGCACGGGCTCCGTCGCGCCCTCGGTCTCCGTCGCGGCCTCGGTCTCCGTCGCGGCCTCGGGCTCCGTCACGCCCTCGGTCTCCGTCGCGGCCTCGGTCTCCGTCGCGGCCTCGGGCTCCGTCACGCCCTCGGTCTCCGTCGCGGCCTCGGGATCCGTCGCGGCCTCGGGCTCCGTCACGCCTGCCGACGTCTCCCCGAAAGAGCACGCCACCACCCCGAGCACCGCTACCATCGCCGCATGGCGAGCCCCTCTTCGTACCCGACCTCCGCGACGACCGTGCGCGCGCTGCTGGCGGACGCCGCGGTCGCCGACCTCGTCCGCCTCGTCGCGGGCGAGGCTTCGCTCGATCGCCCGCTCCGTCATCCGCGCATCCAGAAGAGCGGGCTCGTGCTCGTCGGACACACCCGCGGCGTCGTGCGCCACCGGGTGCAGATCCTCGGCGAGACCGAGCTGAGCTTCCTGGAATCGCTCGCGCCCGACGAGCGACGCGCGCGATGCGAGTTCCTCTTCTCGCTCGACCTCTCGCTCGTGGTGCTCACGCGTGGGGTCGAGCCGCTCCCCGAGCTCGTGCAGGCCGCGCGCGTGAGCGAGACGCCCTTCGCGATCATGGAGCCGCGATCGAGCCGATCCATCGCCGCGATCCACGCGGTGCTCGATCGACTGCTCGCGCCCAGCGAGACCCTTCACGGCGTGCTCATCGACGTCCACGGGATCGGCACGTTGTTGCTCGGACCGAGCGGGATCGGCAAGAGCGAGTGCGCGCTCTTCCTCGTCGAACGTGGGCACCGGCTCGTGGCCGACGATCAGGTCATCCTCACGCGCACGCCGCTGGGGGACGTGATCGGGCGTCCGCCCGCGCTGCTGCGACACCACCTCGAGCTGCGCGGCATCGGGATCGTCAACGTACGCGAGCTCTTCGGCGCCACCGCGGTGCGCGAGGACAAGGCGGTGCAGCTCGTGATCGAGCTCTGCCCGTGGGATCCCGAGCGCGAGTTCGATCGACTCGGCCTCGACGACCTGCGGCACGACCTGCTCGGCGTGTCGCTCCCGATGCTGCGCATCCCCGTGCAGCCGGGCCGAAACATGGCCGTCATCCTCGAGGTCGCGGCGCGAAACCAGCTCCTCAAGAGCGCGGGCAAAGACGCCGCGCGCGAGTTCGTGCGCGCGCTGCACGCGCGGCTCGGGGTGACGCCAGACGATTGATCGCGTCGCGAGCGTGACGATGGTCGCACGCTCCTAAGCGCCGCGACGTCGGCTCGGCGGGCATGACGATCGGTCGTGCGCGCCCAGGAGCGGCTCGACGGCTCGTGGAGCGCGCGGACGGAGCTGACGAAGCGGCGGTCCGCCGCGTATCCTCCGCTCGATGTCCTTTCACGTCGTCGTGGTCACGGGGCTCAGCGGGGCGGGGCGCTCCACCGCGCTGCACGTGCTCGAGGACCTCGGGTTCTACTGCGTCGACAACCTGCCGCCCTCGCTCGTCGAGCCGGTGGTCGCGCTCGCATCCGCCGACCGCAAGGTGCGCCGGCTCGGGTTCGGCATCGACGTGCGCACGGCGGTGTTCCTCGACGGTACCGAGGCGATGCTCGCCGCCATGAGCGCGGCCGGGCACCAGCTCGAGGTGCTCTTCCTCGACTGCGCGGACGACATCCTCGTGCGCCGCTACAGCGAGTCACGGCGGCCGCACCCGCTCGCGTCGCGGGGCGACGTTCCGTCCGGAATCGCCGAAGAACGCGAGCGTCTCGCGCCGCTTCGCGCGGCGGCGTCGCACGTGGTCGACACGAGCGAGATGAGCGTGCACGACCTCAAGCGCGCGCTGCTCGATTGGATCGCGCGCGACGAGTCGGCGTGGCGGATGCGCGTCCGCGTCGTGTCGTTCGGCTTCAAGTACGGGCTCCCGAACGACGCCGATCTGGTCTTCGACCTGCGTCACCTGCCGAACCCGCACCACGATGCCGCGCTCCGCCCGCAGACCGGGCTCGACGCGCCGGTGTCGGACTTCGTGCTCCAGCAGGCCGCGACGCAGGAGCTGCTCGGAGACGTCACGCGTTTCCTCGAGCACGCGCTCCCTCGCTACGAAGAAGAGGGCAAGGCGTACCTGACGATCGCGATCGGATGCACCGGCGGGCGCCACCGGAGCGTCGCGGTCGCGGAGGAGCTCGCGCGGCGCTTCGCGGATCGCGACGTGCGCGTGCATCACCGCGACGTCGGTCGAGGAGGTCCCCGCGCGTGAACGGCTCGCCCGAGGATCCAGGTCGCAGGCCGGCGCGTGCGGAGGCGACGCTCGAGGTCGTCAACACGCTCGGGCTGCACGCACGGGCGGCCGCGAAGCTGGTGCGCGTCGCGTCGTCGCATCGCTCGGCGATCGAGCTCGAGAAGGGCGGTCAGCGCGCGGACGCCAAGAGCATCATGGGTGTGCTCCTGCTCTGCGGAGAACGCGGCTCCCACGTCGTCGTGCGCGCGGTCGGCGACGACGCGGAGGCCGCGATCGAGGCGCTGCGGGTGCTCTTCGCGGACGGCTTCGGCGAGGGCGTGGCGTGAGCGCTCCGAGCGAGCTGCCGCCGCCGAGCACCGAGCGCCTCGAAGTGGCGGGCATCGCGGCATCGCTCGGCATCGCGGTCGGCACGGTGCACGTCGTCCCGCGCACCGGTCGCGCCCCGCGGCGACGCGCGCAGGATCGCGCACGCGAGGTGGACCGATTGAAGACGGCGCTCGAGGCGACGCGCGCCGAGCTGCAGGTCGCGCGCGACGGCCTCGACGAAGAGATGGGGCTCGTGCTCGACGCGCTGCTGCTGATGCACAGCGACCGTCTCTTCGTCGACGCGACGGTGGAGCGCATCGAGCGCGACGGGCTCGTGGCGGAGTGGGCGCTCGAGCGCACCGTGGCGTCGCTGAAGGCGCCGCTCCTCGCGTCGACGAACCGCTACTTCCGCGAGCGCGCGGAGGATCTCGAGCACGTGGGCGCGCACGTGCTCCGGCACCTCCGCGGCGACACGGATCGTTGGACGCTACCGGAGCGCGAGCTCGTGCTCGTCGCGGCGGACCTCTCGCCCGCGGACGCCGCGCGGCTGCTGGGGGACCCGCGCGTGCTCGCGGTGGTGACGGAGACGGGGAGCGCGACGAGCCACACCGCGCTGCTCGCGCGCGCGCTCGAGGTGCCCGCGGTGGTCGGCACGCGCGGGCTGCTCGATCGCATCGAAGGCACGCCCGAGGCGGTGGTCGACGCGCTGCGTGGTCGCGTGATCGTGGCGCCGGACGCGGCCGAGCGCGACGCGGCGATCGATCGCGGCGCGCGTTTCCTCCGCTTCGCGAGCTCGCTGCGCGATCGCGCCCACGAGGCGCTGCGGACAGCCGACGGAGACGCCGTCGAGCTGCTCGCGAACATCGAGCTCCCCGCGGAGGCGGGCGCCGCGTGCGCGCACGGCGCGACCGGGATCGGGCTCTACCGCACGGAGTACCTCTACCTCGAGCGCGGCGCGCTCCCGGACGAAGAGAGCCAGCTCGAGGTCTACCGAAGCGTGGTGGAGGCGGCGGGTACGGGCCCGGTGGTGCTGCGCACCTTCGACCTCGGCGGCGACAAGCTCCCGCACGGCGCGCGCACCACGCGAGGACCGAACCCCGCGCTCGGGCTCCGTGCGCTGCGGCTCTCGCTGCGTCGTCCTGCGCTCTTTCGAACGCAGGTGCGCGCGGTGCTGCGGGCCGCGGTGAGCGGCGACGTGCGCCTGTTGCTCCCGCTCGTGACGACGGTCGACGAGCTGCGTCGCGCACGCGCGATCGTGGAGGAGTGCGCGCGGGAGCTCGAAGCGGAGGGCGTCGCGCACGCGCGCGTCCCGATCGGTGCGATGGTCGAGGTGCCGGCCGCGGCGCTGCGGACGGAGCGGCTCGCGCGCGAGGCGGACTTCTTGAGCGTCGGCACCAACGATCTCGCGCAGTACACCTTCGCGGCCGACCGCGGCGATCCCGACGTCTCGGAGCTCGCAGACCCGCTCGATCCGGCGTTGCTCCTGCTGCTGCGCTCGATCGTCGACGGCGCGGCCCGCCACGACCGACCGTTGACCATGTGCGGCGACATGGCGGCCGATCCGCTCGCGCTGCCGGTCGTGCTCGGCCTCGGCTTTCGACGTCTCTCGACGCCGCTCGCCGCGCTGCCCTTCGTGCAGGAGACGGTGCGCCGCGTCGACACCCCCACCCTCCGGGCGCTCGCGGCGGAGGCGATCGAGCTCGACTCCGCGGTCGAGGTGCGCGCGCTCGTGCGTTCGAGCCTCGACGGCTCGCTCGGCGACCTCTGGACCGAGCAGGGCCTCGGCTGACCCACCGCTCGTGGGCCGAAGGCACCGCCACGCGGCCTCCGAGACCCGAACCTCCACCGGGGCGAGCGACCACTCGTGCAGGCGACCGAACCCAGCGACGGAACCCACGAATCTGCTAGGGTGCGCTCCGATGAGCGCGAGCGAGCGGAACCTGGCAGGCCGTTGCGGGACGTGCGGGTGGTTCATGGAGCTACGGCGCGACGAGCAAGACGTCGCCTGGGGCGAGTGCCGGCTCGGCTGGCTTCGGCCGCCGCTCAAAGACTCGAACAGTTGCTCCAGCTACAAAGCGATTGGTGCGTCGTTCGACGGTGCGCTCAAACGCAAGAAGGTCGCCGGCGCACCCCGCAGCTATCAAAAAGACGCGGACGCGCCGGTCGTGAAGAAGGTCGCGATTCCGCAGGAGATCGACATCGACATGGACCAGGAAACCTTCCGTCAGGTGCTGCGCGAGGTCCTCTTCGAGGAGCTGGGCGTCGGGGAGGTCGCGATGGGCGACCGCTGGGCCGGCGGTGAGCTCGTGCTCAAGCCGGGCCGCGACGGCACGCAGGAGAAGAGCGTGCCGCTCGACGTCTTCTTCAAGAAGATCGTGATGCTCCGCGACAAACTCCGGGTGCTCGAGCAGAAGGTGAACGGCAGCAACCTCGGCGACGACGAGAAGGTGCAGCTCCAGCAGTACATCACCGCCTGCTACGGAACGCTCACGACGTTCAACGTCCTCTTCAAGGAGAAGGACGACTACTTCGTGGGTCAGAAGACGGATCGTTGAGCCGGCGATGCGACGACGAATCGCGTCGCCGAGCGTGCGCGGGCGACAGACCTCGCGTCATGCACACCGCTCGATGAGCCGTGTGTGGAGCTCGTCGAGGGTGGTCTGCGCGATCTTCGGCGCGCTTCTCACGCTCGTCGTCGCCTGTGGAGGCTCTTCGTCCGCGTCTTCTTCGGGGATCGGCGAGAGCCGTCGCGCGCCCGATCCTCGCGCGGTCGAGCTCGCGTTGCGGCGTCCGAGCGGCGAGTGGCTCCACGTCGGCGACCTGCGCGGGCGGCCAGTGCTCCTCTTCGTCTTCGCGACCTACGACGGCGTGAGCCAAGCCGCGCTCCAGCCGCTCGCGCGCTTCGTGCGGCATCACCGCGACGTGCACGTGATCGGCATCGCGGCCCAGCCCGACGCCGCGCAGCTCCTCGATCCCTACGAGCGCGCGCTCACGCCGCCCTTCGCGCTCACGTACGATCCGGAAGACACGGTCGCGACGGGGACCAGCATGCTCGGCGGCCTCGACGCGGTGCCCACGTTCGTGATGCTCGACGCGTCCGGACACGAGGTCGAGCGCCACGTCGGCTTCCCCGGCACTCGCACGCTCGACCGCCTGCGGGATCGTGCGCTCGCGCGTGGTGGAGTCCAAGAAGACTCGCCGCTCCCGCTCCTGGGCGAAGACCCGTGACGGCGGCGCGCCCGCCGAAGCCATCGCGCTCGCGGAAGCCTCGAGGTCCGAGCGACGACGCGCTCCGCTCGCAGCTCGACGAGCTCGTCCGCACCGCCGACGTGGTGACCCGTCGCGCGAACGATCCGGTCGACTTCGTGCACCGCTACGACGACCCGCACGATCGCGAGGTCGTCGCGCTCCTCGCTGCCACGCTCGCGTTCGGCAACGTGGTCGCGGTGCGTCGCTCCATCGCGCGGGTGCTCGAGGTCCTCGGTCCCGCTCCGCACCGCGCGATCGACGACGAGCGCCGCCTCGCGCGTGCGCTGCAGGGCTTCGTTCACCGCGTCTACCGAGGCGCGCACGTGGCGCGGATGCTCGCGTCGGCCGCGGAGCTTCGGGCGGCGCACGGCTCGCTCGGCCATGCGTTCGCGGCGTTCCTCGCGGACGAGGACGCGCGCACGTCGGATCGCGAAGCCGCGTTTCGTGAGGCCCTCGCGCGTCTCGCCGAGGCGCTCCGTGGCTCCGCGCCCCACGAGCGAGGACTCGAGCACCTCGTCCCCGATCCGCGCCGCGGCAGCGCGTGCAAGCGCCTGCTCCTCTACCTCCGCTGGATGATTCGCCCGGCGGACGGGGTCGATCTCGGCCTCTGGTCCGTCGATCCCGCGCGCCTCGTGATCCCGGTCGACACCCACATCCACCGCATCGCCACGAACCTCGGCCTCACGCGACGGGCGGACGCGAGCTGGAAGACCGCGCACGAGATCACCACGCGTCTGCGGGTGCTCGATGCGCGTGATCCCGTACGCTACGACTTCGCGCTCTGCCACCTCGGGGTGAGCCGAGATTGCCCGTCGCGTCGCGATCCGGTGCGCTGCGACGGCTGCGTGCTCCGCACCGTGTGTCTGCGCTGGGCGGAGTGACCGCGTCCGCGCGATGCGGTCACCGATCTCGCGGCTCGCGATCTACGAGCCCGCGGTCGCGCCCCCGCAGGACGAGCCTTCGCCAGCCGTGCACCCGAAGCAGTGCCGGTCGGTGGCGATCTGACGCCCGACGAGCTCGTTCGGATCGAAGTCGCGCACGTGGCGCACCTTCGACTGCACCGGCATCTCGAGCATCTGGTTGAAGTCGCAGTCGTAGAGCGTTCCGTCCCACGCGACGCTCAGCGTGCTCTTGCACATCAGTCCCGCGACCGCGGCGGGGTTGAACTTGGTCACCAGCGATTGCAGGTAGCGTTCGGTGTTGCCGCTCGACTCGAGCCACTCGAGGTAGCGCGAGATCGGCATGTTCGTGATCGTGAAGAGGCGGTCGAATCGGATCCCGTAGCGCCGATCGAGCTCACGCTTCCACTCCGCTTCGAGGCCGGCCTGCGAGCCCGGCAGGAACGCGCCCGCCGGGTTGGTCACGACGCCGAGCCGCAGCCCGCTCGTCCCGTTGCCGTACCCGAGCGCGTTCAGCCGTCGCATCCCCTCGATGCTCTTGTCGAACACGCCGTCGCCGCGCTGCCGGTCCGTGTGCAGAGCTCGGAAATGCGGGAGCGAGCAGATGATCTCGACCTCGTGCTCCGCGAAGAACTCCGGCAGGTCGCGCCCTGGTCCGGTGTCGAGGATCGTGAGGTTGCACCGATCGATCACGTGTCGCCCCAGCGCCCGCACGCGCTCCACGAACCAACGAAACTCCGGGTTCAGCTCGGGCGCACCCCCCGTGATGTCCACCACCGGGATCCGGGTCGACGCGAGCACGCGCAGCACGTCCTCGAAGGTCTCGCGGCTCATGCGCTCGCGGCGGTCCGGTCCCGCGTCCACGTGGCAGTGGCGGCAGGTCTGGTTGCAGAGCTTGCCGACGTTCACCTGCAAGATCTCGACGTCGCCCGCACGCAGCTCGAGGCCCGCGCGTGCGAGCGTCTCGTCGAACTCCCGTGCGAGCGGGAGGCGGCGGAGGAGGGCGCGCTGCACCGAGGGATCGGCGAGCGGCTCGCGGCGCGCCTGGAGCGTGGGGAGCGAAGGAGCGGGGCGGGTCTGCATCACATCGAGATCTTCGTGGCGTGGTTTCGCATCTGGACGCCGTGCACGAGGCTGGCGCCGCCGCGGATGGCGGCCGCGACGTGGATCGCCTCCGTCATCTGGTCGAGGTCCGCGCCCTTCTCGAGCGAGCCCTTCGTGTACGCGTCGATGCAGTAGGGGCACTGAATCGCGTGGGCCACCGCGAGCGCGATGAGCGCCTTCTCGCGCGCGCTCAGCGCTCCCTCCGCGAAGACCGCGCCGTACCACTCGAAGAACTTCTTCGCGAGGTC
>JALOQC010000249.1 GCA_025453555.1 Myxococcota bacterium | reverse complement strand
GTCCTTCACCATGAAGGCCTTCGTCTCGTTCCAGCTCTTGCTGCCGCCGCCTTCGACCGCGTAGCTCGCGAGCGTGAAGGGCGCGGCGGCGAAGCCGATCAGCGGCACCGAGAGCGCGCGCCGCGCGAGCCGGATCGCGTCCATCACGTAGCCGAGCGAGCTGGCGGCGTCGATCTCGGTCGGCATCGCGTCTACCGTCGCGGCGTCGCGCACGGGCGCGTGGATCTTCGGCCCGTGATCCTTCTCGAACGAGAAGCCGACGTTGAGCGGCTCGAGCAAGAGCAAGATGTCCGCGAAGATGATCGCGGCGTCGACCCCGAGCTGATCGACCGCGTCGACCGTGACCTGACACGCGAGCTCGGGCGTCTTGCAGAGCTCGAGGAAGCTGACCTTCGCGCGGATCGCGCGGTAGGAAGGTTGGTAGCGCCCCGCTTGGCGCATCAGCCAGATCGGGGTGTAGGGCGTGGGCTTGCGCGCGAGCGCGTCGAGGAAGACCGCCATGGTGCGCGCGAGCATAGCCCGAGCGGCGGACGCGGCCCCACGGAAGTTCGCTCTCGGCGGGGCGTTCGCCACGAGCTCAGAACGCTTCGCCGATGCTCAAGTGGAACGCGCCCGGAAAGCGCGCGCGTCGCCCGAAGGACACCACGGTGTCGTCGCTCGTTCGGCGCAAGCGCTCGTCGGGGCCGATCACGGAGAGCTGCCGCACCTGCCACGCGAGATCGAGCCGGATGGGCCCGACGATCGTGAAGTAGCGCAGCCCGAGCCCGACGCTGGTCTGCGGGTGATCGAAGCGGAAACGCGTCGCGCGGCTCACGTCGCCGAAGTCGCCGAAGACCACGCCGCCGAGATCCGCAGTGATGGGGAAGCGCAGCTCGAGCGCGGCCTCCCAGCGTCGGGTGCCACCTTCACGTCCGTCCCCGAGCCGCCCCGGGAGAAAGCCTCGGTTCCCGTTCGCGCCGCCGCCGCGAAGGCGCTCGTCACGCGGACCGAGCTCCGCGCTGAGCGCGTCGAGATCCGCGTCGGCGCCACGGATGAAGTACATGCCGAGCGCGGCGCGCATCGCGATCGTGATCCGCTTGGGCAGCGGCACGTAGGCGCGCACGTCGGGCGCGAGGTAGACGTAGTCCCACGACGACGGCAACCAGAAGCCTGCTTCGCGCGCGACGATCTGCGCGAAGAAGCCGCCGTGCGGTCGGCTCGGATCGTCGCGTAGATCGAGCCTCAAGACCTGCTCGACCTCGAGCACGTGGTAGTCGGCGGGAACCGGCGTGTCGTCGTTGCGTCGATCGCGGCGTGTTTGTTCGGCGCGTCGCTCTCTCGGCGGCACGCGGTAGTACGTGCCGCGAAAGCCGACGCTCGCGAAGAGGCGGTGGCGCGCGAAGAAGCGTTCGAGCGAGAGACCCGCGTCGACCCGGTGGCGGAAGTACACCGCGTACGGATCGGGGCCGACGTCGTGCGCGCCGCGGACCACGAAGCTCGTGCGTGGCTCGAGGAATCCCGGTTGACGGAGCTCGACGCGCTGCTCGTTGCCGGCGCGCGGCGACTCGAAGCTCGGGAAGGGCTCGAGCAACACGAGCCTCGGACGCTGCGTCATCTCGAGCCGCCGCATGCCGCCCAGTGCGTTGCGGTTCGTGTAGCGCGCGAGGATGTGCAGATCCCAGATCGGTACGCTCTGCGCTTCGAACTGACTGCGCTCGAGGATGCCGGATTGAACGCCGACGCCGAGCCCGAAGCGGTGTTGTTGTGCGCGCGTGACCTTCACGCGCACGTCGATCGTGCGCGCCGCGCGGCTCGTGCCGTCGTCGCCTTCCGCGAGCGGCGGGACGATCGGCTCCACCACCACCGACGCGAAGGCGCCGAGATCGAAGATGGCGCGCTGAGCCTCGCGCAGCTCTCGACTGGAGTACGCGTCGCCGCGCGCGATGCGGGTCGCGTCCGCGATCGCTTCGACCGGGAGCCCCTCCGCGCCCTCCACCATCACCTCGCCGAAGACGCACGGCGGCCCCGCGTCGATCTCGTACTCGACCCGCGCTTCTCGCGCGGGGCGATCGATCCGCACGTCCCCACGAATCCGCGCGCGCGCGTGCGAGGCCTCCGCGAGCACCACTGCGAGCGCCTGTTTCGTCGCGTCGTGGCGCGCCTCGTCGAACCGCTCGTTCACCTCGAGCTCGATCGCGTCCGCGAGCTCTTCGCGGAGGTCGCGCGGCAACGCCTCGTGCCCGCGCAGCGTCACGCTCTTCACGAGCGTCGGCTCGCCTTCTTCGACCACGACCGTGAGCTCGACGGTGCAGCCTTCGTCGGAGCCCTCGCGCTCGCAGCCCGGCTCTTCGAGCTCGGGCTCGATCGTGTCGTCGTGCGTCGCCTGCTCGGGCTCGACGCGCACTTCCACGACGCGCGCTGCGTGGTGCCCACGCGCCTCGTACCAACGCTCGATTCGACGAAGATCGCGCTCGAGCGCGACGCGATCGAAGAGCGGCCACTCCGTCCACGGCCACGCCCAGAGATCGACGCGCGTGTGGCCGACGTCGAAGGGCTCCTCGCCGCACGCGCCCGCCGGCATCACGCCGAGGGTCACACCGGCGCGAGGACGAGCCGCGGTGGACAGGCATCCACGCAGGGCTTCTTCGTCCATCGCCTCCACGCCCTCGAAGCGAAGGCGCGCCACGCCGTAGCGATCCGCGGGCACCGAGGCACATCCCCCGAGCGCGAAGAGCCCGAGCACGACGAGGCGAAGTCCCGCGAGGGGGGGCGCGAGCGCGAAGTCTCTCATCGCGGCTCCCACGAGATGTCGAGGCTCCAGTTGTTGCCTTGCTCCCACTTGCCCGAACCGACGAGGTCGTACGGGAAGAGCAGCTCCAACAAGAAGCCGCCCGCCGCGCGCGCTTGTCCGCTCTGCTCTTCCGCGCCGACGAAGCCTTCGACGTAGATGCCGCGCACCACGCTCTCCAGCCAGCTCGGGATCAGCCGATCCGCTTGGAAGCCCGCCCGCACGCGTGCGCTGCGTGCGTCCTCCGCCTCGATGCGGAACACCGGGAGGAACGCGCCGAGCTCGCGCCGCGTCATCGAGCTCAAGAAGCCCGCGAGCATCCCCGCGAGCACCGACGTCGCCTGATCGCGCGCGGCCACCTCGGCTTCGCGCTGCGCGCCGCCGCGCACCAGCAGATCGATCACCGCGCGCTCGTCGCCCCCTTCGACGTCGGGCGATCGAAAGGCGAGGGTGGGGGCGGAGAGGTAGCCGCCGATGTCGACGTAGACCTTCTCGCCCGTGCGGAGCTGATGCAGCGCGGTCAGTTCGAGCCGCGGATCCACGCTGGTCCCGCCGGAGAATCGAATCTCGCCGGGCTGCAGCTCGAAGCGCTTGCCGAGCAGCTCGATGTACCCGCGACGGATCGTGAGCGGACCCTCCAGGCGCGTTCCCTCCGCGTCGGTGGTCGAGCGCACGTTCGCGTCGAGCTGAAACGCGAAGTCGTCGCGCCGCACCCAGAACGGCGTCGATCGCACCCGCACTTCGATCGGCACCGACGGCTCGTCGGACGGCGCGGCTTCGTCTTCCGTCGTCGCGATCTGCGCCAGCGCACCGAGCCCGCCCGGCAGCGCGTCGACGTAGGTCACGTCCGGATGCCGCTCCAGGCTCTGCACGCTGCGTCCGCTCTCTTCGGGCACCCGCACGGCCAGCTCCTCCAGGCTCACGTCGAGGATCCGCCGATCGCGCGCCGCGAGGTCCCCTTCGACCCGCACGTCCGCGCTCACGTACGCGAAGATCACGCCCTCCACGCGCGCGGGCAGGTTTCGCGCGCGAACCCGCAGATCGAGCGTGCTCGGGGAGAGTCCCGCGAGCCCCACGCGCCCATCCACTCGCAGCGATCCGTCGAGGTCGCGGTAGCGCAGCCCGTCGATCACCACCCCGCCGTCACGCAGCGCGACCCCGCCCTGAACACGCGACACGCGCACGAAGGGATCGCGCAGCGTGAGCCCGACGTCGCGCAGGGTGACGCTGCCCGAGACGTCCGGCGTGCCCTCGAATCCCCGCCCCGATGCGCGCATCGTTCCGTCGATCGTGCCGCTCGGATCCGCGAGCTGCGGCACCATCGCGACCAGCGGCGCGATCGCGGCGTCGTCGAAGCGTGCGTTCGCGCGCCAGGCGGCGTCGTCGAAGCTCGGCGCGTCGATGCCCGACCACGTCCAGTCCCACGCGCCGTCGATCGCCACGCTCGCGCGTCCGGACGCACGATCGATCATCGCCACGTCCACGCGTCCCCGTCGTGCGTCGACCTCCGCCGCGATCCGCGCGTCCACCACCGGGCTCTCGCGCGTGCGCAGCTCGCGAAGCTCGACGTTCGTCCGCACGTTCGGCGCGTCACCGAGCAGACCCGTCGCGCTCACGTCGACGCGCGCGATCCCGGAGAGCGACTCGCACGCGTAAGGCAGACGCTCCAACGCCAGGGCCTCCGAGCGAAGCGTCGCGTCCACCGTCGGCACCACGAAGCCGTCCCGCAGCCACGCGCGCCACGGGATCGACGCGCCGGCTTCGAGCCGCACCTCACCGCCGGCGTCGCGCAGCGTGGCCGTCACGTCCGCGCGCGTTCCGTCGAACGTGATCTCCGCTCCCAAGCTCGGTCGCGCGCCGCCACAGCTCCCGACGCGCGAGACTTCGAGCCAACGTCCCGCGAGGCGCGCGTCCACGCGAGGCGACTCTCCACCGCGCGCCTCGAGGTGCACGCCGAGCTCGATCGGCAAGGTGTGCGCGAGCGGTCGCGGGAGGCTCGGCAGCGCCCGCGTCGGTACGTCGACGTCGAGCGCGATCGGGCGCGCGAGCCACGCTTCGAGGTTCGTCGGCAGCGTCGCGAGCTCGTCCCGAGCGAGCGGTGCGCGAAGCCGCGCGTCCACGAGCGGCCCCGCGAGGTCACGCGCGCCGAGCGTCGTCTCGAGCGCGTCGTCGCTCCAACGCGCGGCGAGCGACACGTCGATCGGATCGCCGCCCTCGAACGCGACGTCATCCCCTTCCAGCGCGAGCGTGACCACGGGCGCGTCACGCGTGCCCTGCGCGCGCGCGTCGACGCTCAAGGTGCCCGTGAGCGGCGGCGCGTCCGGCAGCAACAGCGCGAGCAGCGCGAGCGAGAGCGCGTCGGCCTTCACGCGCGCATCGAGCGTGCCGTCGTCGAGCGACGTGACCCCGCGCGCCTCGGAGCGCAGCGTCGCGTCGACCTCGAGCGCCCCCGCGCCCCGCAGCTCGGCGGAGAGCGTCGCGCCCACGCGCGGTGTCAGCGTCGTCTCGATCCGCGCGGTCGAGCTCGGCAGGTCGCGCACCGCGAGATCCGTCGCCGTCGCGCTGAGCAGCACCTCCGGCGACGCGAGCTCACCCTGCAGCGCCCCCTCGACGTGCACGCGCCCTCGCAAGCCCTCCGCGAGCCCGTACACCTGCTCCACCGCCGCCAGCTCCACGTCGACCAACGCGTGGAGGCTCGAGCGGCCGCGCGGCGCCAGACTGCCGCCGAGCTCCACGAGCATCGCGCCGCCGCGGTCCGTGATCCGTGCGGCCCCGATCGCGATCGAGCTCCCCCGCACACGAACTTCGGTCAGCCGCGCGCGCAGCGGCGAGGGCCAGAGCCCCTCCGCGTCGACCGCTCCGGAGAGCTCCACGTCGGGTCTGCTCGCGTCCCGCACCCACACGTCGAGATCGCCGCGCACGCGCCGCGCGCCGCTGCGCGCATCGAGCTCGAGCGCGTAGCGTGCGGCGTCTCCGCTCGGCCCACCGACGATTCGCGCGTCCACGCGTTCGATCGTCTCGCCCGCGACTCGCACGTCGGTGCCCCCGATCGTCAGTCGCGCGCGGGGCCGAGCGACCGCCCCCCGTGCGTCGCCCCGCACGGAGAGCTCACGCGCGCGGATCCCGAAGCCGTGCACGTCGCGCGCGGTCACGTCGAGCTCCACGTCGACGCGCTCGTCGCGCAGCGCGAAGCGACCACGACCGATCACGCGCGCATCCGCGCCTGGCGCGAGCGCGCGCACGTTCGCGTCCCGCGCGATCGAAGGCACGTCGACGTCGAAGCGGACCTCGATCGTCTCGCCGAAGGTCCCCGTCACGTCGAGCCGTCCGTCGTGCGTCAGATGCGGGAGCGCGAGCCGCTCGAGCTCGAGCACGCCTGCGCGCAGCGTCGCGTCCGCCTCCACGTGGGGGACCGTCCAGCGATCGTAGGCGAGACGATCGCCACGCAGCGTGATGCGGCGCGCGTCGCCTACGGGCTCGAGCACGACCTCCACCTCGCCCGCGAAGATCACGTCGGGCAACGTGCTCACGAGCGCGCTCAGCGCGACGCCTTCGGTCGCGACGCGGGCCCGTGCGCGCTCGCCTTCGTCGGTGGTCGCGAACGATCCTTCGACGCGCACCGTCGACTCGCCCGCGTGCAGCGTGCCCTCGGCCTCGAGCGCGTCGAGCCAACCCGACGCGTGGAGCTCGAGCCGCAGCGGTCCACCCAAGAGCCCCGCGAGCTCCGGCGCACCGAGCGCGCGCGCGTCCTCGGGGCCGATCGCGAGCTCGGTCCGTGCGTCGACGTGGGCCGGACCGTCCTCCAGCGCTGCGCCCCAACGAACCTCGCCTGCGACCTGCGCGATCGCCTCGCTCGCCTCCGCGCTCGGTTCGCCTCGCGAGAGCGCGACCCGCACCGTGCTCGTCGCGTTCGTACCGAGGTCGGTGTCCGCGACGACGTCGATCGCGAGCGGTTCGCCGTCCCCCCGTCGGATCGCGCCCGTCACCCGCACGTCGCGCGCGCGGACCGAGGGGCCGAGCGACGCCGCGCCTTCGAGCGCGAGATCCGTGAGCGCGAGCGCCTCGGGAAGCTCGAGTCGCGCGAGCCTCACGCGTACGGCTTCGATCTCGATCCGCGGCAGGATCGTGGGCGTCGTCGAAGGCAGGGACGGAGCCCGCGCTGCGAAGGCCTCTCCGATCGCGCGTGGCTCGCGGAGGTCGAGCACGTCCGCTTCCACCACGACCTCCCGCACCGTCGGGACACCCCCGATCGTCGCGCGCAGGTCGGGAAACACGACCGCGGAGCGCACGTCGAGCACGAGCGTCCCGTCGGGCGCACGTACGCGAAAGCCTTCGACTCGAACCTCGCGTACCGAGAGCGACACGCAACGGTCGATCGCGAAGTCGCCCGCGAGCGCGGCGTCGAGCTGCCGTTCGATCTCCTCGCACGTCGCGCGACGAGCCACCGGCGAGTCGAGGTGCGCGAGCGCGCTGACCCCGAGCGCGACCACGCCGACGAGGAGCCAGAGCACCGCGGCCGATGCGCGACGCAGGAGCGGTCTCCTCGCTGCTCGATCCGCCGGCACCTGGAGACCCTGCCCCGATCCGAGCGCGGGTCAATCGGGGTAGACGATCTCGAGCGCTTCGAGCCCGAGTCGGAGCGCGAGCGCGCGCAGCTCGTCCGCGTCACGCACGCGACCTTCCGCCACGAGCCGTGGGAGCAGACGTTGGAGCTGCGCTTCGAGCGCGGCGGGTCTTCGGCTCTCCCGCAGCGCCGACACCGTGGTGTCCGTGAACGCGAGGTCGACGCGGGTGTCCTCGGGGACGAAGGGCGTGGGCGCGAAGGTCGGCACCCGTGGCGCCGGAGGCAGCCCGCTGCGTGGGCTCGTCGTGGAGGGCGGACGCACGGAGGCCGGTCGCACCTCCGAGGGGGGTCGCACCGACGCCGGCCGCGCAGTCTCGGTTCGGGTGGCCTCGGTTCGGGTGGCCTCGGTTCGGGCGGCCTCGGTTCGGGCGGCCTCGGTTCGGGCGGCCTCGGTTCGGGCGGCCTCGGTTCGGGCGACTTCGCGTATCGCTTCCGGTCGCACCGCCGGGAACCCTCCCGGCGAGGTCGGGACGATCGACGGCGGACGACCGCGCGCGACGGACGGCGCCACCGACGACGGCGGTCGTGTGGGAGCTGGTGCCGTGACGGGCGCGGGTCGCGGAGGGAGCGCGGGCGCTGCAGGCGCTGCGGGCGCCGCGGGGCGCGCGAGGGGCACTGCGGAGGGCGGCCGAATCGGAGCGGGGATCGCGGAAGGAGGCCTCGGTGGCACGACCGGCTTGGGAGGCACCGCAGAGGCGGGCTTGGGCGGCAGCGCGGACGCCGGCTTCGGAAGCGGGGGAGGGGGCTTCGGCGCAGGCGGGGGCTCGACCACTTGGGTAGCCGCCGCGAGCCGCGTGATGTCGATCTCTCCGGTCTGGCGTCCGCCGTGCTCGAGATCGTCGCGCGCCATCACGATGCGCTCGAAGAGGAGCTCACCCGCGGTGTCGAGTTGGAGGTCGTCGAGCCGCACGCGATGTCCCTGCATCGCGCGTTCGCTGCGGATGCAGCGGCCCATGCCCTCCAAGAACGACTGTCCGTCGCGCAGCAGGACCTCGAACGCGACCCACGCGCCGACCTCCACCGCGTGATCGGCCGGCAGGACGAGGCGCCCGTCGTCGAGATCGCGCGCGAGGGCCCCGACGGCCTCCCCGTTGTCACGACACTCCGTGCGAAGGACGATTCGGTCTCCCACGGCGGGTAGCCTACACCGGGTCCGAAATCGCCTTCACGGATTCTCCTGCTGCGAGCTCCGTCGTGGGTCACGGCCCGCCGCTGGCTACGGCGCTTGCCACTGCACGGGCCAGTGGGGCTCGGGGTCGCCATCTCGCGCGTCGTCCACCGTCAGCGCAAGCGTCCGTTCGCAGGGAAAATCACCGATGGCGCGCGGGCACGAAACTTGAGTTCATGGCGCGGGATGCCGGTACACGTCTTCGCGACTCAGAACACCGAGTACCACCTCCGCGGGGCGCTCTGCGTCGCGATGCGCGACCGTCGCTCCGGCGAATGGATCACCGAGCACGACGCGCTCGGTGCGGAGGTGACCTGCATGCTCGCCCGGATCGGGGGGCAGTGGCGGCGCCACGCCCTCAGCGTGCGCATCGGCAGTGTGTTGTGGTTCGAACGCGTGCAGGTGACGACGAGCAGCATCCGCGTCATCCGCGCCGCGACCGAGCACGAGACCGCGCAATACCCGTTGCTCGGCTCGGTCACGATGGTCGATCCTCCGCGGCTGCCCCCCGCCCGCGAGGACCAGACGGGGCGCCAATCGGTCGAGTCCGTGTTCACGACCGTCGATCCCGCGTGGCTCGAGACGGTGCAGTGACCGCACGCCCCGCGAACGGTTTGCGCGCGTCGGCGGCCTGACCTCCGGCCGCACACCCTGACGCTCCTCACGACCGCCGACCTCGCGTCGCTTGGCGCGCACGTCGCGACCTGCTAGATCGCGCGCCCCGACCGACGGCGCACGGTGCTCCAGCGGACGCGGCGGCGAGGAAGCTCGCCGAAAATACACACACTTCCCGGCTCGAACGGCCTCCTGGTGCTCACGGTTCTCCCGTGGGTCGGCGGTCGCGGGAAGTGGCGGACCCAACCAAGGAAATCGAGCCATGACCGAGACCATCACCGAATCCCCCGAGCTCGCCGCCCTCGGCACCGCCGACGTCGCCAGCGGTGACCTCCCCATCGGCCTCCGCGCGCTCATCGACGCCGGCGTCCACTTCGG
>JALOQC010000248.1 GCA_025453555.1 Myxococcota bacterium | reverse complement strand
CGGCGCCGGTCTGATCGGCGCGATCTGGTACTACTTCTCCCCGAGCCACCTGCAGGTGGGCTACGCGCCCGAGCAGCCGGTTCCGTACAGCCACCGCTTACACGCGGGCGAGCTCGGAATGGACTGCCGCTACTGCCACTCGGCGGTAGAGGACGGCGCCAAGGCCAACATCCCGCCGACGCAGACCTGCATGGGCTGCCACTCGGTGGTGTGGCCGGAGTCCGCCCGCCTCGCTCCCGTGCGCGAGAGCTGGGAGACGGGCGAGTCCATCCCCTGGGTAAAGGCGCACGTCCTGCCGGACCACGCGTACTTCAACCACTCGGTGCACCTCACCGCCGGCGTCGGCTGCGTGAGCTGCCACGGCCGCATCGACCAGATGGAGGTCGTCCGCGTGGACCAGCCGATCGCGATGCAGTGGTGCCTCGAGTGCCACCGCGACCCGGGGCCGAACCTCCGGCCGCCGAGCGAGATCACGAACATGGAGTGGGAGCCCGACGCGGAGTGGCTCGCCGCCATGGACGAGCACGTCGCCGCCGTGAACCCGCCCGAGCACTGCTCCGGGTGCCACCGCTGAGCTCTGCTCCAGCCGTCTTTCCGTCTTTCGCTGACGAGGCATGAAGAAATGAGCCGTCGCAAGCCTTACGAGCTGACCGAAACGAAGGGGCGCCCGATGTGGCGTTCCCTCGAGGACAAGCTCGCCGCCCCCGAAGAGAAGCGCGCCAAGGCGGCAGAAGAAGCCCAGGGTGGTTTCCTCTCCGGTCTGATCGGCAGCGGCGCGCTGATGAAGAAGAGCGCCTCGCGTCGCGAGGATCCGCTCACCCAGCAGCCGGCGATCAGCCGCCGTGGCTTCCTCGCGACCACCGGCACTGCCGCGGCCGCGCTCAGCCTCTCGGGCTGCGTGCGTCGTCCGGCGGAGAACATCCTGCCGTTCGTGCAGGGGCCGGAGTACATGCAGCCGGGCATCCCGCTGCACTTCGCGAGCGTCACCCAGCGCGGCAACGACGCGATCGGTCTCGTGGTCACGAGCCACGACGGCCGCCCCACCAAGATCGAGGGCAACCCGGAGCACCCCTCGAGCCTCGGCGCGACGGACCTCTACGCGCAGCAGGCGATCTGGGACCTCTACGATCCCGACCGCTCGCGCGGCCCGGCGATGCGTTCGGGCGAGTCCTTCGAGGACAAGACCTTCGCGCAGCTCGACGAGGCCCTCCGCGAGCTCGCGGCCGCGCACGAGCGTGACGGCGGCGCTGGCTTGCGTGTGCTGATGCCACCGACGAACAGCCCGTCGATGCTCCGCATGCGTGCGGCGCTCCTCCGCCGCTTCCCGAGCGCGAAGGTCCACGTCTACACCTCGGTCAACGACGACTCCGCCCGCGAAGGCGCCCGCCTCGCGTTCGGTCGCCCGGCGCTCCCGGTCTACGACCTCTCGCAGGCCGACGTCGTCCTCGCGCTCGACAGCGACTTCCTCTCGACGACCGAGGCCGGCTCGGTGCGCGCGGGTCGCGGCTATGGCGCGCGCCGCAGCATCACGCTGCCCGACCGCCAGCACATGCTCCGCCTCTACAGCGTCGAGGCGGCGTTCACCATCACGGGCGCGTCCTCGGACCACCGCCTGCGCGTCCCCGCGCAGGACGTCGAGCGCTTCCTGAAGTGCTTGGCGAAGGAGCTGGGCTCGCGCGGCGTCGACCTCGGCGCGGTCGGCGCGAGCGTCTCGAACGCCACCGCGGACGAGTCGTGGGGCGCGTTCCTGACCGCCCTCGCGGACGACCTCGCGGGCGTGGAAGGCAAGACCAACCGCGCACAGCCCGGCCGCTCGTTCGTGGTTCCGGGTCCCCGTCAGCCCGCACGCGTCCACGCGCTCGCGCTGGCCATCAACGCGGGCCTCGGCGCGCTCGGTCGCGCGGTCCGCTACCACGAGCCCTCGGATCCGGAGCAGCCGGCCGTGCTCACCTCGATCCGCGAGCTCGCGGCCGAGATCGGCACCGCCCGCACCCTCGTGATCCTCGGCGGGAACCCGGCGTACGACGCGCCGGCGGACGTCGGCTTCGCGGAGCTCCTCGGTCGCGAGGGCCTCACGTCGATCCACCTCTCGACCCACCGCGACGAGACGAGCCGCCTCTGCACGTGGCACGTGCCGATGGCGCACGAGCTCGAGACCTGGGGCGACCAGCGTGCGGTCGACGGCACCGTTTCGATCCAGCAGCCGCTCATCGCGCCGCTCTTCGGCGGTCGCAGCGGCCTCGAGCTCGTCGCGATGCTCGCGGGCGAGCGCAACTGGCGCGGTCACCACGTCGTGCGTCGCACCTTCCGCGACCGCGTCGGCGCCGTCTCGCTCGAGCGCGAGTGGCGTCGCGCGCTGCACGCGGGCGTGATCCCCGGCACCGCGGTCGAGCCGATGATGGCGGACCTCCAGGTCGATGGAATCGCCGCCGCGCTGCGCGAGTCGCCCGAGCGCACGGCGCTCTCGCGCGACAACCTCGAGGTCCAGTTCCTCCCGGATCCGGCGCTCTTCGACGGTCGCTTCGCGAACAACCTCTGGGCGCTCGAGACGCCCGATCCGATGAGCAAGCTGACGTGGGACAACGCGGCGCTCGTCTCCAAGAAGACGCGCGACGAGCTGGGCCTGCGCAACGGCGACGTCGTCCGCATCACCGTCGGTGAGCGCAGCGTCGAGCTCCCCGTCTTCGCGCTGCCCGGTCACGCCGAGCACTCGGTCACGCTGCTCCTCGGCTGGGGTCGCAGCGCGGCGGGTCGTTACGGCACCAAGCAGACCTGGCCGGGCGTCGGCCCGGAGCCGGATTGGCAGGCGGGCGGCTTCGACGTCCACCCGCTCCGCACCACGGACAGCTTCGGCTTCGCGACCGGAGCGCGACTCGAGCGCACCGGTCAGTCGTACCTCCTCGTGACCACGCAGGAGCACGGCTACATGGAGGGCCGTCCGATCGCGATCGACGCGACCCTCGCCGAGTACCGCGAGGAGCCCGAGTTCGCGTCGTACCGCACGGTCGAGATGGACGCGATCGGGCCCCTCTGGGAGCAGATCGACTACTCGCCGCGCGAGGTCGCGACGGGTCGCCCGCTGCACAAATGGGGCATGGTCATCGACCTCTCCGCGTGCACCGGCTGCAACGCCTGCACGATCGCCTGCCAAGCGGAGAACAACATCCCGGCGGTGGGCAAGCAGGAGGTCAAGCGCGGCCGCGACATGGCGTGGCTCCGCATCGACCGCTACTTCGTCGGCGACGACCTCGACGAGCCCGAGATCGCGATGCAGCCCATCGGCTGCCAGCACTGCGAAGAGGCGCCCTGCGAGAACGTGTGCCCGGTCAACGCGACCGCGCACAGCCCCGAGGGCCTCAACGACATGGCGTACAACCGGTGCATCGGCACCCGCTACTGCGCCAACAACTGCCCGTACAAGGTCCGGCGCTTCAACTACCTCGACTGGCACAACCACCTCGACGATCCGTGGGGCTTCCACGGTGAGTTCCCCGAGATGCGCCAGATGCAGTTCAACCCGAACGTCACGGTCCGCATGCGCGGCGTCATGGAGAAGTGCACGTACTGCGTGCAGCGCATCCAGGAGGCCAAGTTCGCGGTTCGCCGCGAGGGTCGTCAGCTCCGCGACGGCGACGTCGTCACCGCGTGTCAGTCGGCCTGCCCGACGGGCGCCATCGTCTTCGGCGACCTCAACGACGCCGACAGCCGCGTGACCCGCGCAGACGCGACGAACCGCCGCTACAAGCTCCTTGCCGAGGTCGGCGCGCAGCCGCGCACCACCTTCCTGGCGAAGATTCGCAACACGAACCCTCACCTCGGCGGCAGCGCCCGTGACGAGGAGGCCCACGGATGAGCGCCGCAGCTCCCATTCACGAGATCGGGGAACGCAGTCTCCTCCCCGAGGGCACCACCTTCAACGACATCACCGAGTCGGTGTGTCGCGTGACGGAGACCAAGGCTCCGCGCGGTTGGTGGATCCTCTTCCTCCCGAGCCTCGGGCTCCTGGGTTTGATGGTGGCCTGCATCGGCTACCTGGTGACGATGGGCGTCGGTGTTTGGGGTAACAACAGCCCCAACTACTGGGCCTGGGACATCACCAACTTCGTGTGGTGGATCGGCATCGGTCACGCCGGCACGCTCATCTCCGCCATCCTCTTCCTCTTCCGGCAGAACTGGCGCACGAGCATCAACCGCTTCGCCGAAGCGATGACCGTGTTCGCCGTGTTGTGCGCCGCGATCTTCCCGGCGCTGCACACCGGCCGTCCCTGGTTCGACTACTACCTCTTCCCCATCCCGAACCAGATGGCGATGTGGCCGAACTTCAAGTCCCCGCTCATGTGGGACGTGTTCGCCGTCAACACCTACCTCACCATCTCGGTGATCTTCTGGTTCGTCGGTCTGATCCCGGACCTCGCGACGCTGCGTGACCGCAGCAAGTCGCTCCTCCGCAAGCGCATCTACGGCGCGCTCGCCCTCGGCTGGCGCGGCTCGCACCGCCATTGGCAGCACTACGAGCGCGCCTACCTGATCTTCGCCGCCATCAGCACGCCGCTCGTGCTCTCGGTGCACTCGGTCGTTTCGTTCGACTTCGCGACGTCCGTGATGCCCGGCTGGCACACGACCATCTTCCCGCCCTACTTCGTCGCCGGCGCCGTCTTCAGCGGCTTCGCGCTCGTGCTCACGCTGATGCTCATCGTGCGCACGGTGTTCGGCCTGCAGAACCTGGTCACCCTCAAGCACCTGGACTTGATGAACAAGTTCATGCTCGGGACCGGCATCATGGTCGGCTACGCGTACGCGATGGAGTTCTTCATCGCGTGGTACTCCGGCAACCCGTACGAGTCGTGGGTCTTCTTCCACAACCGCCTCGGCTTCGGGTACCTCGACCAGCAGGGCAACTGGGGTCCGCTCTGGTGGAGCTACTGGGCCATGGTGAGCTGCAACGTCATCAGCCCGCAGCTCTTCTGGTTCAAGAAGATCCGCACCAGCATCCCCGCGATGTTCGTCATCACGATCTTCATCAACATCGGCATGTGGTTCGAGCGCTTCGTCATCATCGTGACCTCGCTCTACCGCGACTTCCTGCCGGGTAGCTGGGGCAGCTTCGAGGCGACCTGGATCGACATCTGCCTCTACCTCGGAACCTTCGGCCTATTCCTCACGCTCTTCCTGCTCTTCGTTCGTTGGATCCCGATGTTTGCCATCGCGGAGATCAAGGCGGTCCTGCCGCACGCGCATCCCCACGCGCACCACGACGACGAGCACGAGCACGAGCCTCACCACGGCGCCGAGACCGCGCCGGCGCCCGCGGAGTGATCGCCATGGCGGACGACAAGGACCAACCGCGAAAGAAGGGCACGCTCATCGGCGTGGGCGCGCCCTCGGCCGAAGAGATCGCCGCGGACGCGGCGGAGAAGGCCAAGGCCGCCGCTGACGAAGCGAGCGCGTCCGAGCGCATCGCCGAGCGCGCCGCGCGCGAAGCGGCGGACGACGAGAAGCACGTGCCGACCAAGGCGACCGCGAAGGCGGCCGACGAGGCCGAGGACGCTGCCGAAGAAGCCGAGCTCGACGCCTCGGCCGCGAAGGCGGCGGCGGAGGTCGCGAAGTCGGCCGCGAAGAAGGCTGCCAAGGCTTCCTTCGAGGGCGACGAAGCCCACGCGAAGGAAGAGGCCGAGAAGGCCGTCGCGGCGGCGGATCGAGCGAAGAAGGCCGCAAAGGCGGCTTCGGACGCGAAGGAACAGGCCGTCACGGCCCAGAAGAAAGCGGACCACGCGCGCATGACCCACGAAGGGGAGGGCGACGAGCCCGAGAAGCGACCCGCGCTCTACCTCGCGCAGTACGAGACGCCCGAAGCGCTCGCGGAAGCGGCGAAGAAGGTGCGCGACGCGGGCTACGAGAAGTGGGATTGCCACACGCCGTACCCGGTCCACGGCCTGGACGACGCGATGGGCCTCAAGCCCACCAAGCTCGGCTTCGTGTCCTTCATCGCCGGCATGACGGGTCTCGTCTCCGCCGTGCTGATGATTCAGTACATGAACAACTGGGATTACCCCGTGATCATCGGCGGCAAGCCGAACGGCATCGGCGGGTTCCCGGCGATGGTCCCCATCATGTTCGAGCTGACGATTCTCCTCACGGGTTTCGGCACGCTCTTCGGGCTCTTCCACTTCACGAAGCTGCCCCGTCACCATCACCCCATCTTCGAGAGCGACCGCTTCGAGGCGTCGACGGACGACAAGTTCTTCATCTCGATCGAAGTGGGGGACGAGAAGTTCGACATGAAGAAGACTCGTGCGCTCCTCGAGTCGACTCACCCGTCGTTCGTCGAGCTCGTCGAGGAGGAAGTCGGATGAACCGCCTGACTCTCACGACGCTGCTCGCCCTCGCGGGGATCGGCGCTCTCTCCGGCTGCCGCGGACAAGTGTCCGAAGAGCCGCCCATCGTTCCGATCCGGAACATGTACGACCAGCCGCGCTACGACCCGCAGCAGGCGAGCGACTTCTTCCAGGACGGCCGCACCATGCGACCGCTCGTGGAAGGCACGGTCGCGCGCGAGATGGAGGTCGACCTCGCGGTCGAGTCCGGTCGCACCGAGGACGGGAGCTCCTGGCTCCTCGAGGTCCCGGCGCCGGTGCTCCAGCGCCAGGGCGGCATGGAGCAGGCGCTCGCCCGCGGGCACGAGCGCTACGACATCTTCTGCGCGGCCTGTCACGGTCTCGCCGGTGACGGCGCGGGTCTGGTGTCGAAGCGCGCCGAGCAGATCGGCGCCTCCGCGCTGATCGCGCCGACGCTGCACGACGCGCGAATCCGGGAGATGCCCGACGGGCAGCTCTTCGGGACGATCTCGAACGGCATCCGCAACATGCCGGCCTACGCGCACAGCATTCCGATCGACGACCGCTGGGCGATCGTGACCTACGTCCGCGCGCTCCAGATCAGCCAGGCCTCGCGGCCCACGGCCCTCAACACAGAGGTGGCGCAGTGAGCTCCCCCAAGCACGACGGCAAGCGCGCCAACGGCGGAAAGCCGAACGACTACCGCATCCCCGAGGGGAACGGCTTCTGGTCGAAGACGGCGTGGCAGGCCTCCGCGATCCTCGCGGGCGTCGGCCTCCTCCTCTCGATCTTCGGCTTCATGCAGAACCCGGAGCGCTTCGGTTACTCCTACCTCTTCGGGCTGATGACCATCCTGACCTTCGTCTTCGGAGGTCTCTTCCTGGTCATCGCGCTCCACTTCACCGCGGGCCACTGGGGCGTCACCGCGCGCCGCATCGCCGAGACCATCGCCAGCGGCGCGGTCGTGGCAGCCGTGCTCGCGATCCCGTTCTTCGCGGGCGTCGCGGCGGACAAGTTCAACCTCTACGACGAGTGGATGGCGGGGCACGGCCACGGTCACGACGATCACGGCGGTCACGGCGACGATGCGCACGAAGGTGATGAGCACGAGGGCGAGGAGCACGGCTCCCTCTTCGGTTCGAGCGTTGCGTACGCCCAGGATGCCGAAGGTCATGCGGAGGAGCACCACCCGCACACGCCCCAGATGGAAGCGGCGCACCACCGCATCATGGAGCACAAGGCGCCCTACCTGAACGCGACCCGTTGGGGCGTGTCTGCGCTCGTGTACTTCCTCATCTGGATCGCGATCGGTCTCTTCTACTTCCGCACCAGCCTCCGGCAGGACAAGGCGAGCAAGACCGAGAGCTACGCGCTCACCAACAAGATGAAGAAGTGGTCTGCTCTGTCGGCCATCCTCTTCGGCCTCACGCTGACCTTCGCGGCGTTCGACTGGATGATGAGCCTCGAGCCCGCGTGGTACTCGACCATCTTCGGGGTCATCGTCTTCGCCGGCTCCGCCATGAGCATCTTCGCGCTGCTCATCGTGATCGGCGTCAGCCTCTACCGCCGCGGCCACGTCGGCGAAGCGCTCAACACCGAGCACTTCCACGACCTCGGCAAGATGATGTTCGGCTTCATGTGCTTCTGGGCGTACGTGAGCTTCTCGCAGTGGATGCTCATCTGGTACGCGGGCATCCCCGAGGAGTCGACCTGGTTCCAGAAGCGCTGGGACGGGGCGTGGAAGCTCTGGAGCCTCGCGCTCATGATCGGCCACTTCGCGCTGCCCTTCTACTTCCTCATCTCGCGCATGGTGAAGCGTCGCCTCGGCATGCTGCAGTTCGGAGCGGTCTGGCTCCTCGTGATGCACGTCGCGGACATCTATTTCTTCGTGCTCCCGCAGGCCGGACGGTTCTCGTTCAACCACCTCGACGTCGGCGCGCTGCTCCTCTGCGGCGGTGCCTTCTTCGCCTACGTGTTCCGCACGCTCGGCAAGAACCCTCTCATCCCGATGGGCGACCCGCGGCTCTCGCGCGCCATCCATCACCACCAGAGCCACTGACGGAGCCACGCCATGAGCGCCCACGACTCCGACGAGCACTACGACATCCAGGGCAACGCCCCGCACGGCTTCGACGACACGCCGCCCCGCGACAAGACCATCCTCATCTGGACGGTCGGCTCGGCGCTGCTGCTCGTGGCCCTGGTGCCGCTCTTCCACAGCTACTTCAACTCGATGACCGACGGAGAGCTCGCGGCGAAGGTCCAAGAGCGCGACTCCGACGGTGACGGCTCGGTCGACTACCTGGCCGCGCGCAACGAGGCGTTCGCCTCGGCGCGTCGCTCGCTCAGCGAGGCGCCGGTGAGCATCGACGCCGCCATGCAGCAGCTCGTCTCGCAGGGCCGCGCGGTGCCGACCGTGCGTCCGCGCGCGACGGATGGCGCGAACGTGTCGCTCGACGACGCGCTCGCGAGCCTCGCCGCGGTGGAGGGCTGGACCCTTCGCAAGCACGAGGGGGAGCGTGCGGACGCCGAGCGCGCGATCGTGTCGGGCCGCGCGCGTGACGTCGCGCGGCGCCTCGAAGCCGCGCAGACGCGGGCCACCGAGATGCAGCTCCTCGACGACGTGTCGGCGGCGGGCTCGCTCGCGGCGCCGCTCCGCAGCAACGCGACGGCCGATTCGATCCGCGCGGCCGAGACGTGGCTCCAGGGCTTCGCGCAGCGCCTCGCGGCTGCGCAGGCGGCGGCGCCCGTCGTGCCGCCCACGCCCTGATCACGTTCCACCGCGGTTCACGCGCCGTTTCCCCGTTTTCCGATTCGCCTCCACGACCCCAACCTCCTCTCGATGCGACCCCTCCTGCCAATCCTGCTCGTGCTCCTCGCGGTTCCGACCGTGGGCGCCGCGCAGCGTTTCACGGGCGGGGTCCAAGAGACGAGTCGACCGGTACCGGGGCTCGATCGCATCGGCGTCGACGAGCGGCTCGATCAGCAGATGCCGCTCGACGTGCCCTTCCGCGATCACACGGGTCGCGCGGTCACGCTGCGCGACTACTTCGACGGCGAGCGTCCGGTGATGCTCACCTTCGCGTACCACTCGTGCCCCTCGCTCTGCAGCCTCGTGCTCGACGCGACGGAGCGCGCCGCGGTGGCCCAGGAGTGGACGCCCGGGGTCGAGTACCAGATGGTCACCATCTCGATCGACCCACGCGACACGCCCGAGAAG
>JALOQC010000247.1 GCA_025453555.1 Myxococcota bacterium | reverse complement strand
GTCGTCGGAGGCGTCGTCGTCGGAGGCGTCGTCGTCGGAGGCGTCGTCGTCGGAGGCGTCGTCGTCGGAGACCGTATCGTCGACCGTCGTGTCGGGCGTGCGCTGCGTCATGCGCACCAACGCGAGCCACGCGAGGGTCATCCACAGGGTGCCCCACACGTCGACTTGTCCGAAGAACGCACCACCGGGCGCGATCGCGATCGCCCACGCGCCGAGGGCGATCGTGTGTGGTCGTCGCGCCCCGACCCCACGCGCGAGCGCGGCGAGCGCGAAGATCGTGAGCGTCTCGGCGAGCGCGAGGGTCACCTTCAGCACGATTCGGAACGTCTCGAACGGCAGGTCCCCGAAGGCTTCGGGCAGACAGACGAGGCCGACCCCCACGATCGGGTAGTTGAGGCCCGGACCGTCGCGGTAGAAGCCCGCGCCATCGCGCACGGCGGCGCACCACGCGTCGAAGAACACGACGTCGCCGTGGTGTCCGAGCTCCGCGTGCAGAGGCAGCAGCGCGAACGGGAGCAGCGCGAGCACCCCGAACGCCCACCGCGGAAGATCCCGTCCTTCACCCACCCCGGATTCGTAGCAGCTCGCGGCGCCGCGGGAGTCCTGCCTTCGTGCGCTTCGGGGCGAGGGAGCGGAAGCCGACGCAGCGCGGACCCGACCCGACTCAGTGCAGTCGCTTGCGCGCGGACTCCAGCGCCTCGCGCGCCAACCGCCGCGCGACCTCCGCCGGATCTTCGTCGTCGTGATCGTCGTCGTGATCGTCGTCGTGATCGTCGTCGTGATCGTCGTCGTCGCGCACGGGCGCGGGCTTGCGCGTGGGCTTGCCCACGGGCGTCGGCTTGCCCACGGGCGTCGGGGCGCGGTGTCCGTGCGTGCGGCGCTTGCGGCGCTCCCACCAGAGCTTCGGGAGCTGCCACGCCTTCGCGCCGTCGAGCGGCGGGATCGGCAAGAGGTTGATCGCGACGAGCCAGAGGTTCGTCCACAGCAGCGCCGAGACGAGCTGCGCGACGAACGCGCTCTCGACCGTCACGACGCCGAGCTCGATCAGCAGCCGCGTCGGCACGTAGAGCACGAGGAGCTGCGCGAGCACGCCGCCCCACGCGACGATCGCGTCGTCGTAGGGCGAGCCGCGCCGGTGCACACACTCGCCGCCGAGGCCGTGCACGTTCACCTCGAACACCGCGAGGCGTCGACGACGCGCGAGGAACGCGTGCCCGAGCTCGTGGATCAGCACGAGCCCCACGAAGCCGAGCCAGAACCCTGGCACGATCTCGAAGCGACCGAAGAAGAGCGCGCCGAGCGGGATCGACCAATGAAGGCGGATCGGGATGCCGCGGTAACGCGCGAGGGTCCAATAGCCGGTTTGGAACACGACCCGTCCACGATAGCAGGCCGGACGCACGAACGAGCGAGCTCGCGCCGCGAGCCCCAGTGACGCGAGACCGTGACGAGGTGAGGGAGACCGTGACGACGCGAGGGAACTCCCGTGCGCCCGCGGCGTCGGAGCCTTCCATGTCGGAACCGAAGCTCGACGCACGTCAGCGCCGCCTCGTTCGCCGCGCCGTCGCGCGCGCCACCTCCGAGCCCGAGGTCGGCGGCGAGCTACAGATCGTGCCGCTCCTCGACATCCTCGTGAACCTCGTGAGCTTCTTGCTCGTGATCCTCGCGACGCCGCTCTTGCTCGCGCAGGTCGAAGCGCAGCTCCCGAGCTTCGGTCCAGGCCGCGGCCCGTGGCGCGCGACCGTGACCCTCACCGACGCGGGCATCTTCGTCAGCGATCGCGACGGCACGTACGCCGCGGGGTGCGCGAGCCACGGGAGCGGCGCGACCTTGCCGCGGGTGGGCAGCGAGCTCGACTTCTCGGGTCTGCGCTACTGCGCCGAGCAGCTCCGGCGCGCGCATCCCGACACGGAGTCGATCACGCTCACGGCGAATCCCGGGGTGGGTCTGCAGAGCGTGCTGTCCGCGATGGACGCGGTGCAGGGGCATGGTCGCCTCTTTCCGGACGTGACGATCGCGGCGGGCCTTCGCTGAGGCGTGTCGAACGAAGACCTGTCGACCCCGAGTGAACGGCTCACGCCCGGCGCCGCCGCACCACCGCGATCCACGCGCCGATCGCGGCGAGCACGAACGCTCCGCCGCCGCCGATCGCGAGCCACTTCACGGTCGGCGGGGTGCCGGGCAGCTCTGCGATCACGGTGATCACCTCGGGCGCGTTCTGCGGTCCGTACGCGAAACGATCCGTGAGCTCGCGCGGCTCCGCGCCTTCACCCGCCGCGACGAGCCGCACGCTCGAATCGCTCGTCGTCACGTTCACGTCGGTGCGATCGAAGGTCTCGACGCGCATTCCGTCGCGCACCCGCAGCACGTGGCGCCCCGGCGGCAGCGGCACGCGCGCGACCATCTCGACCGAGCCCGGCACTCGCTCGATCGTCCCGAGCGGCGCCATCCACGGCTCCGCCCACACGAGCGTCACCGGCTCGCCGTCGACCTCGAAGGGCAGCTCGGTCGCGAGCCCGCGCCCCCACTCGGCCATGTAGGCGTCGGCTTCGGCCTGCGTGATCGCGCCGTCGCGATCGGTGTCCGCCGCGCTCTGGATGCGCACCGTCTCGTCGGGCCCGAGCGTCAACGACACCACGACGCGCGCCTGGGTCGGCTCGACGTCGATCTTCAAGTACCGCTCCGCGCGCACCACGACGTGACCGAGGTGCGCGTGGGCCATCGAAGCGAGCGTCGTCAGAACGAGGGCGAGCGCCGCCCGCCGTGGGAGCGAAAGACGCGCGTTTCGCCGACGCGCACGATCGACCGAGCGAGTCGTATCGCTTCGTCGATCACTCCCTCGCGCGCATCCCACGGACGGAATGACGACGCGCGAAGCCGGAGCCTCGCGCGCGTGGATCCCGACGCGTTCGCGCCGCACTCAGTTTCCTCGAGGGTCTGTCGCCAGACCCTCCCCGATGGGGCGTAGTTCGAAGCGGAATCGTGCACAACGGAGCGGACGCAGTCCGCGGAGGTGCACGATTCCGCGAGACGGTCGCGACCGCGCGCGAGCGCGGTGCGACAAAGCCCCGATGGGGCCCCCACCCACGAGCCTACGCTCGCTTCGCGAGCTGCGCGCCGTCCGGTAGGACGGCTTGCGGGAATCGGCCATCCGCTTCTAGTCAGCCCTCGGCGCCGAGCGCCTCGAGGAAGCGCACACCGGTCGCGACGCCGAAGCCCGTGCCGCCGCGCGGCGCGCGACCGTGCGCGCCTTCGAGGAACGAGGGGCCCGCGATGTCGAGGTGCATCCAGGGGGTCTTGCCCACGAACTCGCGCAGGAAGAGCGCCGCGGTGATCGAGCCACCGTACGCGCCGCCCACGTGCTTGAGATCGGCGATCGTCGAGTCGAGGCTCGAGCGCAGATCCTCGTCGAGCGGCATGCGCCAGAACTTCTCGTCCGCGACCTCCGAGGCCTTCGCGTACTTCGTCGCGAGGTCGTCGTCGGCGGTGAAGAGGCCCGCGCGGTAGTTGCCGAGCGCGACCATGCACGCGCCGGTGAGCGTCGCGTGATCGATCATCAGATCGGGCGCGAGCTCGTCGCGCACCCACGACAGACAATCCGCGAGCACGAGGCGTCCCTCGGCGTCGGTGTTGATGATCTCCACCGTCTTGCCGTCGAGGCTCTTGAACACGTCGCCCGGTCGATAGGCCGCCGCGCCCGTCATGTTCTCGGTGCAGCCGATCACGCCGTGCACCGCGACCGGCAGCTTCAAGCGCGCCGCCGCGAGAACGATGCCGATCGTCGCCGCCGCGCCCGCCATGTCGCACTTCATCGTGTCCATCGACTTCGGCGGCTTGATGCACAGACCGCCCGAGTCGAAGGTCAGACCCTTGCCCACGAAGGCGACCTTCTTCGTCGCTCCCTCGGGCTCGTAGGCCACGTGCACCATGCGCGGCTCGATCGCGCTGCCGCGGTTCACCGCGAGGAAGAGCTCCATGCCCTTCTTCTCGAGCTCCTTCTTGCCGAAGACGGTGGCCTTCAGCCCGAGCTTCTCGGCCTCGGTGCGGAAGACGTCGGCGAGCGCGATCGGGTGCATGTCGTTCGGCGGCGCGTTCACGAGATCGCGCGCGAGGTTCGTGCACTCCGCCACCACGGTGCCTTCGTGGAGCGCCTGCTTGAGCGCGCGATCCTTCTTGTCCGCGCCGAGCAGGAACGCCGACTTGAGGCCGCCCTTCGGCTTGCGATCGCCCGTCTTGTAGTCGCCGTACTCGTACGCACCACCGATCAGCGCCTCCGCCGCCGCGCGCACCGACGCCGCGTCCACCGTCGGCAGCACGATCGCCGCGCTCTTCTGGCGGCTCGACGCCTTCGTGGCCGCATGCGCGATCGTGCGCGCGTCGGCGACGGCGTCCTTGCCGCCGATGCCGACCACCACGAGCCACTTCGCCTTCATGCGCCCGCGCGCGGGCAGCTTCACGCGCTGGCCGCTCTTCGCCTCGAAGCCCTCGTCCTTCCAGAGCTCGGCGAGCGTGCCGCCCATGGCGCGGTCGATCTTTTCGAGGTCGTCGGAGAGCTTCGTGGTGCTCGCGGTGCCGATCACGAGAAGGTCGGCTTCGAGGGCGAGCGGCGAGTCGGTCGTGAGCTGAATTTTCATGAGCGGGCGCGAGCCTGTCACCAATCGACGGAGGGCTCAAGCGCGCGACCTTTCACGCGATCCACGGGGTCTCGGCGGCGTGCGATGCCGCAGACCGCCGCCCGTCGACGGGGCGCGCGGAGGTCGACCGTCATGGCGTCGCGCGGGCGGCACGTCGCGGCGATCGATGGTTCGGTCGCCTGACGGCGACACCTCACGCGACGTCGAGTCGCTCCGCCGGGCGGCTCCAGAACGTCGATTGGAGAGCTGCGATCGAGCGGTCTCGATCCTCGCGGCGTCAGGGCACGCGTTCGCAGTCGAAGGTGACCTCGATCGGCGCGCCGTGATCGATCACCTCGAAGTCCTCCACCGTGAGCGCCGCGAGATCGCGCGGGCCGAGGCCGACGTCCTCCCACTTCGCGGTGGTGAACCGATCGCTCTGCGCGGTGAGCGCGATGTTTCCGCCGTCCGCGTGGTACATGCCGTAGCGCTGGAGTGCGCGCGCCACGACCCGCGCGGCGTCGTTCGGCAAGCTCTCGAGCGGGTAGTCCGCGCGCAGACGGAGGTGCACGCCGTAGGGAGGCGCCTCGTCGTCGCCGGTGGTGCGCGTGCCGTGTGTCGCGGGGCGTACGTAGCGCGAGGCGCGCACGCGATCGTTCGGCAGGATGAAGCGGATCGCGTGATCGATCTCGCCCGCCGCGACCTCGTCGGCGGAGAACAGGAGCGGCGCGATCGGGAAGCCCGCCGCGTCGGCGCTCGTGCACTGCTCGCCGCGGAGGCGCTCGTCGTAGGTCCGATCGGTCTCCCAGATCGCGAGGCAACCCCCCTCGAAGACGTCATCGATCACGTTCGCGCGCCACATCTCGTAGAGCCGATTCTCGAAAGGCGCGTGCACGATCAAATGACAATCGCCGTCGCCTTCACACGCATATCCCGTCTCGCCTTCGATCGCGCCGCCGACGGGCACGGGGATCTCCGAGAGATCGCAATCGGGATCGTAGAAGTCGTCCGTGGGCTCGAAGCTCCGGAGCGGTGTGGACGCGTCGGCTTCCAGGACCTCGATGGAGAAGTCGATTTGAAAGCGGTCCCCGTTGCCCCAGCCACCCGCGCGGCGCAGCGAGCCGAGGATCGCGTCGGAGTCCGGCGAAGGCGCGACGCCCGAGACGTCTTCTTGGAAGAACATCGTGCCTGCCGGGAAGTACGCGCCGCTGCCTGCGCGCACCGGACCGGCGTCGACTCCCGTTCCGACGTCCGCCCCACCGCCGTCGATGCCGTTGCCGTCGACGCGCTCCCCCGCGTCTCGCGCGCCGCCGTCGCGGCCGCCGCCGTCGGGCGGGCCGGCGTCGTCGTCACCACAGGCCAAGAGCGCGAGCGCGAGCGTCCAACCGAGCCGTGTGTTCCCCATGGCGCGAGGATACTCCTCGATGGGGCTCTCGGTGGCGCGCGTCGTGCGACGAGCTCCCGCGACGCGTGCATCGCAGGGAGCACGTTCGACGAGCACGTTCGACGAGCACGTTCGACGAGCACGTTCGACGAGCACGTTCGACGAGCACGTTCGACGAGCACGTTCGACGAGCACGTTCGACGAGCACGAGCACGTTCGACGGGCACGTTCGACGGGCACGTTCTGGTCACCATGAGAAACGCCCGCGCGGGGCGGGCGTCTCTCATGCTCGAACGGTACTCGTCGGCTCCACCGTGTCGACGGGGTCAGCCGTCGACGGAACGCTCACCAGCGGTCGCCGCCGCCGCGTCCGCCACGGTCGCCGCCGCGTCCGCCGCGGTCGCCCCCGCGATCGCCGCGGTCGTCGAAGCGCGGACCACCCCGTCCGCCACCGCCACCGCCACCGCCGCCCGGACGCGGACCGCGTCCACCGCCACCGCCACCTCCGCCGCCGCCCGGACCGCGCGGCGCGCGCTCGGCGGCTTCGTTCACACGAATCGTGCGGCCGTCGAGGGTCTTGCCGTCCATCTGCTGGATGCGAATCGTGCGGCCGTCGAGGGTCTTGCCGTCCATCTGCTGGATGGCGTTCTGCGCGGCGCCGGAGTCTTCGAACGTCACGAAGCCGAAGCCGCGGCTCCGCCCCGTGTCACGATCGAAGATCACCTTCGCCTCGACCACCGAACCGAACTTCTCGAACGCCGCGAGGAGCCCCTCGTCGCCCGTGCCCCAACTGAGGCCACCCACGAATACCTTGGTCGTCATCTCTCACGCTCTCTTCTCTTCACCGCGCGGCCGAGAGGGCCGCGAGGACTCGTGGCGTTCCGGAGAATCCCGTCGATCGGCGCGAACGCAGGTCGACTCGCAGGCTCGCTCTCGCGTGCCTCGACGGTTCGACTCCGCACCCCTCGCTCCACGATCCCGACGGCTCCCTGCGTGCTCGATTCGATGCGAGGTTCCGCGGGACCGGCAACGAATCGGGGCCTCGAAGGCCAACGCGCACCTGCGAGGATGACCCAGTTCGGGTCGCGGCGTCTACGGCCCCGCGCGGCGAACCCCGACGCTCGGCCGAGACGCCGACGGGGCTGTCGTCGGGCGCGGGCTCGCGTACGCTGTTCGCCATGCGCTCGCTCTCGTTCGCCGCCCTCTGGCTCGTGGCGGCATCGTCCCTCCCCTTGCCTTCGGTGGGCTCGTCTTCGATCGGCCTCGCGACGGCCCACGCACAAACGGGGGCGACGAGCCCTGCCGAAGAAGAAGCGACGGAGACACCGTCGCGCGATCGCGAAGCGCGCGCACTCTACGAGGCCGCCGTGGTCGCGTTCGACGAGGGGCGCTTCGAGGACGCGCTGCGCCTCTTTCGTCGCGCGTACGAGCTGAGCGAGCGCGCGGAGCTGCTCTTCAACGTCGGCACTGCGGCGGACCGTCTTCGCTACAACGAAGAAGCGCTCGAAGCGTTCGAGGCGTACCTCGCCGCACGACCGGACGCGGACAACCGCGCGAACGTGGAGGCGCGGATCGAGGTGCTGCGCCGAGCGATCGCCGACGCAGCGCGACCGACGCCCGAGCCCTCGATCGTGGTGGTGCGCGAGCGCGAGCCGGGCACCGAGCCCCCGCCGAAGAGCCGCTGGTGGATCGGCCTGATCGCGGGGGTGGTGGTCGCAGCGGGCGCGGCGGCCGTGGTCGCGATCGTCGCCACGCGCAACGGGAACGACGACTTCCAAGAGCCCGCGCACGACGCGGCCTTCACGACGCTGACGAGGTGGTGATGCGCGCGCCTTCGCTTCGAGAGTCCGTCCCCTCCACCGAGCCTTCGCACGCAGGCGCCCGCCGTCCTGCCTCGATGGACCACGCCGAAGACGACGCCGATCGCCCGCGCCCCCGCGTCCGTCGCGCGGCCACGTCGCCACGGTCGAGCGCGTGCGTGAGCGTCGTCGGTCTGCTCTGCCTCACGCTCCTCGCCTGCGCCGATCCGAAGCCCTCGCGCGTGATCGCGATCGTCGACGCCGAGGACCTCGTGCGGGAAAGCACCCGCGAGGTCGTGGTCTCGGTTTGGGGCGGCGAGTCGAACCCACCCGGCGAGGACGGCATTCCGCTCGAAGAGACCTTCGCGATGCGGCGCGACGGAAGCGACGCCGGCTTCGAGTGGCCGCTGCGGATCCTCCTGCGCCCACGGGACGGCCGCGATCGCACGTACCGCATCCGCGTGCGCGCGTACGACTCCGCAGTCGGTTCGGGCACGCGGCCCCCCGAGAGCTTCGTGGCGGAGACGCGCGCGGTGAACCGCTACGCGCGCGGCGAGATCCGCGAGCTGCGCATGCTCCTGATCGACGAGTGCATCGGGCAGATGTGCGAGGAGAACCAGCGCTGCGTCGCCCGAGATCGTTGCGAGGGGCTGGTCGAAGATCCGCTCACGCCGCCGACGGACGCGGGCGTCCCGAGCGATGCCGCGACCCCGGAGTGCGAGCGCAACGTCGACTGCGACGACGAGGACGCGTGCACCGACGACTCGTGCGTGGCGGGCGCGTGCGTGAACGCGAACAACACCGCGACCTGCAGCGACGGCGACGCGTGCACGAGCGAGGACACGTGCGCGGATGGCACGTGCGTGGGCGGCGCGGATCCCTGTGCCGCGAGCGGTCTCACGTGCGAGGGCGGGTCGTGCGTCGGGTGCACGGACATCTGCCCGGACGTGCTCGGGGAATGGTCGGACTGCGAGTTCGCGGACGAGTGCACGACCCTGGGCTCGCAAGGACGGACCGTGACCCCGGCGGTGTGCACGTCACGAAGGTGCGTGGCGACGGGTGACTCCGAGACGGAGACCCGCTCGTGCACGCGCGAGAGCACCGACGGACGAAGCTGCGGTCGCGTCGACGAGACCGACGGCCCGTGCGTTCCGTTCGGCAGCGGCTGCGGCTCCTCACAAGGCGGCGAGCGCACCGTGACGACGACGACCCCCACCTGCACTTCCGGAGGCTGTTTCGGGGCGCCCGTCATGCGGATGGAGTCGTGCACGGTGACCATCCCGTGCGGCGACGGAGGCGTCGACGCCGGCCCCCGCGACGCGGGACGCGACACCAGCGTGGTGGTGGACGACGCGGGGGCACCGTGTCCGTGCATGCTGGTGGAGTGCACCGGGCAGCCGTGCGCGAACGGCGGCTTCTGCGGAATGCAGCAATGCGAAGGGGGCGAGACCTTCTGCTTCAACGGGACGGACGACGACCTCGACACGCTGACCGACTGCGCCGATCCGGATTGTTCGTGCACGGGCGACGCGGGGGGGCCGGAGATCTGCGACAACGGCTCCGACGACGACGGAGACTCGCTCGTGGACTGCGCGGACTCGGAGTGCGTCGGGCAGATGTGCAGTGGCTGTGGCTTCGGCACCTGCACCTGCGTCGGGAGCACTTGCTCTGGCATCGCCTCCCCGGACGCCGGCGTGATGTGAAGCGCGAACCTCTCGCGCCGCCGATGAATCTCGCGCTCAGCGATCTCGTCGGGGGATCTCGTCGCACCTCGTCACGTAGGATGGTCTCGATGCGCCTCTTCGTTGCTGGCTTGGCTCTCTCTTCGCTCGCTCTCGGCTGCTCGCCTCGCTTGGACGTGATCCTCCGGCACCCGCTGGAGGTAGGTCAGGTCGACCAGCCCAACACCGTGGTGCACGGCGATTGGCAGGCGACGCTCACGCGGCTCGATCCGGAGGCGGTCTGCGTCGACGTGACCTTCGACGCCGAGCAGCCGCATCAGCCGCCGAACGCGGAGCTGCCGAGCCAGGAGCTGCTGATGAAGGCGGGCGACGAGTGGTACCGCGACGCGCAGGTGGTGGAGCTTCGTCCGACGCAGACGAGCTCGTACGAGGGCACCGTGCTCGAGCAGTACCAGGCGGGCACCATCCGCGAGTGCACGCAGCGCAATCAGAACGGCGAGTGCGACCGCTGGGAAGATCGCCCGCGCTACGAGTCGCGCTTCGTGCCGGCCACGTGGTTCCGCTCGGTGGGCAGCGGCGTGGTGTGTTTCCCGAACCACGGCCGCGTCACGCTCCAGACCACGCGCGTGGTCTTCACGATCAACCGCGTGCACTTCCGTTGGGGCCTCGAGAGCGTGATCCAAGAGCCGGTGCAGCCGGAGGAAACCTCGGGCGGCGAGAACGAAGCGAGCTGACGAGCTGCTTCCTCGCAGGTCTGTCGCCAGACCTTCGAACCGCGGTGCGCGCGGCTTGATCGGCTGGGCGGCTTGATCGGCTGTCCGCCTCGATTTCTCAGCGGCAGCTCGCGGGGACGGGGTCGATCACCGCGTCGCAGGGGTGCCACAAGCGACCGAGCTGGTTGGGCGTCAGGGTCGCGGTCGGCGTGGTGAGCGCGGTCGGGTTGCCGCAGGCGTCGAAGGCATCGAAGCCGATGCTCGAGCATTGAGGCGCGACCGAATAGGGCGAGATCACGTCCAGAGTCGTGCCCGTCGTCAGATCGACCCACTCGCCCGTCGCGAGGCGCAGCGTGGACACGCCGCCGCCGGTGTTGTTGAACCAGCCGCTCGCGAGGTTGTCGCCCTGCATGTCGAGGCGCGAGATCCGCAAGCCGAAGAGGCTCGGATCGTCAGGCCCGAAGAACGGGTAGGTGCACATCGACGCCGAGACGTTGCGGATCGCGACGTAGACCCCTCGCGGCGGGATCACGTCCTCCGCGCCGAAGTTCATCCAACGAAACGCGCCGCCCGTTCGGTTCTGATAACCGAAATGATTGCCTTGCAGCGCGAGCGGACAATGCGAGAGGTTCACGAGCTCGATCGCCTCGCCCGCCTCGCAGGCCGGACCCGAGCACATGCCGTCACCGTCGATCACGTACTCGCTGAAGATCAGGTTGTCCGGCGTGGGCGACACGGGGGTGGTGCAGGCGGCCACCAGGCGCGTCGTGGTGGTGACGACCGGGCTGCAGCAGGTTCCGTCCGAGCTCGAGCACGCGCGCACCCCGAGGGTCGTGAGCGTCCCGGGCGGCGCGCTGCCGGCGCCGATCGCCGACGACGGCCGGTGGTAGTTCGAGCCGGTGAGGGTGACGGTCGCGTAGGGCGTTCCGTCGGCGAAGAGCTCGTAGCGCGTGCTCGTGGGCAGCGGCGGAAGCTCCACCACCGGGCGGCGGTCCCAGCTCGTCGGACACGTCGTGATCGTCGGCGTGCTCGGCGGCGTGCAGGTGCTCTGCGCGGTGAGGCTCGTCGTGCAGCAGCTCGTCTCGCCTTCGTCGTCGGTCACGCAGAGGCGCAGCACGTAGCTGCCGACCGCGTCGGGGCGGAAGCGCGTCGTCGCGGCGCTCGTCGGAGCGGGCGTCGCGGTCGAGCCCGCGGGCGCGTTCGCCACGCTCCACGAAAAGCTCACGGCGCCTCCGTCGGGATCGCTTCCGCTTCCGGCGAGCATCACCTCGGTGCCCACGAAGGTCGTGACCGTGCCCGGACAGGTCACGGTCGGCGGGCGGCACACGCTGCCTTCGTCGGTGCGTGAGTCGCAGTCGTCGTCGAGCCCGTTGCAGCTCTCGGCGCGGCCGCCCATCGCACCCACGCAGGTGCCCCACGCGCCAGCGAGGTTGCAGGTCTCGGTGCCCGCGACGCACACGCCCACGTCGGTGCCGCAGCTCCGCGTCTGACCGTTCGTGCACAGACACGCCTCGTCGATCGCGCCGTCGCAGTCTTCGTCGATCGCGCCGTCGCAGCGCTCGGTGCTCGGACCCGTGCCGCTGCACGTGCCCCAGCTCCCGCCGCCGCAGGTCTGGCTGCCGACCACGCACGCGCCCACGTCGGTGCCGCAGCTCCGCACGAGCGACTCGTCGGTGCGCCCGTCGCAGTCGTCGTCCGTGCCGTTGCAGCTCTCCGCGCTTCCGTCGACGCGGCCCGCGCACGCGCCCCAGCGCCCGCTTGCGTCGCAGGTCTCGGTGCCCGCCACGCACGCGCCCACGTCGGTGCCGCAGCGCCGCGTCGTGCCGGTCGTGCACGTGCAGCCTTCGTCGACGAGCCCGTCGCAGTCTTGGTCGATCGATCCGTCGCAGCGCTCGGCGCTCGGTCCGATCTCGCCGACGCACGTCCCCCACGCGCCCGTCGCCGAGCACGTCTGGGTGCCGCGCATGCAGGCGCCGGTGTCGGCGCCGCAGCCGCGCGTCTGGCCCGAGGTGCAGCCGCAGCCTTCGTCGACCGCGCCGTCGCAGTCCTGGTCGAGCGCGCCGTCGCACGTCTCCGTCGCGGGATCGACGCGCCCCACGCAGGCGCCCCACGCGCCGCCGCCGCAGGTCTCGGTGCCGAGCGAGCACACGCCGACCTCGGTGACGCCGCACGCGCGCACGAGCGACTCGTCGGTGCGCCCGTCGCAGTCGTCGTCCGCGCCGTTGCAGCTCTCCACGCGTGGATCGATCCGTCCGTCGCACGCACCCCACGCGCCTGCGACGCAGGTCTCGCGGCCCGCCACGCACGCGCCCGTGTCGGTGCCGCAGCTCCGCGTCTGCCCGTTCGTGCAGGTGCAGCCTTCGTCGATCGCGCCGTCGCAGTCTTCGTCCGTCGCGCCGTCGCAGACCTCGGAAGCGGGGAGCACCGCGCCGCTGCACGTCGCCCACGCGCCGCCGGTGCACGTCTCGGTGCCGAGCGCGCAGCGACCGAGATCGGTCACGCCGCAGCTCCGCACGAGCGCCTCGTCGGTCGTCGCGTCGCAGTCGTCGTCCACGCCGTTGCAGGTCTCGGCGATCGGATCGACGCGCCCCTCGCACGCCGCGAACGCGCCACCCACACAACGCTCGACGCCCGCGACGCAGCGCCCTTCGTCGGAGCCGCAGAGCCGCATCACGCCTTCGTCGACGCTTCCGTCGCAGTCGTCGTCGAGCCCGTCGCAGGCCTCGTCGCGCGCCTCGTTCCCGCCCTCGCACACGCCGGTGAACGCGCCGTCGACGCAGCGCTCGAGGCCGGGGCGACACGCGCCGACGTCGGAGCCGCAGCTCCGCCGCACCATCTCGTCGATCGCGCCGTCGCAGTCGTCGTCGAGGCCGTTGCAGAGCTCCGCGCCCGGGCCGATCGCGCCCTCGCAGCGCGTGAGCATCCCGTCGACGCACGCCTGCAGCCCGGGGGTGCACTCGCCGACGTCGCTGCCGCAGCTCGCCATGTCGCCGCCGACGCACTCGCAGCCTTCGTTCACCGCGCCGTCGCAGCTCTCGTCGACACCGTCCACGTCGCAGAGCTCGGTCGCCTCGATCACGTCGCCTTCGCAGGGCGACCAGCTCCCGAACTCTTCGCCGCCTTCGCAGACCTGCATGCCGTCGAGGCACGCGCCGAGCCCGCGACGCGCGGGATCACCCGAGAAGCACGATTGCGTCTCGCCCGGGATGCACGCGCAGCCTTCTTCGACGCGCCCGTCGCAGTCGTCGTCGACCCCGTCGTAGCAGAGCTCGGTCTCGCCACAGATCCGGCCGGGCGGCGTCGCGGCGTCGACGTCGGCGTCGTGCGCGGCGTCGTCGGTGTCCGCATCGTCGGGTCGCGCATCGAGCGACGCATCCACCCGCGGGGCGTCGACCGAGCCGTCGACGGGCACGCGCGGCGAGCCACCACAGTCACAGGCCGCGGTGAGGGCGGCGACGAAGAGCAGGAATCCAGCGCGCATGGGTCTCCGTAGGATCGGCGAGTGGTAGCCGCCTGCCCAGAGGTCGCCAGCGCGTGTCAGGCCTCGAACGACGACGTTGCCGCATCGTCACGCATGCTTCGTGGACGGGCGTCGTGCTCGGCGTCGTGCTCGGCGTCGTGGTCGGCGCCGGGCTTCGCCTCCCGTTCGCACGCGCACGTTGCGCCTCCCCACGCGATCGCTCGCGACCGTCACGCGGCGACGGCGCGCCGTCGACGTCCCGCGAGGATCCCGACCGGAACCAGCGGCAACACCAGCGCGGTGAACGCGAGGCCGACCGCGACGCCGACGACGTTCGCGAGCGCGAAGGCCGCGACGTCGCTGCCTCGGGCGCGCGGTGCGGTCGCGACGCGCGCGCGCGCTTCGTCGACCGTCTCGTCGAGCAGCGGCTCGAAGGGCTCGTGGTAGAGCGAGCGGCTGTGGCGACCGCGCACGAACGCCCGAAACGAGCGTCGAGGCGCCGAGACGAGCCCGGCGGCCATGCCGCTCAGGTTGATCGCCTACGCGGTGGCGAAGCGCCCGCAGCCGGCCCCGACTTCCCAGGCCGAGATCTCGAGCTCGCCGCCGGTGTCGGTCGCGTAGCCGGTGAGCACGTGGTGCAGGTCGTGGTAGCGCACGGCCCGCACGCGGCCGGGGGTGTTGGGGAAGGGCATCGGGATCGGCCCGAGCTTGAAGTCGACCCACGCGTCGTCGTAGCCGCCGTCCTCGCCGAAGTGGTTCTCGCGGAAGTAGCGGGCGCGGGCTTCGCGCAGCGTCTCGGTGGCGCTCGGGGGGACTTCGGCGCCGGTCGGGCCGACGGCGGGCGTGTGGGGATCGGAGCTCGCGCGCGCAGACGCGAGCGGGGTGGAGGCGGTGGCGGCGGACGTGGTGGTGACGGACGTGGTGGTGGCGGACGTGGCAGACATGGACCCTCCTCGTCGTGGAACTAACTGAGTGCACTCAGTTTGTGGATGCGTGAGACTTGGATCCGCGCCGCTTCCGCTTCAAGATGAGCGCGAAAGAAAATGAGCAGGCTCAGATACATGGGTGCTTCGACGACCCCGAGCGGGGACGCCTCGTGACGCGCGAAGTCGAGCCTGGAGCACGGCGCGGCGCCCGACGTGCGGCGGCGATCGACGCGAAGAAGCCGCGCGGGCCCGAGCGCGGCTCGAAGAAGGCCACGGTTGCGACGGAGGAATCGAAGCGTGGGGAATCGAAGCGTGGGGAATCGAAGCGTGGGGAGTCGATGCGTGGGGAGTCGAAGCGTGGGGAATCGAAGCGTGGGGCGTCGAAGCGTGGGGAGTCGACGAGCGAACCGAGCGCACGGGTGAGCCCGCCGCGCCCGTCCGACGCGTCTCCCGTGGACGGTCGCACCCGGCGTCGGCTCGAGACGCGCGAGCGCGTTCGGCAAGCGGCGTTCGAGCTCTTCGTGCGCGACGGCTTCGAGCGCACCACGACGAGCGCGATCGCCCAACGCGCGGGCGTCGCGGCAGGCACGATCTTCCTGCACGCGCCCGACAAGGCGGACCTTCTCTTCCTCGTCATGCACGACCGCCTCGAAGCGGTGGTGGAAGAGCGCGCGCGCGACCTCCCCGACGGCCCGCTCCTCGATCGGCTCATGCATCTCTTCGACGGGCTCTTCCGCATGTACGGCGAGTACCCGGGGCTCGCGGCGGACTTCGTACGCCACCTCCCCGGCGCCGACGGCCCCAACGCACGCCGCGTCTCCACGCTGACGCTCGCGTACCTCCACCGCCTCGCGATGCTCGTGGTCGACGCGCAGCGTCGGGGCGAGGTCGCGCACGACGTCGATCTGCTCACGTGCAGCCGCAACCTCTTCGGCCTCTACTTCGTCGCGCTCCTCACGTGGCTCTCCGGCCACGTGACGTTGGAGGGCGCGCTCGTCCCGACCTTGCGCGACTCGCTGGCGCTGCAGATCCGCGGGCTACGCGCGTGAGACGGGTCAGTGGGGCATACTCGAGCCGCATGTCCGTCGTCGTCGTCGGAGCTTCGCGCGGCATCGGGCTCGCGCTCGCCGATCGCTTCGCGCAGCGCGGCGACCGCGTGATCGCGACCTACCGCGACGAGGCGGGGCGCGCGCGGCTCGAGGCGCTCGGGCACCCGTCGGAGCGCTGGTCGGAGGTCGCGCTCGACGTGCGCGACGGTGCGGCGGTCGCGCGTCTCGCCGAGCACCTCGCGGGCTCCGCGGTCGACGTGCTCGTCCTGAGCGCCGGCGTCTTCGGCGAGGCGCCGCGTGGTCTCGACGTCGACTACGAGGCGTGGTCCGACCTGCTCGCGGTCAACGTGCTCGGCCCCTTCCGCGTGACCGCCGCGCTCGTGCCGAGCCTTCGTCGGAGCATGCGGCCGCGCGTGATCGCGCTCTCGAGCCTCATGGGATGCCTGCACCGCAAGAGCTCGGGGCACTACCCGTACCGAAGCTCCAAGGCGGCGCTGAACAAGGTGATGCAGCTGCTCGCGAACGACCTCGCGCACGAA
>JALOQC010000246.1 GCA_025453555.1 Myxococcota bacterium | reverse complement strand
CCCTGCAAGTAGAGGCCGCCGGAGCTACCCGCCGTCAGCGTCCACGCCGCATGGTAGGCCTGCGGGAAGCCATCCCCGGGGACACGCGAATGGCCCGCGAACGCGTAGCGCCAGCCGGCTTCGATCGTGGTGTTCACGGAGCGGGCCTGGAGCTGCTGGCCGAGCTGCTGCTGCGCCACGGCGGGCGTCGCGAGCGCGAGGATCGAGAGGGCGAGCGAGGTCGAGAGCCGCATCACCCCGAGGATGCCAATTCCTTCCCCAAAGGAAAACTTCGTTCACTCCAAACGCGTGCGCAGCACATCCCTTGGATTTCGGTGACGCATGCGATAGTCACGCGACGTGACGTGGCCCACCGCTGACGACCTCTACCTCTTCAACGAGGGCAACCACTTTCGCCTCTGGGACATCCTCGGTTCCCACCCGGAGGAGGACGGCACCTACTTCGCGGTCTGGGCGCCGAGCGCGCGCGCGGTCAGCGTCGTCGGCGACTTCAACGCGTGGAACGACGCCTCGCACCCGCTGACCCCGCAGGGCAACTCCGGCATCTGGGCGGGCAAGATCCCGAACGTCGGGCGCGGCGCGATCTACAAGTACGCGATCCGCACGCAGACGGGCGAGAAGCTCGAGAAGGCGGACCCGGTCGCGATCCACCACGAGACGCCGCCCAAGACGGGCTCGATCGTGTGGCCGCGCGACTACGCGTGGGGCGACGCGCAGTGGATCGCCGAGCGCGAGAAGCGCCAGCATCGCAACGCGCCGATCAGCATCTACGAAGTCCACCTCGGCTCGTTCCGTCGCGTCCCGGAGGACCGCAACCGCTCGCTCTCCTACCGAGAGCTGGCGCCGCTGCTCGCGGACCATTGTGAAAAACACGGCTTCACGCACGTCGAGCTCTTGCCCGTGATGGAGCATCCCTTCGACGGAAGCTGGGGCTACCAGGTCACCGGGTACTTCGCGCCGACGAGCCGCTTCGGCACGCCTCAAGACTTCATGGCGTTCGTCGACCACCTGCATCGGCGAAACATCGGCGTGATCGTCGATTGGGTGCCGGCGCACTTCCCGACGGATGCGCACGGGCTCGCGCGTTTCGACGGAACCGGGCTCTACGAGCACGAGGATCCGCGCAAAGGCTTCCACCCGGATTGGACGACCTACATCTTCAACTACGGCCGCCACGAGGTGCGCAGCTTCCTCATCAGCAGCGCCGCGTGTTGGGTCGACCTCTTCCACGTGGACGGCATCCGCGTCGACGGGGTCGCCTCGATGCTCTACCTCGATTATTCGCGCAAGCACGGCGAGTGGATCCCGAACGAGCACGGCGGGCGCGAGAACCTCGAAGCGATTCATTTCCTACGTCGCTTCAACGAGCACCTCTACGGCGCCTATCCCGGTATCCAGACCTACGCCGAAGAGTCGACCGCGTGGCCGGGCGTGTCGCAGCCGAGCTACCTCGGGGGGCTCGGCTTCGGGATGAAGTGGGACATGGGCTGGATGCACGACACGCTCACGTTCCTCGAGCGCGAGCCGGTGCATCGGAAGTGGCACCACGGCGAGATCACGTTTCGCGCGCTCTACCACTCGACCGAGAGCTATGTGCTGCCGCTCAGCCACGACGAGGTCGTGCACGGCAAGGGCTCGTTGCTCTCGAAGATGCCGGGCGACGAGTGGCAGCGCTTCGCGAGCCTGCGCCTGCTCTACGCCTATCAGTGGGCGGTCCCCGGCAAGAAGCTGCTCTTCATGGGTGGCGAGCTCGCGCAGGCGCGGGAGTGGAACCACGACGGCAGCCTCGACTGGCATCTGCAGAGCGCGCCCTTGCACGCGGGGATCGGGCGATTGCTCGGGCGCCTCAACGATCTCTACCGCACGGAGCCCGCGCTTCACGAGCGCGACCTGCGGCCGGAGGACGAGCCGAAGGGCTTCGAGTGGGTGTGCGGCGACGACGCAGAGGGCAGCACCCTCGCCTTCCTGCGCCGCGCCGCCGACGGCTCACCGCTGCTCGTCGTCTGCAACTTCACGCCCGTGATCCGCGAGGGCTACCGGGTCGGCGTGCCGCTGGGCGGACGCTGGATCGAGCTCTTCAACGGCGACGCGGAGGAGTACGGCGGCGGCGGCATCGGCAACCTCGGCGCGGTCGAAGCGCGCGAGGTGAGCGCGCACGGCCGACCCTTCTCGGTGGAGCTGCGGCTGCCGCCGCTCGCGTGTGTGTACCTGCGTCCGGGGTGACCCCGTCGCCGTCGCGATCGACCCCACGACGTGCTGACGTCACGACGTGCTGACGTCACGACGTGATGACGTCACGACGTTGTGTGCTCAGAGACAGCCAAGTCGGCGTTGTGCGCCGCGGGTACGTGTGCACGAGGTGCCACCGATCGGGCAGTTGCAGGACGACCAATCCACCAGTGCGTTGCACGCAGTAGACGGTTGAGTGTCGAAAGGCCCACTCGTCGAAACACACCCCCCAACGTGACAACTGAGGCCCCCACCACCGACACACGTTCCGCGCGGATTGGGCTCGGTGTTCCCATCGCAGTCGAAATCCCACGACGACGGGAAGCTCAGTGACGAGCAGGAGCCACATCGAACGTTGGGCGGGGAAGCACAGCTCACAATCGCCGTGTGACCCGTGCATCGCGGATCGCTGAAGTAGGTGTTCTGGTCGGGATGCACCCGCGCGTCCCGGTCGTTGCAGTCGGCCACCCCCCGAGGAGCAGTCGTTGTCGAGGCGGTCGCACAGCTCGGCGGCGCCCGGTCGAATCGCCGCGTTCGCGTCGTTGCAGTCGACGTTGCCCGCCGTCGGCGCGCGGCTCGTGGTGCGGGTCGCGGCACCGCACGCGCACTGCTGGGTCGCGGTCGCGCCGGCTGGAGCGTATCCGTCCTCGTCGAGGTCGGTGTAGCAGGTGACCGTGAAGCCCTCGTCGGTCGCGCCGTCGCAGTCGTCGTCGACGCCGTTGCACGAGCTCTCCGTACCCGGCGCGATGCTGCATGCGCTCCAACGGCCCGACATGCAGGTCTGGGTGCCGCCTGCGCACCGCCCGAAGAGCCCGCCCGCCGTGCAGGGCCGGTCGTCACCCGCGTTGCACTGGCAGAGCGCCATCGGGTTCGCCACGCCGTCGCAGTTCTCGTCCACGCTCCCAGCGTCGCAGATCTCCGTCGCGGTCGGGTTGATGCTGAAGCTGCTGTCGTCGCAGTCGATCGCCGCCCCCGTGGGGCGACGGTTCGTGGTCCCCGGAGGACATCCGCCAACGGCCTCGCGCCCGCCCACCACGCAGCGCGCTTGGCTCGCCGCGAGCGGTGCGTAGGTGTCACCGTCTGCGTCCGGCCAGCACGTCACCGCGACGCCTTCGTCGATGCGCGTGTCGCAATCCTCGTCGCGCGCGGTCGTGCCCTCGACACAGACCTCCATCCCGCCCGGACGCACCGACGTGCGGGTGTCGTCGCAGTCCCGCCCGTCGCTCGCGGGGCGATTCGTGTAGCCCGGCGGACACCCACCCACCGCGCCACGCCCCTCCACCGGACAGAGCGCGAGCTCCACGTCGTTCACCGCGTACGTGTCGTTGTCGTCGTCGAGATAGCACTCGACCTGCAGCCCTTCGTCCGTCGCGCCGTCGCAGTCCGCGTCCACCCCGTCGCACGCCCCGTCCACTTCTGGCGTGATGCTGCACGTCACGCTCCACGTCCCCGAGTCGCACATCTCGACGCCGCTCGCGCACAGCCCCGGCCGCGCACACGGCCGCGTGTCGCCCAGCGTGCAGTCGCAGTCTTCGTTGCGCTCGCCATCGCAGTCCTCGTCGACGGCCACCTCGCCTGGCGCCGGTCGATCGCACCGCTCTGCCACCCCCGGGTTGATCCCCGGAACGGCGTCATTGCAGTCGCCGACCTGCTCCACGAAACCCGCCGGCTGCGAGCACTCCATCCGCACCGCCCCGTCCGCGACCCCGAACCCATCGCCGTCCGCGTCCTCGAAGAACGTGATCAACACGTCTTCGTCGACGCTCCCGTCGCAGTCGTTGTCGCGCCCGTCACACACCTCCGACGCGGTCGTGTTCACGGTCGGGCGCGCGTCGTCGCAGTCGAGCCCACAGCGCAGCATCCCCGAGCCGTCGTCGTTGCAGCAGAGCGCGTCGCCCTCCCCGTCCATGTCCGCGTCCCGAAAGCCCACCGTTCGCGGGTCGCAGTCTTCGTCCACGTTCGCGACGTCGCAGACCTCGGTCCGCCCGGGATTCACTCCCGCTTCGTCGTCGTCGCAGTCGTTCCCGCCGCACGCGACGTCCTCGAAGCCGTCTCCGTCCGCATCCACACAATCGGCGCATCGGTCCGCCGCCTCGTCGCAGCTCTCCGGACAAGGCGCCGTCCCCACGACGCACGCTCCCGCGACGCAGCGCTCCACGCCCGTGCAGAAGAGTCCGTCGTCGCACGTCTCGTCGCTCGCACACGAAGGCGCGTCACCGCCGGCGTCCGGCGTGCCGCTCCCTCCGAGACACCCGAGCGAGAGCAGTGAAAGAGCGCAGCCGAGGACGACCGAGAAGTACGAATGAAACGCGCGCATGCGCCGCCACTGTGACGGTCGAGCGGGAGTCGCGCCAGCGCCACCGCGAGGGATGCGCCGTGGAGGGACGTCGCGAAGGACCGAATGTCCCGAGACGGGGACGGGCGTGACCCTCGCGCTTCCTCGAACGCTTCGTCGTCCCCGAAGCGAGGCCTGCGGCAGGACCTCACCTCGGGTGACGATGGAACGTGGCAGCTCAGACGTCGCCGAGCTCGGCCAAGAACTGATCGACCTCCGGCAGCGCCGGGTCTTCTTGTTTCGCCTTGCGCGCCCAGAGCAGCGCGCGTCGGCCCTCGCCGCGTACGTGCGCGATCTTCGCTTGGAGCAAGAACGCCATCGCCTTGCTCATCGGTCCGTCGTTCTTCGCGAGCGTCACCGCGCGCAACGCGCCGAGCGCGATCTCGTGCTCTCCGAGCTCGTAGCTGAGCCACGCGAGCTCGCTGGCGATCTCGACGTTGTTCTTGTCGCTCTCCATCGCCGCGTTCAGCCACTGCATCTCGAGGTTGCGGTCGCCCGCCACCTGCGCGAGCCGCGACATGCGCTGTTGCAGCTCCGCGAGCTCGGGGCTGCGGCGGCGCGGGTGGTTCTGGATGGAGGTCTCCAAGAGCTGGCCCGCTTCGGCGTAGTAGCCACCGCCGATGTACGCGTCGGCGAGGAGCACGATGGTCGCGTGATCGTCGGGCTTCGCGTCGACCGCGCGCTGGAGCATCGGCAGGGCGCCGTCGGGATCGCCCACCTCGACGAGCACGCGCCCCGCGCGGCGGAAGAGCTCGAACGCGCGCTCGGCGTCCGCCATCGACGCTTCGTGTGCCAGCAGGGTCGCGAGCTCGCGCCCAGCGCCGATCGCCTCGTAGAGGCCACGCAGACGCTCGATGACCCGCTCGTCGCGCGGCTGAACCGAGAAGACGTGCTCGAGCCCGTCCCGCGCGAGGCCCGGACTCTCCAGCGCTTCGGCGGCGTCCACGAGCAGCATCGCGGCCTCGACCTGCTCGCCGTGCTCGAGCACGCGTACGAGCGCGTCGCTGGTCGCCACGACCCCGCTCCAGTTCTGCAAGCGCAGATCGATCGTGCGCAGGCGCAAGAGCGCCTCGCGATCCGTGGCCTCGCGTGCGCACCAGTCCGCCAGCGCGTCGCGCGCGTCGTCGAGGTTGCGCGCCGCTTCGAGCACGTCGACCCGACGCCAGAGCACCGAGCGCTCGGCCTCCGCGTCGTGGCTCACCTCGGATTGGCGTTGCGAGAGGGTGCGCGCGAGCGGCTCCGAGACCGCCGCAGGCGCCACCGCGTACGCGGTCTCGAGATCCACGAGCGCGGCCACGGTGTCGCCCGACGCCGCGCGAAGACGCGCACGCACGCCGAGGAGCTTCGCCCAGGTCGCGTCCTGCGCTTCCTGCGCTTCGAGCGCCGCGCTCACCTCGCGCGCGGCGCCTTCGAGATCGCCCGCACCTTCCAGCGCGGCGACGAGCTCGTCGAGCAGGTCCGGGCTGCCGGTCTGCGCGTAGGCGCGGCGCAGCGCGTCGATCGCGCCCTGCGTGTCGCCGAGCATCTCGCGACGGAGCCGCGCCGCCTCGCGAAGTCGCGCGATCGCGCCGTCCGGATCGGAGCCCGCGAGGCGGGTCGCTTCCATCCCGAGGAAGTCCGCGAGCGCGGCCCAGTCTTCGTTGGCGCGGTAGCGCGCTTCGAGCGACTCGCGCAGCCCCGTGTCCTCGGGGTTGCCGCGGTAGCCGAGCGCGAGCGCGCGCAGCGTCCCGTCGGGATCCTCGAGGGCCTCCCACTCGGCGTAGAGCTCGCGCGCGAGCCGCGACGCCGCGTCACCGACCTCGATGCCGAGGAGCTTCTCGCGGACCTCTGCGCGCTCGCGCGGATCGTCGTCGGCGCCGAGCATCGCGAGGTACGCCTCGATGACCCCGCGATCGGTCGGCACCCAGTCGAGCCCGCGTCGGTACACGTCGAGGGCGTCGTCGCGCCGCACCTTCTCGAGCAACGCGCCGAGCTTGAGCGTGAGCTCCACGATCAAACCGAGATCTTGGTTGTCGCGCGCGACGTCGAGCTGCTGCTGGAGCAGTTCGACGAGGTCCTCGTCGTAGCCGCTCTTCTCGTAGAGGCGCCCGAGCAGCTCCGCCGCTTCCGGGTGGCCGGGCTCTTCGCCGAGGGCGTCCTTGAGCAACTCGACCGCGTCGAACTCACGTCCCTCGAGGCTCATCAGGAAGCGGGCCTTCGCGAGCCGCGCTTCGTTCCGGAGCGCGGGATCGAGGAGCCCGTCGAGGAGCTGCGAGACGAGATCGTTGAGGCCGTCCTCGTCGCCGCGCTGGAGCTGCACCGCGAGGAGTGGGCGCCACAACGACTCGTCGACCGGATCGACCTCGAGCAACGAGCGGTAGGTCTCGGCCGCGACGTCGAGATCGCCGCCCTCGCCCGCCGCGACCTCCGCGAGCTCACGCTGCATCGCGCGACGCTCGTCGTCGTCGGTCGCGGTCTCGACCGCCTTCTGCATCCACGCGAGCGCGCCCGCAGGATCGTTCGCCTCGCGCCGCAGGTCGGCGAGCTGCCGCATCGCGTTGCGCGCCGCGGCGACGTCGTCGGCCGCGTTCGCCAGCCCGAGCGCGCGTTGGAGCAGGACCTCCGCACGTGCCGAGGCTCGCATCGCGAGCGCCTTGTCCGCCGCCTCGCGTACCTGCGCGAGCGTGGCGTCCTCGCGCTGGGCGCGGCGCTCCAGGAAGGTCAGCGCGAGCGCGTCGTCCCCGGCGTCGAGCGCGACCTCCGCGTAGAGCTTCATCGCGCCGTCGTGCGTGGCGTGACGCGCGACCACCGCGTCGAGCGCGGCGGCGAGCGATGCGTGGCGCGGATCCGCGTCGAACGCGCGGCGCGCGATCGCGACGGCGCCGTCGAGCTGCTCCGCATCGCGTTGTGCCTCGCGGAGCAACACCTGCGCGAGCTGATGCAGCGCAGACGTACGCGCCGCGGTGGAGAGCTCCGGGAGCTCGACCAACTTCGGGAGCACGCGCCGCTGCAGCGCATGGTCCTCGCGCGCCGCGCCGACGCGGGCGAGCGCGATCCATGCCTCGGACGGGCTCGTCGCGTTCGACTCCGCGCGGCTGTACGCGCTCGTCGCCTTCTCGAGGTCGCTCTCGTCCTGCTCCGCGATCTCGCCGAGGCGCATCCAGATCGTCGCTTGGAGCGCCGCGTCCTCGTCGCGCTTGTGCACCTCCAGCAGGCGCGTGAGCGCGGCCGAGAGCTCGGCCACGCGACCGAGCGCGCGCGCGTCGCGCAGCGCGGCCTTCTGCAGCTCCACGCTCGACGCGTCGTGCGAGAGCGCCTGCAGGCGCCGCTCGAACGCCTCCGCGGTGCGCTCGCTGCGCGCGAGCACCTGCGCCATCGCGCCGAGCACCGTCGACTTCGAGGCCGGCTCGTCCGCGAGCTTCACGCGGCGCTCGAGGCCACGCAGCGCGAGATCGGGCTCGCCTCGCTCGAGGAGCGCGTCGCGGAAGCGGAGCGCCTCCGCGTCGTTCTGGGCCGCCGCTTCGAGCGCGGACTCGAGGAGCTCCGCCGCTTGCTCGGCTTCACCCCGCGCGTTCGCGATCGCGTGGAGCTCGAAGAGCACCTCGCCGCTGCCGACGTCGACCTCCGCAGTCGGTCCACGACGACGAACCGTCATGAGCAACGCACGGTACGCCTTCTCCGCGCGATCGAGCTGACCGGCTTCGCGCGCGAGCCGCCCGAGCGCGTCGAGCATGCGCGGCTCCGCCATCGCCATCTTGGTCGCGAGGTCGAACTGCTCGAGGGCCCCCTCGACGTCGCCTTGCGCCTTCGCCACCGTGCCGAGCTGGTAGTGCACGTCTGCGCGCTCGGGGGAGCGTCGACGGCCGAAGCCCTCCACCACCTCTTCGAGCAGCGTGCGCGCCTCCGCGAGCTCGCCCCCTTCGCGCAGGCCTTCCGCGAGCTGCAGCTTGATCGCGCGATCGTCGGGCGAGAGCGCGAGGCCCTTGCGCAGCACCGGGATCGCGTCCGCCGGACGGTGCAGCACGTCGCGGTAGAGCGCAGCGGACTCGCGCACGAGATCGAGCGCGCGCTCGGGCTCCACGTGCTCGGCCGACGCGGCGAGCGCGCGCGCGAGGGCGTCGTGATCGGAGAGCGTGCGGAGCTGCGCGACCAAGAGATCGCGCAGGTCTTGGCGCGCGGGCGCCGCATCGAGCGCGCCGTTCAACACCTCGACCGCGCGTTCGAGACGACCCGCCGACACGAGCTCGTGCGCGAGCTGCCCCGCGATGTCCGCGCGCTCGCTCGCGCTCGCGACCGCGAGGCGACGATCGAGCCAACGAGCCGCCGCGGCGGCTTCGCCCCGCGAGCGGTGGATGCGCGAAAGCGCGTCGAGCGCGGGCACGTCGTCCGGCACAAGCTCGACGACCTTGCGGAACGCGGCGACCGCGCGATCGAGGTCGTGGAGCTCGGCCTCCGCGAGGGCAGCCGCGCGACGCCAGAGCTGCGCCGCGCGCTCGCCTTCGAGCCGATCGGCTTGGCTCGCGAAGAGATCCGCGAGCTCCAGGTGCGCACGACGCGCACCGAGCAGCCCCTCGAGCGCGACGAGGCTGGCCTCGTGACCCGGGCGCTCTTCGAGGTTCGCGCGCAGCGCCTCCATGCGGCCACCGCGCTCCTCGATCTCCGTGACGAGCGACGCGATCTCGAGGCGGACCGCGACGCGACGCTCGGGATCGTTCGTGACCGTGAGCTCCTTCTGACGGAGGCCCAGCAGCTCTGCGCGCCTTCCTTCGGCCGCGAGCAGATCGCCGAGCCGACGCAGGGCCTCCGCGTCGTCGCGGCCCTTCACCACGTCGCGGTAGAGCTCCATCGCGGTCGCGCGATCCCCACCCGCCTCCGCGCGACGCGCGGCTTCCTTGCGCCACGTCGCCGCGTCGACCGGTGCCATCGGCAGACGCGCGACCTCCACGAGCAGCGGAACCACCTCGGCCTCGCGACCGTCGGCGTCGTAGCGCGCGACGAGCGACTCCGCGGCCCAAGTCGCCGCTGCGTCCGCCGCGACGCTTCCGTTGGCGCTCGCGCCGCGACGCCAGAGCCCCGCCGCGCGCTCGAAGAGGCGCTCCAAAATCGACGTCGCGAGCTCCGGCGCCGCCGTCGGCGCGAGCTTGGCGGCTTCGTGCAGCGAGTCGAGATCGTTCGGCGCGAGCTCCGCGAGGCGGAGCAGCGTCGGCATCAACGCCGCGGGCGAAAGGTGTCGCTGCGCGGCCGCGAGGCGGACGACGTGCGAGGGCGGCGCGAAGGGCGCGTCCGCCGCGCCCGTGAGCGCCTGCGCGGTCTCCTCCCAGCGAGCCGTCAGCTCGGCGAGCGCGAGGAGTCGGTCTGCGAACTCTTCGCGGAGCGGGGCCGCCGCGAGCGCACGCGCGCACGCGTCGAACGCTCCCGCGAGATCTTCGAGCGCGTCCTGTCGGATCTCGCTCTCACGCGCCGCGAGCGTCGCACGCCTCGCACCTTCCGCACCCGCCGAAGCGTTCGCGAAGGCGTCCGCGAGCTCGTCGGCGGCGCCCGCAGCGTCGGCGAGCCGTTCGACCTCCGCTTCGAGGCGAAGGTCGTCGGGCGCGAGCACGAACGCCCTTGCGATCGAGCGCAACGCGGCGCCCGGGGCGCGTGCTTCGCGCTCTTGGAGCTCCGCCGCTTCGCGCAGGAGACGCACACGCGTCGCGACGTCCGACGCCGCGGCGAGACGGGGCTCGAGGAGCGCGAGCCGCGGCTCCCACTCGCCCGTGCGCTCGTACGAGCGTGCGAGCGCTTCCACCGCATCCGCGGCGACACTCGGATCCTCGCAGAGCACCGCGAGGCCTTCGCGCGCGGCTTCGTGGGTGGGGCTCGCCTCCAACGCACGACGGAAGCTCGCGAGCGCGCGCGACGCGTCGCCGAGGTAGGTCGCGAAGACGGATCCCTGGCGTGCACGGACGTCCGCGAGGTGCGCGTCCTCGCGCTGCGCCGTGCGATCGAGCACCGCGGCCATCTCTTCGTAGCGCTCGGTGCGCTCGAAGAGCGTCGTGAGCGCATCGGCGACCTCCGCGTCCTCGCCGTAGACCGCGCCGACCTCGGTCCACGTCGCGATCGCATCCGCGGGCTGCGCGAGCCGCTCGCTCTGCACGCGCGCGATGCGCACGAGGTCCGCGCGCTTCTGCCACGCGCTCGACGTGCTCCCTTCGCGGCGCCGCAGGGCACGTACGAGCGCGCTCCAGCGCTCCTCGCGCTCGAGCAGATCCACGATCGCGCCGAGCGCCGCGGAGTCCGAGGGATCCTCCACGAGGCAGCGCTCGTGGAGCGCGAGCGCGCGATCGGCGTCGCCCGACGAAGCCGCGAGCTCCGCCGCCTGCGCGAGCGCCTGACGACGGCGGCTCGGGGTGTCTTCGAGGGTCGCGAGCCGATCGAGGGCCGCGAGCTGCTCTTGGGTGCGACCGGTCGCGCCGAGCTGCTCGACGAGCAGTCGCGACGCGCTCATCGCGAGCCCCGGCGCCACGTCGGGCTCGTCCGCGAGGAGCTGGAGCTGCGGGATCGCGGCCTGCGGCTCTCCGAGCGTCACCAAGCGCTCGGCCGCTTCGAGGCGGAGCGGGGCGCGCTCGGCCACCGCTTCCACCGCGTCCGCCGACGCCACGAGCAGATCGACGAGCCGACGTGGGGTACCTGCTTGGTCGGCGACCTCACGCGCGGCGAGCAACGCCTCTTCGTCGTTCGGCGCGAGCACGAGCACGGCGCCGAGGTGCTCGAGCGCTTCGTCCAGCACACCCGCGGCGCGCAGGCGCTGCGCGGCATCGCGATGCAGCGTGATGCGTTCGCCGACGTCGGCGAGCTCGAGCGCGGTGTCGAGCGTCGCGATGACGGCCGTGGTGCGATCTTCGGCGTCGTACCGCTCGCGCAACAGGCCGAGCGCCTCGCGACGCGCCTCCGCGGGGAGCTGCTGATCGCGCGCGATCTTCTCCAGCATCTGCAGCGCGGGCGCGGGATCGCCGCCCTCGTCGAGCATCGCGCGCAGCTCCGCGGTCGCCTCCTCTGCGCGTCCGAGCTTCTCGTAGAGGTGCTCCGCGATGCGGTGGCGCACCTCGCGACGCTGCTTCGGCTGGCTCGGGAGCTGATCGCGCCACAGCGCGACGAGGTCCGCGTAGCGCTCTTGGCGTTCGAGCAAACGCTCGAGGTTCGAGACGAGCTGCTTGTCGCCGCGGCGGAGCGGGAGGAGCTGCTGCAGGTAGCTCGCGGCGCGATCGGGGGCGCCCGCGAAGTCCTTCGCGGTCTGCGCGGCCTCATCGAGGAGCGATGCGCGGCGATGCTCGTCGGCCGCAGAGGCGATCTCGCGATCGTAGAGCGCGAGGAGCTCGTCCCAGCGCTCGCCGACCGTGAACACCACCGTCAGGCGCTGGAAGGCCCACTCGCTCGCGCTCGGGTCGATGGCGAGCACACGCTGCAGCACCGCGACGAGGTTCGGGGAGTCCTCGCGGAACCACTCCTCGTGGAACTGCACCGCGCGCTGACCCAGGAGGGCCGCGGTGTCGGCAGGGAGCTTTCGATCGAGGATCTTCGTCGCTCGCGTCTGCTCGCACGGCCGCCGCAGCCGTCGCGAAGACCTCGTCACCCTCGAGCATGCCCGCCTCCTGCTCGTCGCGATTCATGTGTGTGGACCCCGTTCCCGCCGAGGCTCGCGCGGCGGGCCGCGAGGATAACAACAAAGCCTCCCCGCTTGGCGATGACGATCTTCCCGACGCGGACGTTCGCGTGCGTGGTCGCAGCGCCGGACGTCGTTCCGCAGCGCACGCACCCGCCGGAGCGAAGTCTCGACCGTGCGCCGTCCTCCGACACGGCGCTGGCGGTCGATGCGAGCGGCACCCCGTCGACCGATTCGGGCACCCCGACGGACGCTCGAGCGCGCGTGCTCGAGCGTCTGCGTCACGCCGCGCGCGCCTCCACCCGCCGCGCCCACGAACGCAGGGGAAGGCGCCGAGCACGCGTCGGCAGCACGTGCCGTCGATCTCAGCGCAGCACGAGCGCGCTGCCGAGGACCCTGGCCTGCCCGCTCGAAACCACGTCGCCCTGCGCGGCCCAGAACATCACGTGGTCGCCGCCCGCGCCCATGCACTCGGCCGCCAAGAGGAAACCATCACCGTCGGTGTCTCGCTCGGGGCCGCAGATCGGCGTGTCGTCGATCGGATCGAGCACCGTGCCGTCGAGCTCGCTCGTGTGGAAGAGCCCGAGGAAATGCCCCGTCTCGTGCGCGATGACGCGACCGAACGGCGGCGTCAGCGGTTCGGGGTCGAGCACCGAGTCGACGCTGATCGCGATCCCGTTCGTGATCTCGCCCGGGTGCATCCACGCACCCGGGATGTCCCCCGCGATGCCCAGCGCGCCCGAGATGTCGCGCACGAGGAAGATGGGCAGCGAGCCGCGACCCGCGCCGGCCGCGAGCGCGAAGAGCTCTTGCAGCTCGCCCGGTGTCCCATCGAGGCCGCTGTCCACGATCGCCAGCCGTCCGCGAAGGATCCCGGGGATCACGTGCTGACGGATCTCTCCGAAACGAACGCGCGAGGGCGCCAGCGTGCGTTCGGCTTCGCGCAGCGCGCGCGCCACGCGGGGAGACACGCTTCCGTCGGCCTCCGGGCGGAGCATGCCGCCGCCTACGTAGAAGAGATCGACGTCGAGCACGCGCCCCGCGCCCGCCGAGCCGAGGATGCGCGTACCCGAGACGATCGCGCGGCTGGGGAACACCGCGACCTCGACCGTGAGCGCGCCCGACACCGGGCGCGAGCCGTTGGGCGTGAGCAGCGAGAACACGGAGCCGAAGCCCCCGACGGGGTTCGCGGGCGGCATGTTCCCCGGGAACACCGTGCCGATGTCGAAGAGCGTTCGTCCGTCCGCGGCGAGCAGGCGCTCGGTCTGCATCGCCACGTTCGGGTCGCTCGCGCGGAACACGTGCAGCGTCGGCGCGGATGGCACGGGCGGCGGCGTGAGCGAGCCGGAGCCGACGATCGTGGTCGCGGGGAGCGACTCGCTGCGCACCGCGTCGTGAAGCACGAGCGGCTGCACGCAGCCGTTCATCGGTTGCGCGGCGGAGAGGCTCGTGAGCGCGTAGACCGGACGACACGCGTAGCCCATCACGCAATCGGCGTCCGACACGCAGGGCGGAACGCACGTGCCCGCGAGCACGCAGAGCCCACGATCGCAGTCGGACGCCGCATCGCAGAACTCGCCGTCGGCTGCGGCGTCGTCGAGCGCGCCACAGACGAGCGGGACCGGCACGAGATCGGCCGGCGCGCGGCGCGTGTCGCGACGGCACCGGAGATCCCCACAGTCCGCGTCGCGTCGGCACGACCCGGCCATCATCCCGGAGTCGGGTCCCGCGTCTCGGCCCGCGTCGATTCCCGAGTCACGCCCCGCGTCGACGCCTCCATCGCGCGGCGGCGGAGGCGGCCCACCGTCGACGAGAGGGATGAACGCGTCGCGGCCCGCGTCGCTCGGGCTCGGCCCGGGCTCGCCGCTGCCTTCGAGCTCGGTTCGCGCGCCGCAGCCGATCAGCAGCAGCACCCACACCGCCCGACGGATCGCGGGCGCGAAGTCGGCGGCTGACCAGCCGGTCGACAAGTCCGCGGCTGACCCCGCCGACCCGGTCGACGAGTCGGCGGCTGACCCGGTCGAGAAGTTTCGATGGCTCACGGTTCCTCGTCGAGACGTTCGAGCAAGCGCCGCGCGCGCGCCGCGAGTGCGGCCGCACCAGCGAAGTCGTCGACGCGTTGTAGAACACGTAGCACGCGGCGCACGCCGGCTGCGTCGGCATCCGTCAGCGCCTCTTCGAGCGCGCCTTCGAGCAGTGCTCCGGGGTCGTCCGCCTCGGCGACCGCTTCGAGCAACGCGCGCAGCTCGTCGTCCGCGACGGAGACGAGCGTCACCGGAGGCGACGACTTCGGCAAGCTCGGAAGCGACTTCGGCAACGGCGGCTCGGGTGGAAGACGCACGGGTGGACGCGCGCCGATGCGGGGCAGCCACGAGTCGAGGTGGCCCGCATCGCCCCCCTCTTCGCCGGGCGCCAGCACGAGCGCTTCGAGGGGATCCAGCGCCTCGATCGGAGCGTCCCCTCGTTCCGCGCGTTCGTCGTCTCGTTCGAGCGCGTCGACCGAACGGAGATGGCGCGGCTTCGGTGCCTCGCTCGACTCGTCGAAGAGCCGATCGAGCGCCGCGGGATCGAGCTCGTCCTCGTCCAGCCCCCCCTCGAAGGAGTCCGCGTCGAACGAGTCGTCGTCGTCCTCGTCGAGGAGCGCGGAACCGGAGGGCGAGAGCACCTGGCTGGTCTCCGGCGGCGAAAAGAGCACCATGCTTCGCTCGCCGTCCGCGTCCGATTCCCAGGGCTCGTCGTGCCGCGCGCGGCTCGGCGGTGTCGACGATGCGGTCGACGACGGTCGCGTCGACGAAGGATGCGCGACCGACGGCGTGTCGGTCGCTTCACGCTCGTGCAGCTCCAACGACGCGGGATCGTCGCCGAGCTCCGCGAGGAACGGGCGCGCGCGATCGGCGGCGCCGCGCACGAGGTGATGACGCGCCGCCACGAGGAGCGCCGCCCGTCGTTCCGCACCACGCCGCGCGTCGGGACGGAGCAGACGCGCGTAGAGCTCCTCCGCCGCCACCACGTCCCCGCGCTCCACCAGCACCGCCGCGAGATCGCAGAGCACGTCGGGCGCATCCCCCGCGTCGGCGAGCGCACGACGAAGCAGCGGCTCCGCGGCGGCGGGGCCTTCGATCCCGAAGAGGAGCTGCGCGGCCCGTCGTCGCCACTCCGCCGCGATCGCGTGATCGTCCGCGGCGACCGACTCCGCCGCCCGATCCCAGAGGCGCGCGGCTTCCGCGAGCTGACCGCTTCGATGTGCGAGCGCCGCACGCGCCGCGAGCACGCGTGCGCTCTCGGGCGCCAACGCGGCGGCGTCCTGCACGATGCGCTGAAGACGCCGCTCGACGACGGGATCTTCGTCGTCGACGTCGGGATCCGCGAAGGCGTCGAGCACCCCCATCGCCGCCGACACCGCGAGCTCCGCGCGGCTGCTGCGGGGTAGCGGCCCCGCGAGTGCGACGTCCGCGAGCCGCAGCGCGCCCACCGCGCCGCGGTCGGAGAGCCGCGCGATCCAACGTCGCCACGCGCGCTCGTCCTCCGGAAACGACGAGAGCCCGAGCACGAGCAACTCGATCAACGCGTCGGGGCTCAGCGCGTGCTCGAAGCGCTCCGCGATTGCGAGCGCCCCCTCGCCGGCGAGCCAACCTCCGAGGCGTCGTTGGGCCGCGCGCGCGCCGTCGAGGTCCGCTGCGTCGAGGCATGCTCGCAGCGCACCCGCATCGCCGCTCGGTTCGGCGGCGTCGAAGACTGCGCCGTCGAGCAGCGTCGGGCGCGGCCCGACCAGACGCTCACCGACCTCCACGACGACCACGTCTGCCGACGCGGCGAGGCGCGCTCCGCAGCCGCGCTCGTCGGGCACGCGCCATCCGTGCGGGAGAAGGACCTCCGCGAGCAGCGCGCGGATCGGTCGCTCGATCCGCAGCACTCCGCTCGAAGCATCGGCGCGCCCGCCCATGCGCTCCGCGAGCTTCGCCCAACGCTCCCACGCGGTGCGCGGCGAGCCTCGGACCCACGCGAGCTCTCGGGGGCTCGCGACCAGATCCACGCCGTCGAAGGCGAGCCCGACGTCGAACGCCAGCACCCCCGCTTCGTCGCGATACGCCGCCCGCAGCGAGGTGTCCTCGCGCGACGGACGCGCGTGGTCGTCCGCCCGCAGCGTGCGCCCCTCGTCGATCCACGACGCGAGCCGCGCCGGGCGCACGCGGAGCCGCAGCTCGATCACCCGCCCACGGTGGTGACGAAAGCGCTTCGCCCCGCCGCGCAGATCGACCGGCCCGCGGAAGTCGAGCGCGATCACGAGGTGCTCGATGGTCACCCCGTCGATCCCGAGCGGACGTCCGAGGCTCAGGTGCACGCGCCCCCGCTCGAAGCGCAGATCGAAGCGCGGCCCCTCGGCCGTCGGCCGCACGAGCTCCACGCTCACGAACGCACCTCCGAGCTCCTCGCGATCATCGCGGCGCAGGGTAGCAGCCCGCGGAAACCGTCTTCGAGTCTTTCCCGACGCCCGTCGCGTTTCCGATCGGACGCGCCCGTCCTGCTTCCGACGGGAACGCCCCTCGCATTTTCATCGAAGCTTCTCCGAGGGTCAGACCCTCCCCCACGGGGCATGAAGCCCCGAGGGGCCCCCTCCCACGAGCCTGGGTCGGCTCCGTGCTCGCGCACGGCCCGACACTCTCGTTGAATCGTTCGGCTTCGTGGACTGCGTCCACTGCGCTTCGAACG
>JALOQC010000245.1 GCA_025453555.1 Myxococcota bacterium | reverse complement strand
GCGCCAGCTCGCCGTTCAGTCGCTCGGCGCGTCGGGGTCGTACCCGTCGAGCAACGCGCCGAGGAGCACGTCCCCGAGGCGCTCGTACCCGCGCCGCGTGAAGTGGACGTGATCGGGCGCCGCGAACGGCGGCTCGTGCGCGGCCCACTGGACCATCGAGAGCGGCCCGCCGGTGAACGCGACCAGATCGAAGAACCCGCAACCACTCTCGAGCGCGACGCGGTGCTGCGTCTCGATGATCTGCGCGGTGCGCGGGCGATCTTCGAAGGTCCCGTCACCACGGCGCACTGGGCGATCCGACGGCCCGACGAGCAGACACGCCGCGTTCGGCACCGTCTCGCGCACCCGCGCCACCACCGCGCGAAGCTCCTCTTCGTAGCGCTCGATCGGAGCGTCGTCGCCGCTCTCGTTGGTGCCGTACGCCAGCACCACGAGGTCGGGTTGGCGCCGCGCGAGCTGCTCGCGGTAGAGCGCCTCTTCCCAGAGCAGTTGGTACCGCGCGCGCGCGCCGTTGATGCCGAGGGTGTCGACGACCACGCCCGGAACCTCGCGCTCCACCGCGACACCGAAGAACCGCACGGGACCGTCGCCACGCACGCGAAGCTCGAGCACGTGGCGCTCGTCGGGCACGCGGTAGGTCGCGTAGCCCCCGGCCGGCGCGTCCGCACGGGTGCTCACGGTCTGCACGGGTCGGCCGTCGAGCACGACCTCGAACGACCCACCGTCCGGGCGGGCTTGGTAGTAGACGTCGAACAGGCTCGCGCTCGCCCCGACGCCGCTCTCGCTCGTCGTCAGTCGTCCCCACGCGTTCGCTCGCGAGCTCTCGACGTAGACGCCGTGGATCCCGAAGGGCTCGGGCGCATCGGTTCCGACGCGCACCTTCTCGCTCTGCCAATCGCGTCGGCTGCTCTCGAGCTCGATCCCGCGATGCCGGTAGGTGCGCCACGGGTGAGCCGGCAGCACGAGCCCGTGCCCCGCGTCGCCGAAGCGTCGCTGCAAGGCTTCCCGCACGTGACCGGTGAACAGATCGCTCGCGACGTGCGAGGCGCCGAAGAACACCACGCGCGCCTGTCCAGCGCCCCGCTCCGCACGACGGAGGGCGGCATGGAAGTCCGCGAGCGAACGGCCGTCTCGATCCTCGATCGCGATCGGCAACCCCGGCAGCTCCTCGCTCGGCTCGCCGAGCAAGCGAGGCCCGAGACGGAGCGCAGGTGCCTCTTCGGTCGGCTCCGGCTGCCCGAGCCGCGCGTTGCGGGACTCGTCCTCCGAAGACGTCGCGGAAGGAGGCTCGGCAGCCGCCGTCGAGGGCTGCGCGAAGAGCTCCCACGTCGCCGTCCACGCGGTGGCCGCGACCGCGCCGAGCGTGAGCACGGCGAGCGGAGAGCGGGCGGCGCGAGCGAGCATGGCCCTCAAGATGCCGTTCGAGCGCGGGCGCGTCCAGTTCACGTCTCGCCCCCGAACGCGAGTTGGCTCGAGGTCGCTCAAACGTCGAAGAAGCCCAGGTACCACTCGACGACGCGATCGCCGAAGAAGAGCCACTCCAGCGCCGCGAGCGCGAGGAAGGGTCCGAAAGGCAGTCGCAGGCGCAGCGCGGGCTCGGCCTTCGGCTCGGGCTGTGACTCTGCCCGTGGACCCGAGTCTTCGGTGGGCGTCCCTTCGGCGTGGGACTCGATCGGACTCGACGGCCCGCCCACGTCGACGCACCTCGCGCTCGGTGGTTTCGTTGCGCCGACGTTGCCGGGGCCGTCGGCGGCGGCGTGCTCCTCCGGCGCGAGCGGCTTGCGGGTCGCCAGCGAAATCGCGGCCACGACGATTCCTTGCATCGATCCCGCCGCGATCGCGAAGAGCACGCCCTGCCAACCCGTGAACGCGCCGACGAAGAGCAGCAGCTTCGCGTCGCCCTCCCCCATCCCGCGACGCCCGGTGAGGCGCTCGTAGCTCCACACGAAGAGCACCTGGACCACGAGGTACCCGACCCCCGCGCCGATCGCCATCGTCTCCACGTCGGCCTCGCGCATCCCCACCGTCGCCAGGCCGAGCGCGGCGCCCGGCAACGTCACCTCGTCTGGGATCATCATCCACTCGAGGTCCGTGAAGGTCGCGACCACGAGCCCGCCCACGAACGCGAAGTAGAGCGCGGCCTCGATCATCCGCGGCGCGAGCTCGGCGTTCGGCCCCGTGAGCACGAAGCGTTCGACGAGCGCGAGGGCGAGCACACCGCAGAGGATCTCGACCAGCAGATAGCGTGGCGTGAGCTTGGCCCCGCAGCATGCGGCACGACCCTGCGAGAGCGCGTAGGCGAGGATGGGCACGTTGCGCCAAGCGGGGACCGGCGCGCCGCACGAAGGGCAATGCGAAGGTGGAGAGACGACGCTCATCTCCCGCGGCCAGCGGTAGATCGCGACGTTGAAGAAGCTGCCCCAGAGCGAGCCGAAGACGAACGCCATCACGCGCAGAACGATCGGGGGCAAGTCGTCGACGAGCATCCGCGCGGGAGGATAGCGGACATCGAGGGCGGCGCTGGGCGAGGATCGGGCGACACGGAAGCCTCCTCCGAGACGGCCAGAAACCGCCCGCGTCGGCTCCGACCGACGGCCGCGCGCCGTGCACGGGCTGACGCCTCGGCCTCGGCATCCTCGATTTCCTGAACGTTTCCGGAGTGCGACCTCGGCACGCATCCTGCGAACCGCCACCGCGGAGCTTCGTGCGTCTCTGGGACCGTCCGCTTGATGACACGCCGCCGACCGCCTATTCTTCGCGGTCGGTTGGGTGGTGGCTTGCCCGTCGCGAGACGGGCCTGGTGGATGACGGGAAGTCGATGGCGAGCACGAACAGCGTCCGACCCCGAGCAAACGCGCCGCTGTGCGTCGGTCGCGAAGCCGAGCTGGAGCGCCTCGTCGCGCTCCACGCCGAGGCTTCCGAGGCCGGCGAGAGGCTCGTTCTCGTCGAGGGTCCTCCGGGAAGCGGAAAGTCACGTCTCCTACACGAGCTCGCGCGTCGCACGCGGCTCGACGGGGGAGTGGTCCTCGAGGGGCGCTGCGATCCAGGTCGCGCGTTCGGCCCTTTCGCGGCCATCGTCGATCGCGCCCTGCGCTTCCTCGGCGACATGTCGATCACGCCGAGCATCGACCTGCGTGACCTCGGGTGCGGTGGCGGCTGCCACCGGCTCTGGCACCAACACGAGACGACGCCCGTCGCGATCGCGCTCGATGCGCGCGAGTCCGCCGAGCGACGCCTCCGCTTCTTCGACGCCGTGCGCGGTCTTCTCCGCGACGTCGCGCGGGTGCGAGCGCCGGTCGTCCTCTTGCACGACCTCGACCGCGCGGACGCCGCCACGCTGCAGCTCGTGCGCTTCGTGTTCGAGGGTGTCGGGCCTTGGAGCGAAGGCGTCGGCAGCGAGCGAATCCTGCGCGCGTTGTTCGTCGCGACGGTCCACGACGCTGCGCGCCACCACGAGCTCGTGGAGCTCTCGCCCGCCGTGCTCTCGCTGGCCGCGCTCGACGTCGACGGCGTCCGCGCCTTCCTCCAGAGCGACGAGGCGGTTCGGCGCGTGATCGCCCGAACGGGGGGCCTGCCCGAGCGCATCGAGCTGTTGCTGGAGGCGGACCCGATCGCGCCCGCCGAGTCGATCGCGCGTCGCCTCGACGCCATGCGGAGCGGCACCCGCGCGCTCGTCGAAGCGCTCGGCGTGCTCCAGCATCCTTCGGATCTCGAGACGCTCTGCGCGGTCGTGGGCCCCGTCGTCGGTGACGTGAGCGCGGTCGAGCGGCAAGCGTTCGCGGAGAGCGACGTGGTCACGCGCACCGTCCTCGACGGCCGCATCCTGTTCTCGTTCGCCCGCGAGAGTCACCGCGCGTTGACGTACACGCAGCTCCCCGCCGAGCGGCGGCGCGAGCTTCATCGTCGCTGCGCTCAAGCGCTCATGCACCACGAGCGGCGCGAACGCGTCGCGCACCACGCGATGGAAGCGGGCGACTTCGAGCTCGCGGTCCCGCTCGCGCTCGAAGACGCGCGAGGGCTCGCGGCGCGACACGCGCATGCGGAAGCGGCCGCGCTCCTCGAAGGCGTGGTCGAACGAGCAGGCGAGGTGCTGCCGCTCGCGGTGTTCGAGATGCTCGCCGAGCTGTATCGCCTCATGGGCGACTACACCCGCGCGCTTCGTCACGCCGAGCACGTTCGGGCCGTGCGCCCCGACGCGGAGAGCACGCACGAAGTCGGTCGGCTCCTCACGCTGGCCGGTCGCTTCGACGAGGCAGCCGCGCGTCTTCGCGAGGCGCATCCGCTGGCGGCTCGCGACGTCGATCGGGTCCGCGTCGAGGCGGCCCTCGCCGAGCTCGAGTACCAGCGCGGCGCCTACGACGAGGCCGAGCACTGGGCGAGCGCAGCGCTCGATGGAGCACGCGCATGCGGTGAGCGGGTGTTCGCGATTCAGGCGCGCAACTCGCTCGGGAAGGTCGCGCTCGCGCGCAAGGAAGCCGAGATGGCGGCCGCCCTGTTCGAGCAGAACCGCCTCGAAGCGGCGGAGACCAGCCTCGGTCACCTCGAAGCACAGGCGCTCACGAACCTCGGCGTCGCGCGGCTGCGTCAGCGTCGCCTCGCCGACGCGAAGGCGTTCTTCGCGCGCTCACTCCAGGTGGCTGCGGGCGTCAACGATTCTCGCGAGCGCGCGATCGCCACGGAGAACCTCGCGGTCCTCGCCCATCTCCGCCACGACTACGCGGAGGCGCTCGAGCACTACCACGAGGCGGTCGGCCTCCTGAAGCGCCTCGGCAACCGCCCGATGCTCACCCGCATCGGCATCAACATGGGCGAGCTCTATCACTCGCTCGGCGACTTCGGCCGGGCACGATCCCTCGTCGACTTCGCGCAGCACATGGGCGGCCCGACCCTGCCGGGACAGTTCCTCGCGGAGATCGTGCTCTTGCGTGGGCGTGTCGAGCTCGCCGAGGGCAACCTCGACATCGCACGCGGCTTCCTCGAGAGCGCCCTCGACACCTACCGGCGCGTCGGGGCGGTCAAGGCGATCCTCCCCCACCTCGCGCTCGTGCGGCTCGCGCTCGAGGAGGGGGACGTCGAGCGCGCGGCGGACCTGCTCGAGAGCACTCCAGCGGTGGAGACCGCTCGCTACGAAGCCGAGGTCGCACTGCTCGCGGCCGAGACGCGGCGCGCCGAAGGGGGTGCGGTGCTCGAGCTCGCCGAGCGCGCGGAGGCCCTCGCGCTCCAAGCGGACGACGAAGAGCTGCGCATCGAGGCGCTCTGCTCGCTCGCACGAGCGCAGCTCGAAGCGGGACAGCTCGTGAACGCGCAGCGCTCGTTGCTCGACGCGCGTCGTCTCGAGGAGGCGCTCTCCCAACGCGTGCCCGACGAGGCGCGATCCGCGTGGGAGCGGCGACCGAACCGTGAGCGCCTCGAAGCCACCGAAGAGCTCTCGACCCGCTCGCGGCTCGGGACCCGTCGCGTGTCGACCCCGCCGCCGAGTCGGCGTCGAACGGCCGAGCACGACCGACGCTACCCGGAGATCGTCGGTAGCTCCCCGCGGACCCTCCAGATCCTCGAGGTGCTGGACAAGGTCGCGCCCTCCGAAGCGACCGTGCTCGTGCGAGGCGAGAGCGGCACGGGCAAGGAGCTCGTGGCGGACGCGCTCCACCGCGGCTCGTCGCGTCGCGATCGGCCCCTCGTGAAGGTGAACTGTGCGGCGCTCGTCGAGACGCTGCTCATGAGCGAGCTCTTCGGCCACGAGCGCGGCGCCTTCACGGGCGCGAACGCCCGCAAGAAAGGCCGCTTCGAGCTCGCGGACGGCGGCACGCTCTTCCTCGACGAGATCGGCGACATCTCGCCGAAGATGCAGGTCGCGCTCCTGCGTGTGCTCCAAGAGCGCGAGTTCGAGCGCGTGGGCGGCACGTCTCCCGTGCGCGTCGACGTCCGCATCATCGCGGCCACCCACCGCAACCTCGAAGAGATGGTCGCGCAGGGGACGTTCCGTGAGGACCTCTACTACCGCTTGCGCGGCGTCCTCGTGGAGGTCGCGCCCTTGCGGGAGCGCCTCGACGATCTGCCGGAGCTCGTCGAACGGCTGCTCGCGCGGGTGGCCGAAGAGCGCGGCGAGATGCCGAAGGTCGCGTCGCCCGAGGTACTCCAGATGCTCCAGCGGCACCGCTGGCCCGGCAACGTGCGGGAGCTCGAGAACGTGCTCCGCAGCGCGACGCTCTTCTGCGAAGGCGACGTCCTGCGAATCGCGGACTTCGCGGCGTTCACGGATCTCGCGCCGAACGCGGTGTCGGCGGCGATCTCGAACGAGCGCACCGACCTCGAGTCGCTCGAAGAGGCAATCTACGCGCGCATCCGCGATGGAGACGCGTCGCTCTTCGAGCTCAAGAAGGTCATCGAGCGAGAATGTATTTCTCGCGCCTTGACCGAAACTGACGGCAACATTACGCGGGCGGCCGACTTGCTTGGGATGAAACGGCCTCGACTCTCTCAGCTCGTGAAGCAATACGGGCTCGGAGACCCGAAGAGGGCAGGATGATGCGAAGCACGATCTTCCTCATGGCGCTGGCGATCGGCGCGGGCTGCGCGGGCGAAGAGTCCGATGCGGTCAGCGCAGCCTCGAGCGCGTACGTCGGGCACGCCGAACCGCTCCTCAGGGTGGAGCCCCGCCTCTGGAACAACGCCCCGGCGGGCTGTGAAGGGCGCCTCGGAGCCGCCGAGCTGCGTTGGGGCGTCGCGTCCGGCGCGCCCGAGCTCGTGGTGGCGATGCTCAACGGCATCCCGCTCTGCGTCGACACGTACTCCGCGGTCGAGAGTGAGCTCGCCGCGATCGACTCGCCGGCCCTCGACGGGTTGTGGGCGGGTTACGTCACCACGCTGCAAGAGCTCGAGCCCCAGGGGACCGCGTTCCCCGACAACGCCGCTCCCGAGGTGGAGTACCGCGCGGTAGCGGCGGGCGACCCACATCCGAACCCGAGCGACCCGCGCGCAGGCGAACCGGTCGGGCTCCCGTCGCTGGGCCTCGGCCTGGAGCCTCGGTTGGGCGGCGTGCTGGTCGAACCGACTCCCCAGCCGAGCGCGCCCGATCCGACGACTTCCAGCGCTTCAGCCGGCTCGAGCACCTCGACGAACACGACCACGAGCACGGGAACCGGCACGCCCGCGGAGGGCACCTCGCCGTCGATGGGAGCACCCCGCGACGACCCGCGCCGCCCCTGAGCCGTGCCACCCCACGACGACGCACGAAGCCCCGGCCCGACCGGGGCTTCGTCGTTCCGTCGACGCTCCGGCCCCTGCGTGGCGGAGCGCGCGTGCCATCACCTTCGGCGCTCGAAGAAGCGCCGTTTTCTGAGCCCACGAAGGACGTGAGCCCACACGTGCGTGCCTTGCACGTGATACCGTTCGTTCGGCTGTCTTCTGCGGGGTGTGCCGAATGTCCAAGTCTTGGCCTCGGCTCCGTCGCGTCGTGATCGGGGTGGTCACGCTCGCGCTCGGGAGCTGTTCTCACGAGCTCGACACCGAGCGCGCGGTTCCAGCACGCGCGAGCCTCGGCGCCGAGATCTATCGAATTTTCTGCAAGCGGATCGCGGCGAGCGAGCTTCCGACCGACGTGTCGGGGCGCCAGACGCGTGCGCTCTGTGCTGGCGAGGAGGGACCCGAGCTCGCTCCGACGCCGCGCCTGCGAGCGATGGCGGAGAACCGCGATCGGCTCGTCGATGCGCTCGATCGCACGTTGCCCGAGCCGCTCGAGGACGACCTCGACGCGTTCATGGTGCAGCTCGTGCCGTTCTACGATCCGCCCGACGAGCGTCTCCCGAGCCAGACCCGCGCGCTCGCAGAGCTGCTCGCGCGCATCGCGGAGGACGACGAAGCGGTCGGTGCGCTCGAGCGGGTGTCGACCCGCGTCGGCTACCGTCCGCTGCGGCTCGCGCTCGGCGTCACGCGCCCGTTCCTGTCGTATCCCCGCGTCACGGAGCTCACGCAGACCGCCCTGGCGACGGTGGACGACGGCGGGAGCGCGAGCGCCGAGTGGGACGCCCTCCTCCAGTCGCTCGCGCTCGAGCTCGCGACGTCGGAGGAAGAACCGACGCCGGCGGGGGAAGAGAGCACGCTCGCGATCGGTCGGGAGCTCCTGCTCCGCACGAACCCCGCGTTCGGCGACGGAACCGCGCTCTTCCTCACCCAGCGCGATCGACGGGGCATCGTGCTGCCCGCGGGCGGCACCGTGGTCGCGCCCTTCGTCGACATGAACGGCGATGGGCTCGCGGACGTGGACCCCCTCGGCCGCTTCCTCGGCGAAGCGGGAGGTCTGCTGGAGCTGCCAGCGCCGTTCCGCGTGCTCGGCGAGACGGGGATTGCGCGAGACCCTTCCGGACGTGCGCTGCGCGAGTCCGAGCGCACGCCCATCTTCGCGACCGTCGACGTCGACGCGACGTTGCTCGCAGGGCTCACACGCGAGTCGGTGGGCTGGCTCGATCCCGAGCGCCCCACCCTCCTGAACCTCGCGCAAGGCCTGTCCCTCTTGCTCGGTCCGGAAGCGGAGCGCACGGAGACGCTCGGCGCGGTCGAGGTGCGCTACGACGGCTACGACACCACGCAGGGTCCCCTCTTCGATCTCGTGCACGGCGTGGGTCACGTGATCGACGACCCCGAGGTGGACGACACGCTCGCGCTCACCGAGGTGCTCCTGCGCGATCACGAGCACGAGCTCGCGGGCGTGATCGAGGCGGGGCTCTTCGGCGATGCGGTGGCGGACGCGGACACCCGCGCCGCGCTCGCGGAGAACAGCGAGCTCTGGGACGACGTCATCCAGATCGGCGAGCAGATCGCACGAGAACCGGGTTTGATGGAGGCGCTCCTCCGAGCACTGGCGGACCCGCGCTCGAAGCGGCTCGGCACCATCTACGCGGAGATGATGCGGCACCGCGACGCGGTGGGTTGGGACCCGGCCGACATCAACCGTCCGATGCGCGATCAGGTCTGGGACGAGCCGGTCGATCACGACGCGGCGGACACCCCCGAGAACGAGAGCCTCTTCCAGCAGTCGATTGCGGTCATCCACGACCTCGACGGCGTGCGCGTCTGCAACAAGGACGGCGCACGCCTGCGGCTGCGCGTGATCGGGCTGAGCATCACCTACCCGCTCTTCGGCGGCTCGTTCGACGAGTGCGAGCTCATCGAGATCGACAACGTCGCCGAGGCGTACGCCCTCGCGATCGCTGGTCGCTACGAGCTCGAGCTCAAAGACGGTTTCCTCAACGCGCTGGTCGACTTCGGTGACCGCGTGGGTCTGAGCGTCGATGCGATCCTCGAAGAGTCCTCGGGCATCGACGGCCTCACGCGCCGCCCGACCCCCGAGGCGCTCAACCGCCTCGTGTTCCTGCGCGAGGGCAACGCGTTCCTCGAAGACCTCTTCGATCCCATCCCGCAGCGCGACGGCGTGATCATCACCGAGCGCCACGATCCGATCGTCTTCGCGTGGGAGCGCGCCTTCCACTTCTGCGGCGACGAGCTCTACCCCGCGGGCTCGGCGCCCTGTGCGGCACCCGAGGTCGTCACGTTCTACCAAGCGATGACGCCGCTGCTGGAGGCGTTCGACAGCTTCGATCGTCGCACCGAGGGGCGCTTCCTCTTCGCGCGCCTC
>JALOQC010000244.1 GCA_025453555.1 Myxococcota bacterium | reverse complement strand
TGCTTCACGTACTCGTCGACCTCGGGCTTCCCGAGCGGCGCGCCGCGCGCGACGAGGTGCTCGTGGACCTGACGGAAGTGCTGCGTCTCTTCGCGCGCGAGCGTGGTCAACGGATCGACGAGCTCGGGCGCGTCGGCGCCGAAGCGCCCCACGATCGCGAGCGCGCTCTGGGCGGCCTTGAGCTCGCAGTGCGCGTGGTCGGCGAGGAGGCCCGGGAGGTCTTGGGCGACGACCTCCACCCAGCGGGGGTCGGTGGGCTCGAGCAGATGCAGCATCGGGTGGCGGGGGCCTCCGGGCGGCAGTAGCGTTCCGCGCTCGTGGGGTCAAGTACGAGCCCGAGAGAGCCGGTCGACGCAGACGTCCTCGCGTCTCGCCGACGCCCAGCCGCGCCCGAGCCGCGAGGCACGACCCCGCGACGACCGCCGCGCGCCACGAGCCACACTGCGCCGCCCATGCGCACTCCCACTCCGAGAGCTCCTCGATGATCGTCCTGGCCTTCGACACCTCCAGCCGCGTCGTGAGCGTCGTGCTCTGCGACGACGACCGGGTCCTCGCCCGTCGCGACGTCGAGGCTCCCCCCGCGGAAGGGTTGCTCGGGTGGGTCGACGAGGTGCTCGCGGACGCGGGCATCACGCGCGACGCGATCGAGCTGGTCGCGGTCGGCACGGGCCCGGGGCTCTTCACCGGGACGCGGGTCGGGGTGGCGACCGCGAAGGGGATCGCGTTCGCGCTCGGGCGGCCGCTCGTCGGCGTGAGCTCGTTGGTGGCGGTTCGACGCGCGGCGAGCGCGGATAGGCGGACGGTCGACGGAGTGATGATCGACGCGGGTCGCGGTGAGGTCTATGCGCTCGGTTCGGAGGGCGCGCCGTTCCTCGCGAGCCCGGAGGTGGCACGCGCGAGGCTGAGCGGGCAGCTCGTGGCGAGCAGCTCGCTCGGGTTGGACCTCCCTACCGCGCCGACGCCCGACGCGGCGTGGGTGGCACGGGAAGGGCACGCGCGTTTCGTGGCGACGGGGCGAGACGAGGTGGCGAGCCTCGAGCCGGACTACGTGCGTCCGTCCGACGCGACGTTGCCGAAGACGCCGCAGCGAACGGCGTGAGCGGAACCGACCATCACACCGCGGGCGTGGTGAGCTCGCGGTAGATGCCCTCGTAGAGACGGGCCGCACGATCCCAACTGTGGTCGACGCGCATCACGCGCTCGCGCAGCTTCGCGAACGCTTCACGCTCGGTGAACGCGGCGACGCCACGGCGCAGGCCGGAGAGCAGCTCGTCCGGATCGTGGCCCTCGCAGAGGAAGCCGGTGCCGGTGGTGAGGCGCGCGTCGCAGTCGACCACGAGGTCGGCCAACGCGCCGACGCTTCGCGCGACGGGCGCCACGCCGTAGCGGTGGGCGCGCATCACGGCGCCCCCGGCGGGTGCGTCGTCGGGCGCGATCGCGGCGAGGTCGGCGGCTCCGAGCACGCGATGCCGAAGCGGCTCGTCGTGGCGCGCGCGCACTTGGATACGGTCCGGCCAGCGCGACGCGAGCTCTTCGAAGGCCGCCACGAGATCCGTGTGCGCGTCCCCGAGCAGCACCACGACCTGGATGTCGTTGCGGAGCAGCTCGGAGGTGATCTTCACGAGGCGCGAGAGGGTGCCGCCGCCCATCGCGTCGGGCTCCGCGACGAGGAGCGGGACGTCGGCGCGCACCGGGAGCCCGAGCTCGCGCTGGAGCGCCTCCTTGCAGCGCGCCTTGCCGCGCGCGTCGACCGGATCGAAGCGCGACGGAAGGTGCGCGTCGGTGAGCGGGTTCCAGATCGCGGCGTCGATGCCGCTCGGCACCGCCGAGACGGTCGCGCGCGGGAAGCGGCCGCGCAGGGTGCCCGCGAAGGTCTCGGAGGCGACGACGGTGCGCACGGCGGCGTCGAGGCCGGCTTCGAGCGCCGAGCCTTCCACGCCCAAGGTGCTCGCGGTCTCCGGGCCGAGGGTCGGCAGGTGGCTCGGTCCGCGATGCAGGCCGAGCACGCGCGGGAGCGGGCTCTCCTTCGCGGCGAGGTGCGCGAGCGTGAGCGCGCCCGCGAGGTCGTGGCCGTGCACGACGTCGAAGCGGAGCTTGCCCTCCATCACCACGTGGGCGGCGGCGCGTGCGAACACGCCGAGCCGCTTCGCGAAGCCTTCGCCTTCGAAGTCGTCCGCGTTGCGGAAGAGCTCTTCGTGGCCGAGGAAGATGAGGTCGACGCCGGAGACGGTGCGACCGGTGTACATCTCACAGGCGTAGCGAGCGCCGTCGACCTCGACCTCGATCTTCGAGAGGCGCCGCGCGAGCGAGCTCGCGGCCGGATCGATCGATCGATGGAGCGGCGCGAGCACCGAGACGGAGTGGCCGAGCGAGCGGAGACCCTTGGGCAACGCGCCGCACACCTCGGCGGCGGCGGTTCGTCCGAGGTAAGGCGCGACCTCGGTGGTGACGAAGAGCACGTGCATCGGGCGCGACCCTAGCAGGTTGCCGCGAAAGTCGCCCGCAGGGTTCGCGCGCCGTTCGGGAGCCTCCGGACGCCGAACAGAAGCTCGCCCGATTTCCGCAAGCCGCCCTACCGGACGGCGCGCAGCTCGCGAAGCGAGCGGTTCGAAGTGGAATCGTGCGAAGCGAAGTGGACGCAGTCCACGGAACCGCAGGATTCCACGAGTCGGGCCGTGCGCGAGCACGGAGCCGACCCAGGCTCGTGGGAGCGCGCAGCTCGCGAAGCGAGCGGTTCGAAGTGTGTCGGGCCGTGCGCGAGCACGGAGCCGACCCAGGCTCGTGGGAGGGGGCCCCTCGGGGCTTCATGCCCCGTGGGGGAGGGTCTGGCGACAGACCCTCAAGGAAGCGGGCCGCGGGTAGACTGGAGACCGCGACGGCCCCACGAACCCACGATGAAGATCGCGATCACGGGGAGCTCGGGCTTGGTCGGGACGGCGCTCGCGAAGGCGCTCGAGGCACGTGGCGACGTCGTGCTGCGGCTCGTGCGGCGCGACGCGCGTGGCCCAGGCGAGGTGCGCTGGAGCCCGAGCACGCGTGAGGTCGACGTCGCCGGGCTCGCGGGCGTGGACGCCATCGTGCACCTCGCGGGCGAGAACATCGCAGACGGCCGGTGGACGGACGCGCGCAAGCGAAGCATCCGCGACAGCCGCGTCGACGGAACGCACGCGGTCGCGCGCGCGGTCGCGGCGCTCGGCACGCGACCCGCGTTGATCAGCGCCTCGGCGATCGGGATCTACGGCGATCGCGGCGACGAAGCGCTCACCGAAGAAGCGCTGCCCGGGAGTGGCTTCCTCGCGGAGGTCTGCGTCGCGTGGGAGGCCGCGGCCGACGAGGCGCGCGCGGCAGGCGCGCGTGTGGTGCATCCCCGCATCGGCGTGGTGCTCGCGCGCGACGGAGGCGCGCTCGCGAAGATGGCGCTGCCCTTCAAGCTCGGTGTGGGTGGCGTGCTCGGCGACGGGCGGCAGTACATGAGCTGGGTGCACCTCGACGACGTCGTCGCGATGCTGGTGCGCGCGATCGACGACTCGACGATCGAGGGCGCGTTCAACGCGGTGACGGGCGCAGCGACGAACGCGGAGTTCACGAAGGCGCTGGGTCGCGCGCTGCGCCGACCGACGTTCCTTCCGGTGCCGCGCTTCGCGGCGAAGCTCGCCTTCGGCAGCGAGCTCGCGGACGAAGCGCTCCTCGCGAGCGCGAAGGTCGTGCCGGAGCGGCTGCGGACGCTCGGCTTCGCGTGGCGCTTCGCGGAGCTCGACCGCGCGTTGGCCGACTGCGTGGCGTGAACGAAGAAGACCGCGGAGCTGCCGCGGTCTTTTCTTGGTTCGTCGGACTCGGTCTGCGAGCTCAGCCGTCGAGCTCGGTCGTCGAACGCTCCGGGCTCACGGCTCGAGGAATCGCGCTCACTCGCTCGGTAACCACCACGGCGACCCTCCGCCCTCGGGCGGGGGAGGGGGTGTCTCGGACGGTGGTGTGCCCCCGGCGGGCGGCGTCGGGCTTCCGCCCGGAGGAGGAGTCTGACCTCCCGCCTCGCCCCCTTCCAGCCACCAAGGCTGGTTCGGCTGCGTCGGTTGCGTGGGCGGATTCGGTTGCGTGGGCTGCGTCGGAGCCACGCGCGGCGCCTGGCGAACCTCCCACCACGGACGACCGATGTCGCCCTGACCGGCTTGCCGCTCCGCGCGCGACCACCAGAAGCGATCGTTCGGCGTGGTCGGCGTCGCGACGGTCTCGCCACGCAGCGTGACCGTGAAGCTGCCGCGTTGCCGGCGCTGCTGGAACTGCGGGAAGCGCAGCGCGTCCACCACCGGACGCAAGCAGCTCGTCAGCGTCTCGCTCGGCGGCGAGTACTGCACGTCGGTCGCGACGCCGGTGTTCTCCAAGATGAAGACCACGCGGAGCTGCGAGAACTGCGGGTCGTGCTCGAGCTCCTGCTGGAAGCACGCGCGCAGGGCGTCCGCGCGCTCCGCGAACACGGCGTTGATCTGCGCCTGCGTCAGGCGCGCCGGTCGGCCCGCCCGCTCCGCTCGCGCCGCCGCTTCCGCCGCCGCCGCTTCTGCTTCCGCGGCCGCGCGCGCCCGCGCTTCGGCATCACGCGCCTCGCGATCGAAGAGGTCGCGGATGCTCGTGCTCACGCCTTCGAGGCTCCGACCGTCTCCTGCGAGCGCGGTGAGCATCGCGCGGCCTTCGTCGCCACCGTGGCGGTAGATGCCCTCGGCCGCGACCGCGAGCGCGTCGGCCTGACCCGAGAAGGTCGAGTCCGCGTGGTAGAGCACGAGGAAGCTCCGCAGCGCCGGCACCACGCTCGCGTCGCCGAGCTCGACGACCGCGCGCACCACGAGCGGGAGCACGCCGATCGGCGTCTCGTGATCGAGCATGTGCGCGACGAGGCCCGCGACGGCGTCCGTCTTGCGCTGCTCGAGCAGCGCCGGCACGAGCAGCTCGAGCGGCGGCACCGGGCGCTCGTCGAGGTAGTCGTAGCGTTGCTGCAGCGCCGCCACGAGGTGCTCGGTGCCGATGGTGCGTCGACGAAGCACCTCGGTGATCGTCTCGCGGAGCGCGCTCGGCACGCTGCGCTGCGCGTAGAGATCGAGGAGCACCGACGAAACTGCGGGATCTTCGATGCGACCGAGCTGCTCCACCGCGAAGGCGCGCGCGGGGACGAGGCGGTTGTCCGGGTCGCCCGCGATCTCCGCGAGGCTCGTCGCGAGCTCGCGCGGCGCGGGCGATCCGGTCGGCGCGAAGCCACGCACGTCGAGGCCCGCGCTCGCAAGCGCGCGCTCGCTGCCGCCCGTCCACACGTCGCTGCCGGTGGCGGGATCGAGCACGCGCAATCCGCCGCGCTCGCCCACCACGAAGAGGCCCGAAGCGAGCGCCTCCGCCGCGATCACGTCCTCGTCGAGCATGCGCGCCCACTGGAGGTTGCGCTCCGCGTCGTAGCCGAAGACGTAGCGGTAGTAGACGAAGTAGAAGCGGTCGCCGAGCAGGCCGAGCGCTTCACCGCTCGGCTCGGGCGTCGCGTAGAGGCGAATGCGTCCGCGCGCCGAGCGCGTGCCGGGCGTCGGGAAGAAGCCGTCGTCCGCGACGAGCGGCTCGCGTGGGGCCTCCGGGAGCAGCGGCGGGAGGTACGTCGAGCCGGCCTTCGTGCCCGACGCCGATCGCGCGTCGAAACGGTAGATGCCGGGGCCGCCGTAGAAGAGCCCGCTCGGGAGATCGCGAACCCACGCGACGACGTCGTCGGTCGATCGGAGGCGCGCCTTCTCGATGCCGGTCCCGAGCTCGAGGATCGCGACGTTCTGACGATCCCAAGGCACGAACACCCACGACCCACGCGCCTGGGGGTGACCGAGGGTGCCCGAGATCTCGTGCTCCCAGAGGTCGCGGCCGCTGCGCGCGTCCACCGCCCGCACGCGACCCACGCGCGTGGCGCCACCGCCGGCGCCGACGCTCGCGACGTACACGAGCGTGCTGCCCGAGCGTGTCGAGCCGACGTACGCGAGCCCTTCGATCGGTGCGCGCCAGAGAACGCGGCCGTCTGCGGCGTCGAGCGCGACGAGGCCCTCGCGATCGCTGGTCACCACGAGATCGCCGAGCACCTCGGGCCGGGTCATGGCGGTGACCTCGGTGCGCCAGCGCTCGGTGCCGTCGAGCGAGAGCGCGACGAGCGCGGTCTCTTCGTGCAGCGAGGCGACGACGAGCGGCTCCCCACTCGGGTTCTCGGGGCGGCTCTCGCGCGCGCCCGGCAGCGTGGCCATCACCTGCGCGACGTCCGTCTCGCGGTTGTCGGGGAGCTGGTAGCTGAAGGCGGGGAGCTGCGTGACGGTCGCGCAGCCCGCGAGCGCCATCAGCGCGGCGACGAAGACGAAACGGCTCACGCGCCACCTCCCACGCGGACGCCGGCGCCCGATTCCGGGATGCGCGCGATCGTCTGCTCCACGAGCTGTTGGAGCTCGCGAACGCCACGGTCGCGCGTGCGCTCGGGGAAGCTCGCGAGGTAGTCCTGCAGGAAGCGCCGCACCGCGAGGCCGGCGACCTCCCCGAGGCGCTCCACGATCGCCTTCTTCGTCGCGAGCGGGACATCCGCGCGACGGAGGAACGCGTCGTAGCCGGTGAGCATCACGCCGAGCGGCTCTTGCCCGAGGAAGGCGTGGTAGCGCTCGACCGCCGCGGCATCGCCGAGCTTGCCGATCGCGATCGCGGCCTCGACGACGTTGCGCTCGAACGCGCGAAAGAGCAGGTCGAGGCTCGGCTTCGCGCCGATCTCCCCGAGCGCGAGGGCTGCCGCTCCTCGCACGCTGCGGTCGCTGTCGCGCAGGCCGCGCTCGAGCAGCGGGCGCACGCGCGGATCCTCGATGGCGGCCAGCGCGGCGTAGGCGCGGCGTCGTGCGCCGGCGCGGCGGTGATTGAGGAGCTCGGTGAGCACCTCGATCGCGGCGGGCTCGGCGACCTGCTCGAGCGCACCGATCGCGCGATCGGTGATCACGTCGGACTGGCCCGCGCGGATGAGCTCGGCGAGCGGCGGCACCACCTCGGGCGCGTCGAGGATGGTGAGCAGCTCGATCGCTTCGCGCACCTGGTCGGCGTCGTTGCTGCGCAGGCGCGTGAGGATCGACTCGAGGTCGGCCATCGTCACGCGCGGCGCTGCCGGAGCGTCGGCGTTGGCGGCGGGGCGTCGTGCGGCGCGCCGAGCCGGTTGCGCGAAGGCGGTGGCGGCCGTCAGCGCGAGGAAGAGGACGAGGAGGTGTCGCATGGGCATGCCTGGACCAGTGGGACCGGCTTGACCGCGGGGCGGTCCGATCCGGCGGGACGCATAGCAGACGTGTCCGCCGTTTGCCCGACGAAAGGGGACGGGGTTCGCTCACGCTCCGCCTCCCTGCATCGGCCCCGTGCGCTCACGCTGCATGTCGACATTCGGTGTCCGCGGTCGTGGACGCCCCGAGATCGAGGGCGGCGGGAGTCCCGCGACCCGGGCGCGACCCACCGTGCGCACTCGACCAAACGCACCCTACCGAGTGCACTCTACCGAACGCACTCGACCGAACGCACTCGACCGAACGCACTCGACCGAACGCACTCGACCGAACGCACTCGACCGAACGCACTCGACCGAACGAGGGACATCATGAGCAGCAAACACGTCGTCGAAGCCACGGTGCGCGGGGATGCGCGAGGGCTCGCCAACACCATCGCGGTGCGCGAATGGAAGATGGTCGGAGACGAGCCGGCGGAGCTCGGGGGAACCGACACCGGGCCGAACCCGTTCGAGTACCTGCTCTCCGCGCTCGGCTGCTGCACGTCGATGACGCTCGCGATGTACGCGAAGCGGAAGGCATGGCCGCTCGAAGCGGTCGAGGTGCACCTGCGCCACGAGCGGGTGGTCGGGCAGTCGCCGGTGGACCGCATCACGCGGGTCGTGAAGCTCGAAGGAGCGCTCGACGACGAGCAGCGCGCGCGTCTGCTCGAGATCGCGAACAAGTGCCCCGTGCACCAGACGCTCACCAAGGGCGCGTTCGTGGAGACCCTCGCCGGCTGAGCCCCGTCAGCTTCCTCGAGGGTCTGTCACCAGACCCTCCCCCGCGGGGCATGAAACCCCGAGGGGCCCCCTCCCACGGCCCGACACTCTCGTGGAATCCTGCGGCTCCGTGGACTGCGTCCACTTCGCTTCGCACGATTCCACTTCGAACCGCTCGCTTCGCGAGCTGCGCGCCGTCCGGTAGGGCGGCTTGCGAAATCGGCTGAGCTTGGTTTCAGCTTCCTTGAGGGTCTGTCGCCAGACCCTCCCCCACGGGGCATGAAGCCCCGAGGGGCCCCCTCCCACGAGCCTTCGCTCGCTCCGCGAGCTGGCTTGCGGTAATCGGAGACGAGCTTCTCTCAGCGAGGCGCGCAGTCCACGAGGCGTACGAACGTCAGCGAGTCCGCCTCCACGCGCACGCCCGTACGGTCCGCGCCGCGATCGAAGCCGACCCGCGTCACGCACGTCGCCGCACCTTCGGCCGTGATCGTGTGCTCGCCCGGAGGAACGTTCGCCCACGCGACGGCGCCGTCGCTGGTGGTCGCCGTGAGCTCCGGCATCGGCTGCGAGCCACCGAAATAGAACGGCCCGTCGCCCGCCCCGAGCGAGAACGTCATGCCTTCGGCTTCGGCCCCGCCTCCCGAGGGCCCACGCGCGAGCAAGAGGATCTGCCCCGTGCCCGGCATCGCCTCGACCCCTGCGCCGATCACGAGCACCTGCGCGAGCGTCGGGTCGACGGTGTCGACCTCGATCTCTTCCGGGGCGTCGCCGGACGTGTACGGAAAGATTCCGGGGACGCGGTCGCTGCGGGTCGAGCGGAACAGGACCTCGGTCCGCGCGGGCACCTCCAACGTCACGAGCCCCGCCGCGTCCGTGATCCCGCAGCCGTAGCCCGCGGGCTCGATCACACACACCTCGGTCCCGGGGTCCGCTTCGTCGCTCGTGACCTCGGTGACGTACACCGTGACCGCGACCGTGCTCGCGTCGTCGCCACCACACGCGCCGAGGAGGGCGAGGAGGGCACAGAGGATCGTCGCGTGCTTCATGTCCGCTTCACCGTTTCTGCGGCGCCTGCGCGTCGCTCGAGCCCGTAGATGTCGTCGACGAGCATGTTCGTTCGCGGCCGCTCGAGGGCTCGGCCGCGCACGGCCGCTGGCGGTCGACTCGAACGCCGTGAGTCGCGCGAGCACGTCACGGTTCGGTGGCTTCACGGCGACGCTCGCGTGACGTGGTGCCGGCGCCGCCGCGATCGCATCGGTCGCAGGGTCGCTGCTTCACCCGACGAAGCGACCCCCGGTCGGCGACGTCGCCCAGACGACGCTCGTCGCTGCACGCGACGAGCGACCCCGGTCGGCGACCGCACCGTCAGGCCTTCGCGCCGAAGCCCAGGATCACGTAGTTGCCGGACTTCTCTTCCTTCTCGACTTCGAGGAGCTCCGCCTTGGCCATGTCCTCCAGGAGCTGGTTGAACGTCCGGTAGCCGTAGTAGCTCTCGCTGAACTGAGGGCGCTTTCGCTTCAACACCTGTTTGACCATGGAGCCCCACAGGTTCCCGTCGCGATCCTCGAAGAGCGACTCGACGACGTCGAGGACGATCGCGTGGGCTTCCGCGGGATCTCCGCTGGAGTCGGCCGCACGCTTGGGCTTGTCGGCCTGGGGCGCTTTCGTCTTGTCGGTGGCTTTGTCGAGGATCTTCTCTGCCGGTTTCTCGGCGAGCTTCTCCGCGCTCTTGTCGCCGGACTTCTCGAACTTCTCGGCGCTCTTCTCGGCGGGACGGTCGGCGGCCTTCTCCGGTCGATCGCGCTCCGCACGCTCGGGCTTGCGTCGCGCGGGCGGTTTGTGCGCGGCCTTGCGGCGGTTGCGCACGAGGTCGTCGTAGAAGATGAACTCGTCGCAGTTCTCGATGAGCAGATCGCTCGACGAGTTCTTCACGCCGAGGCCGATCACCAGCTTGTCGTTCTCGCGGAGCTTCGAGACGAGCGGCGAGAAGTCGCTGTCGCCGCTGACGATCACGAAGATGTCGACGTGCTGTTTGGTGTGGCAGAGGTCGAGGGCGTCGACGACGAGGCGGATGTCGGCGCTGTTCTTCCCGCTGTAGCTGACGTGCGGAATCTCGATCAGCTCGAACGAAGCCTCGTGCATCGCGCGCTTCGCGCTCTTGTAGCGGTCCCAGTCGGCGTAGGCGCGCTTCACCACGACCTTGCCCTTGTCGAGGATGCGCTCGAGGACGAGGTCGATGTCGAACTCGTCGTAGCGGGCGTCGCGGACGCCGAGGGCGACGTTTTCGAAGTCGCAGAACACAGCCATGTTGGGCGCGGAGTCGCGGGTCATCATCAGCGCGCACGATACTGCATCGCTCGCCTCGAACGGAGTGCGCTCGCGCGTCTCGCGAACGCGCTCCGCGGATTTTTTGACGTTTGCGCCTCCTCCGAGCGAAATGGGGAGGTCGGCGCGCGCAGGGCGAAACGGTCGCGGGCCGGCGGGAGGACGAGGCGATGAATCAGGACCAGCTTCTCGACACGCTCCGCGACTTGCTGCGTGACGTTCTCAAAGCGCGCTTCGACGGCGCCGCGTACGCGAAGCTCGCGCGCGCCCACGGCTACGCCGACGGGTACATGCGCGCGCTCCTCGACGCGGGCCTCGTCGATCGTCAGCAGCTCCTCTCGCTCGTGGGCAACGAGCGGCAGAAGTTCGTCGACGAGACCCCGGCGACCAAGGCGGCCTGAGCCGCTCCTCTCGTCTCGATCTCGAGCCGCCCCCGGGTGGCTCTTCGATTTTTGGCGCACCGACACGGACACCGACCCGGACACCGACCCGGACACCGACACCGACACGGACACCGACACGGACACCGACCCGGACACCGACACGGACACCGACACGGACACCGACACGGACACCGACACGGACACCGACGCGGACACCGACTCGCCGCGGCAGGTGCGGACGACTCGCCGCGGGCACGCTACGCTGCCCGCGCTCCACGCCGGGGTGGCGGAACAGGCAGACGCAGGCGACTTAAAATCGCCCGTGGCGACACGTGCGGGTTCGAGCCCCGCCCCCGGCACCGACGCGAGACCGCACCGACGCACGCCGACGCGCGCACCGACGCAAGACCGCACGGACGAAACGAAGAAGGCCGCACCCTCGGGCGCGGCCTTCTTCGTCACGTCGCGTCGCGCGACGCGCGCACCTTCACTCCACCGTTTCGACGCGGATGCCGTTGGCGCGCGCGTCCGAGGCCTCCTGGCGGAACCAGAACGCCACCGAGCTCGCGGTGCCCGCGAGGTACTGCGTGGTGAAGTACCCGGTGCTGTCGCTCTCGTCGATCACCGTGACCGCCCACGCGCCGCCGCTCGCCTTGCGGGCGAAGCGTGCGTCCTGCCGCGTCGCGTCTTGGTACGCGATGCGCACCTCGCCGCTGGCGGTGACCGCGATGTCCGCGTCGTCGCCCACCACGTGGCGGCCGTCCGTCGAACCTTCGGTCTCGCCGTCGTCGACCAGCTCGCGCGTGATCGTCGTGCCCTCGATGCGCGCGTACTTCAGCGCTTCTTCGGCGCCGTCGACGTACGCCACGTGCCACACGCCCGCGGAGTCGACCGCGAGGCTCGCGTGCAGACCGCAGTCGCCCGTGTTCGGATCGCCGACGCCGTAGCCGTCGATCAGGAAGGGCGTGCCCCACGCGCCGCCTTCGAAGCTCACGCCGTAGAGGTTGCCCTCCGCGCGCGAGTAGTAGGCCAGCGCGAGACCGCTCGAGGTGGCCGCGAGCGAGGTGTGCAGACCGATCGCTGGCGGGAGATCCTCCACGTATGGATCGTCGAGCACCTCGGCCTCGCCGGGGTCGCTCGTGCACTCCCCGGTCGCGAGGCAGTCGGCGCCGCCGCAGAACTGCGGACGACACGCGATCTCACCGCCCGTGACCTCGGCGACCGTCCACGGACCGCCCGGCGACGACGCGGTCGCCACGCGCACCTGCGAGACCGGGCGCCCCGGCAACGTCGCGGGCGGCGTGATCGCGAGGTAGCTGACGGCCCAGCCGCTGCTCGTGCGGACGAGCGAGGTGTAGCCCTGCGCGCCATCGCCATCGACTTCGGTCACCGACCACTCGCCGCCGAGGGTGCCGCTCGCGACCTTGAGCGCGCCGTTCGTGCGGTCGTGGTACGCGATGACCAACGTGCCGCCGTCGTTGACGATCGACGTGAAGAGGCCGACGTCGTCACCCTCGTCCGCGATTCCGCCGCGCCAGCTCTCGGGATCACGCGTCGGCGCCACGTCGGGCACGCCGTCGACGATCTCCCAGCTCACGCTGGTGCCGTTCCACGAGCCGACGACGAGATCGCCGTAGCGCGTGGAGGGGAGGGCGCCCGGGCTGTAGCCGCTAAGCACGAGGGTGCCGTCGGTGAGCGCGGTCATGTCGAGGTGCATCGCGAGGAGGCCGGGCTCGAGGGGACGCAGCGTCCCGCCGTCCGTCGTCACATCGCCGTCCTCCGGGATGCCACCGTCGAGGTCGGCCGGAGGGTTCTTGCCGCCGCAGTCGCAGCCCGTGACCGCGAGGAGCACGGGGAGCGTGAAGAGGAGGAAGGAGCGCGCGCTCATCGCGTTCGCACGAAAGGAGCGCCCGCGGCGCGGTTCCTTCCGGCGACGCGCCAGCATCGCGCCGAGCACCGCGAGGAGCGCCACGAAGGTGCCCTTCGCGCCACCCGTCGGGCTGTCGACCGCGCAGGAGCCGCAGCCGCCTTCGGCGTTCGGGTTGCCGACGCCGCGAATGAGCGCCGAGGACGCCGACGCGACGTTCTCCGCCTCGTCGCGGACCTCGACCTCCACGTCGCCGATCACCGGGAGGATCGTGCGATCGCCGAGGCGCTCCCACTCGCTCCACGACGAATCACCGACGAGACGCCAGCGGTAGTCGAGGTGCTCCGCGAGCACGTCCCACGCCGCGATCCGCGTGCCCGCGGCCTCCGTCACGAGCTCCAGCTCGGGCGCCGTGATGTCGACCAACACCTGCTCGATCGCGGGCGAGAGGTCGACGCTGTCGCGCTCGCCGACGACCCGCGCGCGGGCCTCGACCACGTGACGCGCCTGGAAGCGGAGCGCCGCGTCCTCGATGACGACGTGCGGATCGCGGGTCCACGCGGACCACGCCATCCCGTCGAGGCGCACGCTGTACTCGAGCTCTGCGCCCGACGGGCCCTCGGCCGAGAGGTCGACGTGCAGACGCGGCAGCGCGCCATCGCCCCAGTGCTCGAGGGTCATGCTGCGGTGATCGAGCTCGAGCGCGCCGAGGGCGAGCCGCGTGTCGACGGGCGCGCTGAACGCCTCCGCGCCTGCGACCGCGAGGTTCGCGAAGATGCCGAGGAACTCGGACTCACCCTCCGCGACGCCGCGCACGCCGCCCTCTTGGACCTGCAGCTCGAGGCCCATCAGCTCGGGCAGCGCGAAGCCGCCGAGGTCGCCGAAGGCCATGCCCGCGAAGGTCTCGAGCACGCTCTGGATCACGCCCGCGAGCCGCTCCGGATCCTCGTCGAGGAGATCCTCGAAGTTGGTCACGGTGGACTCGGTCGCGGTCAGACCCACCACGTTCGGGACGATCTCGCCGTCCATCACGGAGAGGTTGATCCCGAGCGAGAGATCCGCCTGATAGGTCATGAAGCGGACGTAGCGCTCGTTGCTCCAGACGTAGAAGTCGACCTGGAGATCGTCGAGCAACACGGTGAGCAGCGGCTCGTCCTCGGTGCCGATTCCGATCTCGAAGGTGGGCGGACGCTGCGGGCGCAACATCACCGCGAGCGGTACCGACTCTTCCGGGAAGGTCAGGCGGTTCAGTGAGGGAACGAGCAACGAGAACAGACCCGAGCTGAGCTGCTGCGAGAGGCTCGTGCCCGCGCCGATGCAGAGCAGACCCGCGTCGAACGCGCCGTAGCCGGCGTGGTTGAGGAAGTCCTCGGAGAGGCCGATGCCGACGTGCGGATCGGAGGCGAGGCCTTCGATGGTGTTCGCGCGGAAGATGGCCGCGCGCGGAATGGTCGGGATCGCGGGCGGCTCGATCACCGGCACGCACGGGTTGTGCGGGTACACGGTGGCGAAATCGCGGCTGGTCCCGAGGAACCCGCCGTACATGAACACGCTCATGCCCTCGTTCACCGCTTCACCGTCGCCGCCCGCGGCGAGCAGGAACTGCCCGGGCGCGTGGGTGCCGGGCGAGATGGAGCCGAGGAACGCAGCGCCGAGGTCACCTTGGCCGTCGGTGCCGAGGAGGGTGGGGACGCAGGCGGCGTCGGCGTTGGCGGCATAGCGGCAGACCGCGTCGGGGTCGTCGCCAGCGGGGACGGCGAAGGTGCCGGTGGGGCAGCCGTACTCGCCTTGGGTGGTGCAGAGCTGTTCGTCGATCGTGTCTTGGAGGAGGCTGCCAACCTGATCCTCCAACGTGCCCACGAGCGCGTTGAGAATGATGCCGGGAAGAAGGTCCACAACGAAGCCGATTAGCCCGCCATCTCCGTCGAGCGTGATGTCGGTTCCGTTGCCCGATTCGAATCCACGACCCGGTTCGAGACCCACGCTTCGAACGACGACCTTCGTGTAGCCGCGTCGAGCAACTTCGTCTTCTTCTTCGAGCCCGATGTCGGCGATGATTCCGATGTCCGGTCGACTTCCCCGAGTGGTGTTGAGGGTTGCGTTGATCCCGCCGCTGCAGAGAAAACTGTCGCTGAGACGAATGTTCAGCGGGCCGTTGGACGCTGCCGCGCACGACCCGTCGGGGTTGCGAGATGTGCAACGAAGGCTCTCGAGCGAGAGCCGAATGGTTGCACGCAGCCCGTTGGGAGGCTGTGCCTGAAGGTCGAGAGAGCGAATCTCTCCGCGGACGAGGCAGTTCCCATCTCGACAGATCTCGATCTGCGTGTTGCCGCAGACGCTGATCGATTGACGGGTGGTGGTCGGGGGAATTGGGAACTCGAGGCCGTCTGGCAGTGCCAGCGCTACGAGCGCGTCCGCGTTGTTCTCCAAGAACGCGATGCCCTCGTCGGTCAGGCGGACCTGAGCCGAGTTCGGGACTCGCTGCTCGATGGGGAAGCCGCCCGGGATGGGGGCGACGCCGCAGCCGTCACCGCACCCTCCGCAGCCGCCACCGCCGCACGCGATCAAGCCAAACGACAGGACGCCGTAGAGAAAACTCCACGACGCCCGCTCTCGCGGACGCCAAGCCGTCATCATCCCGCTCCCAGGCAAGCACACACCCCAAGCACCCCGCACGGGTGCCGCAACGTTGCACAGCGTACAGGTATTACCTGCGAACGGACAACGACGGTCTAGGGGGAGGCGGGTTCGGCGAAGCGGTTGTCAGGGGCGGGACATGCGAGTTAGCGCGCACAGGCGCGGCGGCGTACGACGAGCCTTTCGACGTCCGTGGCGTCGATCGTCGAGTAGACGACGAGGTCACCGGTCGCGGCCGGGCCAGTACCGCCTGCGGTCTCGTCGAGGCTGACCGAGGCCCATCCGGTAGTGGTCTCCTCGTACATCCGTAGTGACCGTTCGAGCGTTGCTGGAGCGAGACGACGGGCCAGCAACGTGGTCGCGTTCCAGTATGCAGGCATCGAGAAGAAGTACGCGCCGGAGTCGATCGTCGACAACGTCGTGTCGGGGAGTCGAAAGCGCGCAAGCACCGCAGCGTCGGTCGTGAAGCCATGCACGAGGATCTCGCCTGGTGGTCCTTCGGCTGCTCCCAGGAACTCGTCGGCTTCGATCGGGCTGGTCGACAGGGGCGTTGGGCCTGCAGGTTCGCTGGACGCGAACCGCACACCAAAGAGCCCACCGTCCTTGAACACCAGCCACCGCTCCGGCCCCGCCTCCGTCCAGGTCACGGGTCGGAGGGGCTCGTCCACGGAGAACGTCGTGATGACCTGCGCGGAGTCTCGCGAGTTGCCGAGCTCTGCCAGGCGAAACTGGAATGCCAACTGATTCGACTGGTCCCAGGCGAAGAGGAAGCCTCCGCCGAAGGACGTGACCCTGACGTTCGTGGCTGGGTCCTCGTTGAGAGTACGGACCGGCGAGAGAACGCTCCCATCCGCACGCGAGTACACGCGCGCGTGAATGTCGCGCCCGACTTGGAAAGCCACGACGATGCGAGAGCCGTTGCGGGCGCTGACCAGGCTCGTGGCCGAACCCGCGACGCTTGGCGCGACCACACTCGTCGTGCCCCACGTTCCGGCGCCGCTGACCACGACCGCACGCACCACGCCGTCGCCGACACCGAGGCTGTCATCGACGAAGAACACCAACGCCCCTCCGTCATCGAGGCTCTCGACGGCGAGATGGGACATGGAAATGGTCGCGGACAGCGGTGTTGCACTGGACAGTTCCCGTACCCCCTCGTCCACGAACCCGTCGCAGTCGTTGTCCGCCTCGTCACACGTCTCGGTCACGCCCTCCCGACACACGTCGCACGTGTCGTCGCAGTCGTCGGCGTTCTCGACGTGTCCCGCCAGGCCCGGGCAAGCGGTGGTGGTGACGTCCGGATCACCGCGGCCGTCGCCGTCCGCGTCGCGGTACAGGGTCACGGGGACGCAACCGTCCTCTTCGGGCATCGGGCCCGCGTCGGTGCCGGCGTCGTCGGGGCCGCCGTCGGGGAGCACACACGTGTCGCCGCTCGGGATCGTGCCCGTCGGACATTCGCAGCCCGGATACTCGGGATGTTCGGCCGGGAAAGGCACGAGCGGCTCGGGACAAACGCAGTTGTCGGCCGGGCCCTCGACGCGGCCGAGGTCGCGACAATCGATGGGATCGCTCGGGCATCCGACGAGGAGAGCGACCGCGAGGCTGGTGACGACGACGCGCATGGCCCGAAGGGGTACCCGGGAAGGCGCGGTGGGGCAACGGGGGGAGCTGGGCGGGAAGCGGGCGGTTCGTGCACTCGCCGCTCGAGTCGCCGCCGACCCGCGCGCGTCCATTCACTTCGGCGTTCGGGATCACGCCGCTCACGTTCGCTTCACGTCGCTCACGTTCACGCGCCCGTTTCCCGGCCCGTTCACGCCGCCGGTTCAGTCACGCCAGCGGGCCGACGGCCTTCTCGGCGGCTTCCCGCAGGACACCGCTCGTCACCAACTGCTCGCACGCCAGCATGTCGGGCTGGAGCATGCGGTCGGCGACCAAGGTGGGGACCACCGCGCGCACGGCCGCGTGGGCGGCGGCGACACCGAGCGCGGGGCGGAGGGGGGCGCGGTGGTCGAGGCCTTGCGCCGCGACGAGGGCTTCGATGCCGAGCACCTTGCCGACGTGGTCGACGATCTGCGCGAGCTTGCGGGCGCCGATGCTGCCCATCGAGACGTGGTCCTCCTTGCCGGCCGACGAGGGGATCGAGTCGACGCTCGAAGGGTGGCAGAGGACCTTGTTCTCGCTGACCAGGGCGGCCGCCGTGACCTGGGCCATCATGAAGCCGGAATCGAGGCCGGTGCGCGGGCCGAGGAAGGGAGGAAGGCCGCTGGAGAGCGCGGGGTTCACCAATTGTTCGAGGCGACGTTCGGCGATGTTCGCGAGCTCCGCGGTGGCCATCGCGGCGGCATCCAGCACGAGCGCGAGCGGTTGGCCGTGGAAGTTGCCGCCACTGAGCGGATTGTCGGTCGCCGCGATCAGCTCGCGCTCGAGCACCTGGCGCGCGAAGACGAGCACGTCGCGCGAGGCGCCGTGGACCTGCGGCATGCAGCGGAGCGAGTAGGGGTCCTGCACCTTCTTGCAGTCGCGGTGCGAGGCCATGATCTCGCTCTCCGTGAGCAAGGCGCGGAGGTTGCCCGCGCTCGCGGCTTGGCCGGGGTGCGGGCGCACCGACTGGATGCGGGGATCGAAGGGGCGCCCGCTGCCTTGCAGGGCTTCGAGGCTCATCGCGCCCGTCACGTCCGCCGTGGTGCAGAGGCGCTCGGCCTCCACGACCGCGAGGCCGCCGATGGCGAGCATGAGCTGGGTGCCGTTGATGATCGCG
>JALOQC010000682.1 GCA_025453555.1 Myxococcota bacterium | reverse complement strand
CGCGTTTCCCGCAGGCACACTGCGCGGGCACACCTTCCTCGGCATGCCGCTCGACGTGCCGGAGTTCGGGGCGATCCTCGGTGCGCCGCATCCCTCGCGTGAAGAGGTCGAGGCCGAGCTCGCGGAGAAGCGCGCGCAGCGCGCGAAGATGGAGGCGGCGCAGCAGAAGCGGATGCGCGTGCGCGAGCAACGACGTGAGCGCGCGCGTGAGCTCGCCGAGCACGAAGACCTCGAGAGTGAGCTCGAAGACGAAGCGCGTCGCGTGCGGGTGATCGACGTCGACCCGATCAAGAAGCCGGCGCTGAAGCCGAACGTCGACGCCACGACCGAGCCGAAGAGCATCGTGCATCGCGGCCTCGACGACGAGCGCGTTGCGAAGACCGAAGGCCGTCGCGTCATCGTGCTGCGCACGCGCGATGCTGGGAAGAGGTCGAAGCGCCATCGACGCGGTCGCCGCGGAGCCAACGACCCACCCGCCTGACGGCAGAACGCCCCAAGCGGCGATGCGCGGCCCGGCCACAGCCCGAGCCGCGCATCGGTGCGTCCGTCGCGCGGCGTGATTCCGGGCTCACGCGGAGATTCCAGCACGTTCAAACGACCATCCCCGGGGCCTGCACAGGAAGCCCGGCGGAAGCCCCGTCGGCGCCATCGGGCCGGAGGCTCAACCCCCGAGTACCTCGTACGGTAGAAGTGGAGGACGGACGGTAGAAGTGGAGGACGGTAGAACTGGCGTAGCCGACGCGAAGCGGTGCTGAAAGGTCCGACCGTCTTGGTCGCTACGAAGCAGCGGCGGCGCGCAGCGCGGTCTTCGTCTCTGTCTACGACACGGTCGCGCGAAGCGCACCGTCGACCTTCACCGCCCCACCAACCCCTCCCGCGTCAGCTCGAACCGCTCCACCGTCCGCGCTTCCACATCCGCCTCCTCGAACGCGAGCGGCTCGTACTCGCCCTCCGCCCAACGCTCGTAGGTGTTGTTCCACCACGGCGAGTCCGGGTCCTCGGAGTGACCCGGCACGAAGGTCACGCGCGCCACGGGGAGGCCGTCCTCGCGGAAGCTCGCGACCATGCGGTAGACGGCTCCGTCGCTCGACGTGACGCGCTCGACCGGCTCTCCGTCGCGCAGGAAGGTGGCGTCGCTCACGTCGACGGTTCCGTCCGCGCCTTGTGTCGGTTGCCAGCCGCGATCGAAACGGCCGCCGAGGTGGCCGAGGTACGTGCCGTGGAGGTCGCGCCACGCGTACTCGGCGTCGACGGCGCCGAAGCGTTCGACGAGGAACCGCGTCGAGGAGCGGCTGGAAGAGCAGACCGAGCTCGTCGCCGATCGCGTCCTGCACCGCGAAGTAGACCCACGCCTGGAAGATCACGGCTTCGGCCGAGTCGCGATCCATGCGGCGGTCCCAGCCGCGCAGGCGATCGACGAGCTGCGCGAGGTCGTCGCGCTCACGAAACTCCGCGAGCGCTTCGTCCGTGTCGAGCGCGTCCGCCGCGTCGAAGAGCAGCGGCAAGAAACGTTCGGCGAACATCGAGTAGGTGTCGCGTTGGAGCGCGACGAAGTCTTCCGGCGTGACGTCGCCGCGTTCCGCGAGGCGCGCGAGCTCGGCGTCGAGGCGCGCACCGCGGGTGCCGGGGTCGTACCAGACGCCGTAGTACCAGGCGTCGCCTTCCACCGAGCCGTCGCGCGTGAAGCCGAAGGGGTCGTTGTTCGCGGTCGCGATCCAGCCGCGCTCCCCGCCGCTCGACGTGGGCAGGCGCGCGCCGTCGAGGAACGTTCCCGACCACGCGGCGTTCGGATCTTCCCCGTCGATCAGCACCCAGCTCCGTGGCGTGCTGCCGGGCGTGCCGCGATCGGGCACGAGCGGACGCGATCGGTAGGAGAGACCGCTCGCGTCCGCGACCACGAAGTTGAAGGCACCGAGCTCCATCGCGTCGATCGCCGCGTTCGCTTCGTCGAGGTTGCGCGCGGTGTCGAGCGCGTGGAAGGCGTGCGCCTCGATCGTCGGCTTCAGGCCGGTCCAACGAAAGAGGATCCTCCGTCCGGGGCGGGTGATCGGCAGCGGCGAGAAGTCCTCCGGCAAGACGATGCCGACGCCCGGCACGTCGATGACCTCGACCTCCTGCGGCGGCTCTCCGCGGACGTTCACCACCTCGGTGCGCGCGACCGCGGGATGCCGGGCGCCGGCGAGCTCGATCGCGAGGCCGCCCTCGGTGCTCACGCGCACCTCCACCAGATCCATCCAGTCCGGATACGTGGTCGTTGCGGTCCACGCGACGTGGCGGTTGTGGCCGAGCTGCACCGCGGGCGTGCCCACGAACGCGAAGCCCGCCACGTCGAGCGCGCCGTCGTCGCGACCGCGGGCGAGGCGAGCGGCTGATGCGGATCGCCCGCGATCAACGGGCGACCGTCGCGGGTGTGGCGTCCGTCGATCGCCCAGTTGTTGCTCGCGCCAGGGCGCAGGTCGCGCATGCGCTCGGAGAAACGCGCGAGGCGCTCGCGGGCGTCGCTCGGCAGCGCGGTCGGCAGGCGATTCGCCGCGCGGGTGGTGCGCACGGTCGCGAGCAGATCGAACTCGAGCTGGTTCGCGTTGTTGAAGAGGATGAGCTTGCCGACCGCGTAGGGGTCGATGGTGTCCCAGCGCTCCGGCGCGTAGTCGAAGAGCTGAAAGCCGTACGGAAGCGGCGCGCGACCTTCGAGGATCTCGTCGATGCGCGCGTTCACGCCCGCGACCCACGCGACGACGAGGCGGTGGGTCTCCGGATGTTCGGTGCGCACGCGCTCCGCCGCCTCGGTGCCGAGACGCCGCATGTCGAAGTGACGCACGAGCAGATCGTCGCCCACACGATCGGGCAGCACCTCCGCGCGACGGCCGTACGCGCGTCGACGCATCTGATCCATCTGGAAGAGGCGATCGGTCGCCTGCGCGTAGCCGGATGCGTAGTAGACGTCGGCCGCCGTCGCACCGGTGACGTGCACCACGCCGAAGTCGTCGCGTCGGATCTGCGCCGGCTCGGAGAGCCCGCGGAAGACGTTCGGATCGGCGGAGTCACCGGTGCAGGCGAGGAGCGCGAGCGGGACGAGCAGGCGAAGCGGGCGCATGGCGCGATCGTAGAGTCGCGTCGGAGCGGCGCGGCGCGCGATGCATCACACGCGCGCGACCCGTAAGACGACGAGCGGCACTCGCATGCACGTCGGTTTGCCGTCGAGGAGCCGACCCGACTTCGGAGCGCGCTCGAGCTCGGACTCGCATGCACGTCGGCATCGGCGTCGAGAATCCGCCGTCGGCTGACCTGGTGGAGGCGAGGTGCGGCCCGACTTCGAAGCGGGCCCGATCTCGGAGCACGCCCGATTTCGTTGCGGCCGGGCCTACATCCCGTCTTTGCGCGTGGAGACCCAGGCCTTCCACTGCTCGCGCAACGCGTCGCGGCGCGCGCGGTGGGTGAGCACGAGATCGATGCCACCGTCGTAGGGCGCGAAGACCTCACCGGTCTGCTCGTTCATCCAGATCACGCGCCGCCGATCCTCGGCCACCGCCAGGATCACGTCGTCGAAGACGCCGTCCTGCCAGTTCACGCGCGCCGCATGGAAGACGGCACGCGTCTCGAGATCCTCGTCGGGCTCACAGGTGATCGCGGGCACGAGGAGCTGACCCGCGAGCTCCGGGAGCTGCCCCGGCGGCTCGAGCTCGAAGGACGCCGCGATGATCCACACCGGCTGCCCTTCCCCGAGCACGACCGACGCGGCGGTGTTCGCGCGCGCCAGCAGCTCGCCTTCGTCGTCCACGCCCTCGGCGAAGCGTTTGCCGCCCTGCAGCGAGTGGATTCGCAGCCAACGGTCGGGCAGACGCTTGCGCAGGCGCGCGCCTTGGGGCGGGAGGTTGCCGTAACACCGGCGCCACAGCTCGGACAGCTCGCTCATGCGATCTCCCGGAGCGCCGAGTGGAGAGACTCGATCACGAAAGGCACTTCGGCGGAAGCGTTCGGCCAATGGGGGGCGAAACGCAAGAACCCGTCGGGAATCGAGGCCACGACCCCCCGAGAAAGCAGCCCCCGGTGCAGGGCCCGCACGTCGACCCCGGGCGGCGGGAGCGCGCAGAGCGAGGCGCTCCGAGACGACGGATCGCCCGCGCGCAGCGAGCGAAAACCCATCTCGAGCAGCGCCGGCTCGAGCGCGTCGTGCAGGGTCTGGACGTGCTCGAAGATTCGACCGGGCCCGAGGGCGTCGAGGATCTCCACGCTGGCCTGGAGGGCCGCCAAGCTGGCCCCGGACTGCGCGCCCTGCTCGATCACGTCCGCCGAGGCCCGAAAGGGCCGGTCCGCGCGGAGGTGCCCTGGCCCTTCGAAGAGGAAGGTCAGCGCGTCCTCGTGGCCGAGCCAGCCCGCGAGCCGAGGCGCCAGCGCGCCGATGCGCGACGGCGCGACGTAGACGAAGCCCGCACCCTCGAGGCCCATCAAGAACTTGTGCGCGCCCGTGGCGAGGTAGTCGATCTCCGCGACGTCGACCGGCACCGCGCCGAGCGCTTGGATCGCGTCCACGAAGAGCTCCGCACCGTAGCGGTGCGCGAGACGCCCGAGCGCCGCGGTCGGCATGCGGAGCCCGTCTTGGAAGCGCACCTCGCTCACCGCGACGAGCCGCGCGCCTTTCACGAGCTCGCGCTCCACCACTGCGAGGCCCGCGTCGGCGCTCTCGAAGAAGGGCGCGCTCGGGATCGTGACGAGCTCGAGCCCGTACGTACGCGCGGCCTGCTGCCAGGGCGTGACGTTCGCGGGGAACTCGCCCTCGAAGAGCAGCACGCGGTCGCCGGGCTTCCAGTCGATCGCGTTCGCGATCCAGATCACGCCGGGCGTGGTGCTCTGCGAGAAACCGAGGTCCTCCGGGCGCGCGCCGATCGTTGCGGCGAGCAGCTCCCGCAGCCGCGCGCGCTCCTTCAGCCAGCGCGGCAACGCCTCGACGCCGAGCCGCGCGTAGTCCGCGGTCAGCTCGTCCACGCGCGCCTTCACGGGCGCGGAGAGCGGCGAGATCGCGGCGTGCGCGAGGTAGCTCTTCGCCTGGAGATCCGGGAAGAGCGAACGATCGCCGAGC
>JALOQC010000681.1 GCA_025453555.1 Myxococcota bacterium | reverse complement strand
AGCTTCGACCAGACGAAGGTCTGCGGCACCAGCAGGATCGGTTTGTCGAGGCGGCGCTGCGTCTCGACCAACGTTCGAATCAGATCTTTCTCGAGCGCTTCGCCTTTGCGCGAGGTGCGACCGAGGCGGGGAGGGCGGCGCAAGAAGAGCAGCGCGGAGAAGCCCTCCGTGACGACGTCGACGTGCGCTGTCGCGGACGGCCCCGCTCCACGCCTCGTCGACTTGGAGGTGCGAGAAGAAGCGGCGGTAGACCCAGCGCAGGAGCCAGCCCGGCTCGTACGGCTTGACCGCAGGTGTGCCCGGCGGCGCGGCGTTCGGCCGCGGCGGCGTCGTGCTCACGCGAGCGGGGGCGCTCTCGGGGCTCTCTTCACCCTGCGGTTCCATCGGCCGCGGCACCGTAGCACCGAAGTTGGGCGCGCCAGGACGCGCAGGCGGCCGGGAGATCGCGAGGGAGGGCCCCCGGGAGGTCGGAGGCGATCGCCTCGCGCTCGAAGAGCTGATTCGTGCGTAAGTGTTTGAAATCAATCGGTGTATCGTGTCGGATCCTGAAATCGGCGAGTCGAGCCGGGAGCGACGGAATCCACCGTGTTTCCCGACCTGCCTTGACACTCCGAGGGGGTCCGGCTAGACAACGCGCCCCTTCGCGGACCGGTGCGACCGTCTCCTTCGGTCGTCGTCTCCCGGGATGTCTCCCGGGACTTCTCCTGGGCTCCTGAGAGGTCCTGAGATTGGGCGAGAGGGCAGTAGAGGATCAGATGCGCACCGTCAGCGCCAAGGCCAACGAAGTCGACCGTCACTGGTACGTGATCGACGCCACCGACATCTCCCTCGGTCGACTCGCGTCGCGCGTCGCCACCGTGCTCCGCGGCAAGCACCGTCCGGACTTCACCACGCACGCCGACAACGGCGACTTCGTGGTCGTCGTCAACGCGGACAAGGTGAAGCTGACGGGCAACAAGCTCACCGACAAGAAGTGGTACCACCACAGCGGTTACCCCGGTGGGCTCAAGGCGGAGTCGTACGCCTCGCTCCAGGAGCGCAAGCCCGGCTTCATCATCGAGAAGGCGATCAAGGGCATGCTCCCGAAGACGTCGCTCGGTCGCCAGCAGTTCCGCAAGCTGAAGGTCTACGCCGGCCCGACGCACCCCCACTCGGCGCAGAAGCCCGAGGCGTTCAAGTTCTGAGCTCGTAGGAAGAGACGACGATGGCCAAGCCCCACCAGATCCACGGCCGTTACTACGGCACCGGCAAGCGCAAGACCGCGGTCGCGCGCGTGTTCCTCAAGCCCGGCGAGGGCACGATCAAGGTCAACGGCCGCACGGTCGCGGAGTACTTCCCGCGCGAGGTGCTCGGCATGATCATCGCGCAGCCCTTCGAGCTCATCGCGAAGCCGAACGGCTTCGACGTCGAGGTGAACGTGGCCGGTGGCGGCGTCGCCGCGCAGGCGGAGGCCGTGCGTCACGGCATCTCGCGCGCGCTGATCCGTCTCGACTCGGACCTCAAGCCCGCCCTCAAGAAGGCCGGCTTCCTGACCCGCGACTCGCGCAAGAAGGAGCGCAAGAAGCCGGGTCAGCCGGGCGCCCGCAAGAAGTTCCAGTACTCGAAGCGTTGATCGCTTCGGGCGCTCGACGCACGAGAGCCGCGCTCCTTCGGGAACGCGGCTCTTCTCGTTCCGTCGCGCGTGGTGCGGGCCGCGTGTCGCTCGACACTCGCGCTTTGGCTCGCGCTCCAGGACTCGCGCTCGCGGGTCGCCGCGCGGCGCTGAGCGTCGTCGGCGCTCACGGCTCACACTCGGCTCACAGTCGAGCGCGCGCTTCGACGCTTGCGAGCGACGCCGCTTCGCGACAAGCACATCCGCATGATCGATCGTCCGCGCGCTGCCGTCGTCGGCGCCACCGGCTACACGGGCGCCGAGCTCGCGCGCCTGCTGCTCCAGCACCCGCACTTTCGGCTCGGCCCGCTCGTGGGGCACTCGAAGGCGGGGCAGTCGGTGGAGGACGTGTTGCCCTCGCTCGCGGGGCTGGTGCCGGGCGAGATCGCGCCGTTCGACGCAGACGCGGTCGCGGCCTCGTCCGAGCTCGCGTTCTGCGCGCTGCCCCACGGCGCGAGCGCCCCGACCGTCGCCGCGCTGCGCGCGCGTGGGGTCGTCGTCTTCGATCTGAGCGCGGACTTCCGGCTCGACGATCCGCAGGTCTACCGCGAGTGGTACGGCGAGCACGGAGCGCCGGACCTCTTCGGTCGCGCGGTCTACGGCCTCGTCGAGCTGCACCGCGACGCCCTGCGCACGGCGGACCTCGTGGCGGTGCCGGGCTGTTATCCGACCGCCAGCACGCTCGCCCTCGCGCCGCTGCTCGCGGCGGGGCTCGTCGATCCGAATGGGATCGTGATCGACGCGAAGAGCGGTGTGAGCGGCGCGGGGCGATCGCCGGCCGCGAGCACGCACCTTCCGGAGACCGCGGAGGGGTTCCGTGCGTACAAGGTCGGCGGCGTGCACCGGCACACGCCGGAGATCGAACAAGAGCTCTCGCGGGTGGTCGGCGCTCCGATCCGCGTGAGCTTCACGCCGCACCTCGTGCCGATGACGCGCGGGATCTTGGTGACCGCGTACGCGATGGCGAAGGGCGACGTCGACGTCGAGCGTTGCCGACGCGCGGCGCAAGAGCTCTACGAGGGATCGCCGAGCGTGCACGTGCTCTCGGCGGGGAAGAGCCC
>JALOQC010000243.1 GCA_025453555.1 Myxococcota bacterium | reverse complement strand
GAGAGGCTCGTGCCGTCCTCGACGAGGCGCGCGTCGACGTTCACCTCGCTCATGTCGTTGACGATCACCGCGACGCGCAGGCCTTCGCGGTTGTGCAGCACGTGGCGCAACAGCGTGGTCTTGCCCGCACCGAGGAAGCCCGAGAGCACCGTGACGGGCAGACGGGCGGTCGCAGGAGACGAAGTGCCAGTGCTCGCATCGACCTCGGAGGGCGCTCGGCTCATGCCCGATCGGTACCGCATCGAGAATGCAAGCGCAATCGAATTGCAAAAGAAGACCGGTCGCGACATCTTGCGCGCATGTCGATGTCGATGTCCGCGTCCGAACCCGTCCTCGTCGGAACGAGCTCCGGCTCATCCGCCCCGACTCCCGCGTCCGCTTCGCTGGCTTCTTCGCCGGTCGAGCCCCTGCGACCTTCGCTGCCGGACCAAGCCGTCCACGAGCCCACGAGTCGCGAGCCCGCGGTGCTCTCGCGCATCGCGAGCCGCGGGGTCGGGCTCACGATCTGGGAGCGCGATCTCCCCGACGGTCTCCCCGCTGAGGTCGCGGCCTGGGCCAGGGGTCGTCCCGAGCCCTTCGACGGAATGCTCGACGTTCCGAAGCTCGACGTGTCTCCGTGGATCTCGGGCATGCAGGGCCCGCTGCGCGAGTGGATGGAGCGCGACCTGCGCGATCTCGCGGCGCGCCTCGCGCTCGCGGGCGGTGCGCGCTCGCTACGCTTCTTCTTCGGGCCCGTGCGCGACGATCGTTGCCGCCGCTTCCACCACGACTACGTGCAGCTTCGACTCGTGACGACGTACGCGGGGCCCGGCACCGAGTGGGCGCCGGAACGCGACGTCGATCGCGAGGCCATGGCGCGGGAGTGGTGCTGCGTCGACGACGCCAACCGCGCGATCGTCGCGCTGGAGCGCGTGCGTCACGCGAACGTCGGCGACGTGCTGATCCTCAAGGGCGCACACCATCGGACCAGCGCGGGGAAGGGCGCGGTGCACCGCTCGCCTCCGCTCGGCGACGCCACGCGCGTCGTGCTGATCGCGTCGGTGCTGTGATCCGTGATCCTCGGCGCCGTGACCGCGGCTCGTGATCGTCGTCGGCGTGATCGTGTCCAGCGATCGCGCTCGGCAGAAGGTACTCGTGGAGCGGAACGCGAGCAAAGCGCAGATGCGTCTCGGCGGCTGAGCGTTCGACTCGGAAAAGCCTGGTGAGGACGTGTGATTTGCCTGGAAACTGCAGAGCTCGTCGTTCAAGCAGCGGCGTGCCTTTCACAACGCTCCGGCCGGTCGACCTGCGTGTCGGCATTCTGTCCCTGCTCACTTTGCTCGGTTCACTCGTCACGGGGTGCAAGGAGCCACCGCGGCTTCCGGTGGGTGCGGCCTGTTCGGCGGACGGCGAGTGCGAGTCGGAGCTCTGCGTGATGGAGCCGTTCGTCGGGGCGACCTGCAAGGATCCATGCGGCGGCAACGATGCGAACTGCCCGAGCGGTCAGCTGTGCAGTGGTCGCGCTGCGGGCAACGTCGCGTACTGCGAGCCCGCTCCGCTCCCGGAGTGAGTCACCACCCGACGGACGACGTCGAGCAGCACTTCGTTCGCCGCGCGCGAGGTTTCGTAACGATGTGTGAGCCGCGCTGGAACGCGTGGGTTTCGTCGTTCAAGGAGCGGCGTGCTCTTCGCCACCCTCCGTTTGGTCGTCTTCACGTCCCTCGCGCTGGCCGTCGCCGCGTACGTGATCATCAAGGCCGTCGCCGCCCGTCGGGCGGGGCGGCCCTACCGCTTCGGCGCGCTGGACGGCGGGCTGCTCTTCCACGGCCGCGAGGTCGACCCGCGCTGGATGTTGTTCGCCGCGACGATCTACCTCGTCGGCATCGGCAGCCTGCTCGCGTGGCCGCTCGGCGCGTACGATTGGCTCGCATCGAGCACGAGCGGGTGCCGCGCGCTGGTGACGGATGACGAGCTGCAGGCGCTCGCGCCGGGCTTCGAGCCCCTCGACGTCCATCACCTCGAGACCTCGTGCTCGGCGACGTCGTGGGGCCCCGGCGTTCGCGGACGGTACGAGGCGACCCTCGACGCGGGTCTCGGACGAAACCTCGACTACGAGATGAGCCTGAGGCCTGGTACGCGCTCGGAGCTCCCCGGCGGCGTCGTGCGTGTCGACCGCGGTCACGAGGTCGACCTCTACTTCACACACCGCCAGGCGGGCGTCTACGTGGCGCTCTCCTCGCAGCACTTCGACGAGCGGGAGATCTCCAGGGTCGCGCAGCAGCTCGTCGATCGTGGTCCCGACTTGCTCGCTCCCTTCGAGGCCGCCGAGCGAGCGAGCCTCGAGGGGCCGAGCTTCGTGCGCCGTCACGCGATCGGGGTCTTCCTCGGAACGCTCGGCTCGTTGGCGATCCTCGCGATGGTCGTGTTTCGCGTGCGCCAGGCTCGCGCGATGCGGCGCGCGCTCGAAGAGTGACTCCGGGGCGCTCTCGCGCGGCGAGTCGAGGCTCCGGAGGACGCGGCCTTCGATCCCGCTTGTCCCTCGGCCGCTTCGGCCCGACAAAGGACCGATGCGTTTCGGCTTCGAGCATCGCTACGCCTCTCTCCCCGGCCGCTTCTACGCGCGCACGAACCCGAGCCCGGTGCGTGCCCCGGTCGCGCTCGCGATCAACGCGGCGCTCGCGAACGAGCTCGGGCTCGATCCGGTCGCGCTCGCGAGCCCGGAGGGCGTCGCGATCCTCGCGGGCAACGCCGTACCCGAAGACGCCGATCCGATCGCGCTCGCCTACGCGGGCCATCAGTTCGGGAGCTTCGTGCCGCAGCTCGGCGACGGTCGCGCGATCTTGCTCGGTGAGCTCGTCGATCGTTCCGGCGTGCGCCGCGACGTACAGCTCAAGGGCGCGGGGCCGACGCCGTTCTCGCGGGGCGGCGACGGTCGCGCGGCGATCGGGCCGGTGCTGCGCGAGTACGTGCTCAGCGAAGCGATGCACGCGCTCGGCGTGCCGACCACGCGCGCGCTCGCGGCGGTGCTGACGGGCGATCCGGTCTACCGCGAGGAGGTGCTGCCCGGCGCGGTGCTCACGCGCGTCGCGAGCAGCCACCTGCGCGTCGGCACCTTCCAGTACTTCGCGGCGCGCGGCGACGTCGACGCGATCGAGCTCCTCGTCGAGCACGCGCTCGAGCGGCACTACCCCAACGCCGAGCGACCCGATCGTGTCACCGGACCCAAAGGCGCGGGTCACGTGCCCGATGCCGCGCCGACCGCGGCGAGCCGTCGTGGGGCCGCGCTCGCGCTCCTCGAGTCGGTGATGGACGCGCAAGCGAGCCTCGTCGCGAAGTGGCTCGCGCTCGGCTTCGTGCACGGGGTGATGAACACCGACAACACGTCGATCTCGGGCGAGACGATCGACTACGGACCGGCCGCGTTCCTCGACGCGTACGAGCCCGCGCGTGTGTTCTCGTCCATCGATCGCGGAGGTCGCTACGCGTTCGCGCATCAGCCGCGCATCGCGCTGTGGAACCTCTCGCGCTTCGCGGAGACGCTGCTGCCGCTCGTGGACCCCGACGAGTCACGCGCGGTGCCGATCCTCACCGCGCACCTCGAGACCTTCATCGCGCGCTTCGAGGCGCGTTACGCGGACGAGCTGCGGAAGAAGCTCGGGCTCCGAGAGATGCGCGACGGAGACCTCGAGCTCGCGCGCGGTCTGCTCGGCCTGCTCGCGAAGGAGCACACGGACTACACGGTCTTCTTCCGTCGGCTCGCGCACGGCGACGCGGCGGATCAACTGCTCGACGTCGACGCCTTCCGCGCGTGGAGCGAACGCTGGCGTGCGCGCCGGGACGCGGAGGGCACGAGCGACGACGCGAGCGTCGCGATCATGCGACGCGCGAACCCCGCGTTCATCCCGCGCAATCACCGCATCGAAGCGATGATCGCGGCCGCTCGCGCCGGCGATCTCGCCCCCTTCGAACGACTCCATCAGGTGCTCCAGCGGCCCTTCGACGATCAGCCCGAGCACGCGGAGCTCGCGGAGCCGCCGGGCGACGATCAATGGCAGTACCGCACGTTCTGCGGGACCTGAGGCTCACGGCGCGAACAGGCGCGTCCGCGCGCCCGCGCAGATGGCGGCGACTCCGGGCGCCTTGACGCGACGCTCGGCGCTGACCGCGTAGAACCGCTCGCGCAGCCCTCGCGCCTTTCCGACCAGACGCAGCCCGTACCGAGCGGCGAGGTGCTCCGAGATCACCAGCGGTGCCACGAGCGAGCCGTGACCTGCGGCCGCGAAGGCCTTCGCGAGCGCGCTGTCGCTCGACTCCGCCACGATCACGGGCTCCAGCGCGTTACGCTCGAGCCACGGGTCGACGAGCCGACGCAACGTGGCATCGGTCGTGGGCAGGACCATCGGTGCGCGGTGCAGGCTCCCGGGGAATCCGCGGCGCAACGCGCGCGCGAGCTTCGGAACCGCGAACACGCCGACCTCGCTCTCCCCGAGGGGATGGTTGAACGCGCGTGCGCCCGAGCCCGCGGCCAGCGGGGCATCGGTCAGGATCACGTCGAGCTCGTGCGTCACGAGCCGCGCGACCAGACGATCGAAACGGTCCTCCTCGACGGAGAGACGCAGCCCGAGCGCGAGCGCGGGCTCGAGCAGCTCCACGCAGACGAGCTTCGGAAGCGCGGACGACGTCCCGATGCGGAGGGCGGGTCGCTCGATCGCGTGGCCGCGCAGGACCTGCACCATCTCGCGACCGAGCCCGAAGATCTCCGTCGCGTAGCGGTAGACGACGTGGCCGTCCTCCGTCGGCACGAGGCGCCTCCCCGAACGATCGAAGAGCGCCACGCCGAGCGCGTCCTCCAGCACGCGGAGCTGCCCACTCACCGTCGAGTGCGACAGTCGCAAGGCCTTGGCGGCGGGCACGATGCCGCCCTCTCGCACCACCAAGTAGAAGTAGAGGAGGTGGTGGTAGTTGAGCCACTCGATGCGCGACGTGTCGACCATTCCGACATGTTAGGTCGAACTTTCCGGTCGTGACGACATGAGGCGAGGGCCCGACACTTCGACCATGACGGAACAGCTCTCTCGTACGGATCGGATCGCGTGCCTCCACGCGATGTCGTGCCTGGCTTGGGCGGACGGTCGCCTGCACGCGGACGAGCTCACGGCCGCGCGGGCGGCGGCTCGGATCCTCGGGCTCGAAGAAGAACAACCCGGGCCAGGGCTCATCAATCGACGCCCGGCGATGCGTCGCGTCCCCATCCACGCGTTGAGCCCGGAAGGCCGCCGCGCGGTGTACGCGTCCGCGACGTGGATGGCGTTGGCGGACGGGGTGCTCGATTGGCGCGAGCGGGAGCTCTTGCGGACGTTGCAGCGCCGACTCGAGCTCGACGACGCCGACCGCGCGCGGCTGGAGGACGTGGTCTACGAGCGGGGCACGCGCCTGAACGTGAGCTGGCCCGAGCGCTACGCCGAGATCCTCTGCGAAGTCGTCGACGGTGCGGGCTGAGCTGACGCTTTCGACCCGGCCGCCGCGAGCGACCCGACGTCGCTGAGCGCCGCCGTCGGGCGACCGAGCCGTCGAAGCGTCCCGGGCACGCGGCGTGCTGAGCGGTTCCGTGCGCGCTCGAGCTGTGCCGATGCGCGCCAGGGTTGCTCATGACCAAGCTCTCCTTCGTCTCGCTCGCGCTCGCCTTCCTCACCCTCGGCTGCTTCCGCTCGCGGGGCATGGAGTCGGACACCGACGCCGGTCGCTGCTTCCTCCCGAGCGGGATGGTGTGTTGTTCCTCCGCCGGTCCCGTCGATTCACCCGGCGGCCCGTGCCCGTTCCAGTGTCCCGCCGGGACCTCGATGGTGCGTGGCTTCGAGTGCGCTTTCAGAGACGGCGGCGTGCCGAGCGACGGAGGTTTTCCCATCGACGCGGGTCCCGCATGTGAGCCGCGTCGCGCCGATTGGACTTGCCTCGAGAGCTTCCTCGCGCCCGCGAACGAGCCCTTCGAGTTGCCCGTCACCTTCGACACCTGCGGTTGCTGCCCGTCCACGACCTGTGGGGTCGAGGTGGACCGAGGCGCGCAGGTCCTGCGTTTGACCTCGGGCTTGTGCAACGACGACGTCTGCGATTGCGTGGGTTGCAACGCGCCGACCTCACGTTGCGCGGTTCCTCCGCTGCCACGTGGCGACTGGACGGTCGAGGTCAACGGCGCGCCCGCGTTCGTGCTGCCGGTAGAGGAGGAGATCTCGCTCATCCCGCCGCCGCCCGCGTGTGTCCGCTACGCCGCACCCGACGTGTCGTGTGAGCCGAGCGACCCGCTCGACGCGCAGCCGGAGCCGACGAGCGAAGTGTGCATCGCGCAGGTGCCGACCTCGTCGCGCCTCGTGGCCCGCCTCGTGAACGACTGCGGCGGCTGTGCGAGCGAAGGCACCTGCACGGCGGTCGTCACCGAACACTCCACGGACGATCTTCCATTCGGCGGCGACATCCGACTGAGCCCCACGCGCTACTTCAGCGCGTGCGGCGGTGCGTGCCCGCCGGTGTGCATCGAGACCGAGCGCGAGTGCCCACTCCCCGACCTGCTCCCCGGTGGCCTCTACCGCGTCTACGTAAACGACGAGCTCGTGCTCTCCTTCACCGAAGGCGACCTCGGCGAGGATCCCTCGGTCGGAGCGTGCGGAACCACCGCGCCGTGAGGGCGAGCGCGCCTGCGCAGAGCACATCGACGTGATCGTGGATCGTCGACGGGTCGCACGTGGTCGTCGACCTCGGGCGTGGTCGTCGACGTGGCGTGGTCGTCGACGTAGGTCGTGCGGTTCTCTACGCGGACGTTTCGTAGGCGGACGTGGTCGGCGACGCGCGAGCGTTCACGAGACGATCCCGATCAACTCTCCTGCGCGACGTCGTGATACATGGCCCCGATGAACCGACGAGAGATGCTCAAGGTGGGCGTGGGAACTGCGGTGGCGCACGGCGTGGTCACCGCGATCGGCTGTGGTGCACAAGGCTCGGAGCGCCACGAGCACCACACCGGAGGAGAGAGCCCGCCACTCGCCGCCCCCACGGACGCGCAGCAAGCCTTCGCACGCGCGGCCGCGGTCTGCATCGCAGCGGGTGAGGCGTGCCTGAGCCACTGTCTGCGGGCGCTCCAGAGCGGAGATACCTCCATGGCGGAGTGCTCCCGCACGACCCACGCCATGCTCGCGATCTGTCGGGCGGTCCCGGCGATCGCGACCTCGGGGTCCGCGCACCTCGGCCGGCTCGCCGCGCTCTGCGCGGAGGTGTGCGCGGAGTGCGAGGCGGCCTGCGCTCCACACGCGGGACATCACGCGGAGTGCCGTGAGTGTGCGGAGGCCTGCCGCGAGACGCAGCGCCAAGCGCGGGCCCTCGCAGCCTGAGCACGGACCGACGTCGCACGGTCGCGGTGACCTCGCGGCCGCCCGAGGACGCTCGCGCCAAAGACGTATCGCTCACGTCGGCAAGACGCGCTATCACGCCGCGCCATGCGCTACTCCCAGGCGTTCCTCCCGACGATCAAGGAAGTCCCCAAGGACGCGGTCGACGCGTCTCACGTCTTGCTCCTCCGCGGCGGCTACATCCGCATGGTCGGGGCCGGCATCTACGAGATGCTCCCGCTCGGGCAGCGCGTGCTCAAGCGCGTGCAGGCGATCATCCGCCGCGAGATGGACGCCGCGGGCGCGCAAGAGGTGCTGATGCCGGCGATCCTGCCGGCGACGTACTTCCAAGAGACCGGTCGCTACGACCTCTACGGTCCGGTGCTCTTGCGCCTCAAGGACCGCAAGGGCGGCGAGTACCACCTCGGGCCGACGCACGAAGAGATCATCACCGACATGGTGCGGCGCGAGGTGAAGAGCTACCGCCAGCTCCCGCTCAACCTCTACCAGATCCAGATGAAGTACCGCGACGAGGCGCGCCCGCGCGCGGGCCTCATGCGCTGCCGCGAGTTCATGATGAAGGACGCGTACTCCTTCGACGTGAGCGAGGAGAAGGCGTTCGAGAGCTACGCGACGATGCGCGAGGCGTATCACCGCATCTTCAGGAGCCTCGGCCTCGACTACCGCATCGTCGAGGCGGACAGCGGTCAGATCGGCGGCAAGACGAGCGCGGAGTTCCAGGTGCTCGCGCAGTCCGGCGAGGACCGCATCGTCGCGTGCACGAAGTGCGACTACGCCGCGAACGTCGAGGTCGCGGAGGCGCGCATCGACACCACGAAGGCGGACTTCTCCAAGACGCCCGAGCGGCTGCTCGTGAAGACGCCGAAGACGAAGTCGATCGAGCAGGTCGTGGCGTTCTTCGCGAAGGACGACGCGCCGAAGAGCGCGGACGGCGCGTTCGGGACGAACCGGATCCTCAAGACGCTCGCGTACCTCGTGCCGAGCAAGAGCGAAAAGCGCGCTCCCGACGCCGTGGCGACCGCCGAAGAGATCGCGCTCGTGGTCGTCCGCGGCGATCACGAGGTCAACGAGATCCTCGTGGCCCGCGCGCTCGGCGTCGACGAGGTGCACCTCGCGAGCGAGAACGACGTGAAGGCGGTGCTCGGCGTGGGACCCGGCTTCGTCGGCCCGGTCGCGCCGAAGGTCGCGCTCCGCACGCTCGTCGATCACGCGGCGGCCGCGGTGGCGGACGGCGTGTGCGGCGCGAACCAGTGGGATCACCACTTCGCGCACGTGGCCTTCGGACGCGACTTCGAGGGCGAGGTGATGCACCTGCGTCTGGTCGGAGCGGGCGACGAGTGTCCGAAGTGCGGCGGCGGCCTCGAGGCGTACCGCGGCATCGAGGGTGGTCACATCTTCGTGCTCGGCACGCACTACTCCTCGAAGATGAAGGCGACCTTCCTCGACGAGACCGGCGAATCGAAGCCCTTCGTCATGGGTTGCTACGGCATCGGCGTCACGCGCCTGATGGCCTCCGCCATCGAGCAGCACCACGACGCCGACGGCATCCGCTGGCCCATGTCGATCGCGCCCTACCAAGCCACCGTGCTCAGCCTCGGCAACGAGCCCGAGATCGTCGAAGCGGCGGAGAAGCTCTACGAGGCGCTGAAGGCCAAGGGCGTCGACGTGCTGCTCGACGATCGCCACGAGCGCCCGGGCGTGAAGCTCAAGGACGCCGACCTCGTGGGCATTCCGCTCCGCATCGCGATCGGAAAGCGCGGGCTCGCCGACGGCAAGGCGGAGGTGAAGCTCCGCAGCGACGCGGACGTGACGATGATCGCGCTGGACGAGGTCGTGGACGCGATCGCGACCCAGGTCGTGGAGCTCGGAGGGAAGCTCCTGTGAGCGCGCCCGTTCCTTCCGACGAGGAACGCGACTCGCCGCTCGTCGGCAACTTGGTGCTCTGGATCGCGTTCCTCGGCGTCGTCGTCGCGTCGATCTTCACGGTGCTGCTTCCGGAGATCCTCGACGACGATCCGGAGGACGGAGCGGTCGCGCCGACGAGCGCGCCGTCCGAAGCTCCGCCGAGCGAGTGAGCCCGACCGATTCGCGCGGTCCGCTCGTGCGGCTCGCACCGGCGAAGTCGCTGCGACGTCGGGGCGTGCCAGACCCGCCGGACGACACTACGATACGGGCTTCATGGCGCAGACCCCGCGGAAGAAGTCGTCCGCTGCGACCCCCAGCACGGTGAAGTCGAGCACGGTGCAGTCGAGCACGGTGCAGTCGAGCACGGTGAAGTCGAGCACGGTGAAGTCGAGCACGGTGAAGTCGA